>NZ_CP029347.1:1285978-1607473 GCF_003143555.1 Saliniradius amylolyticus
AGTGATTTCTTGCCTTATGGCGCTGCATTTTTAGGCAGCAAAAGGCAGGTGCCACACGCCGTTACTCATGAGCGATCTTCCCATGTTTCAGTCGCTGTCCACCTATATTGGCTTTCGTTATGCAAGAACTCGCAAGGGCAACCCCTTTGTGGCTTTCATTAATGTGTTCTCGGTAGCCGGTATCGCTCTGGGCTTGGCGGCTCTGATCACCATCTCCTCGGTGATGAATGGCTTTGAAGGTCAGCTAAAAGACCGCATTCTGGGACTGATGCCCCACTTTGTCCTCGAACAGCCCGTTGATAAACCCCTGTCACCTGAAATCACCGGCTTGTCGGGGATTCAGGCTTACGCTCCGTATATCGAAACGGAGGCGCTGATTCAGTCCGCCAGCGCCTTAAAGGGCGTTCAGTTACAAGGCGTGTCTCCCGAGACGATAGGCTCCGCCTCGGCGGTAGGTCAGCATCTTATTGCCGGGGAAATGCCGCTGGAGGGGGGGCGTTATGAGATTTTGATCGGAAGGGCACTGGCCTCGGCTCTATCGATAAAAGTCGGCGACAGGGTGCGCCTGATGTCTGCCGAAGCGAGCGTGTTTACTCCTTTGGGACGTTTTCCCAGTCAGCGTCAGTTTACTGTGGTCGGGATATTCGATTTAGGCTCGCAGATGGATGACAAGGTGGTGCTGAGCCATATCCAGGATATCGCCAGGCTATTGCGTACTCAAGTGGAACGGCGTGCTCACTGGCGTCTGTTTTTAGACGATGCGTTTGATTGGCAGCCGGTGGCTGAAGTGCTCGACAAGCGAGAGGTGAAGTATCAGAGTTGGCGAGAGCGTCAGGGGCCTTTATTCGATGCGGTCAAGATGGAAAAAAATATGATGGGTCTGATGCTGGGGCTGATCATTGCCGTGGCCGCTTTTAATATTGTCTCAGCCATGGTCATGGTCGTGACCGAGAAGAGCGGTGATATCGCCATATTGCGCACCATGGGTATGGCGCCTGGGCAGGTGATGCGCATCTTCCTGTTTACCGGCTTATATAATGGCGCCAAGGGGGTACTATTCGGGCTGATAGGCGGGGTGTTGATTGCCAGTCAGCTGACCACAATTATGGGGCTGATGGGCGTGAACCTGTTTCCCGGTGCCGGTCCCATTCCGGTACAAATGCAGCCCGCCAATATCTTAGTCATGGTGATGGGGTGTTTATTGTTAAGCTTTTTGGCAACTCTTTACCCAGCCTTTAAAGCCCTTAAAGTGATGCCCGCTCAGGCTCTCAGATACGAATAGCAAGGAGAATTTCCATGTCGGTATTGCTGGAATGTCAGCATTTGTCCAAAAGTTATGATGAGGGGCCTGAATCGGTCCAGGTGCTCAGCGAGGTGGACTTTAAGGTGCGTACCGGCGAACAACTGGCCATTGTCGGTAGTTCCGGTTCTGGCAAGAGTACCCTGTTGCATTTGCTGGGGGCGCTGGATACTCCCAACAAGGGTAGGGTGTTGTTTGAAGGTAAGAATATCTTTAAGCTCAACCAGCGCCAGCAGGAACAGTTTCGTAACAGGCAGCTGGGCTTCGTGTATCAGTTTCATCATCTGTTGCCAGAGTTTACGGCGCTGGAAAATGTCGCCATGCCCTTGCTGATCGGCGGACAGTCCACCCGTGATGCGGAGCATCAGGCCCGAAAGATGCTTTGTAAAGTAGGCCTGGAGCATCGTGCCGCCCACAAGCCGTCGGAGCTCTCTGGTGGTGAGCGTCAGCGGGTGGCTATCGCCCGGGCGCTGGTGCATCACCCCAAGCTGGTGTTAGCCGATGAGCCAACCGGCAACCTTGACAACAAGACCGCCGAACAGATCTACAGACTGCTTAAGGAATTGACCGATTCGCTGCAAACCAGCTTTGTCGTGGTGACGCATGACCAGCATCTGGCCGATCGACTGGACCGCCAGTATACTCTGCACAATGGTGAGTTGGTGGATATTCCATGAAGCTGTTGTGGCAATTGGCCTGGCGCTTTCGCCGCAGCAAACGTCAAAGCGGCTTTACCTCCTTTATCTCGGCGTCTTCCACTCTGGGCATCGGCCTGGGCTGCGCTGTGATGATCCTGATGCTGTCGGTGATGAATGGCTTCGAGCGGGAGTTGAAAGACCGCCTGCTGGCCGTTTTGCCCCACGGCGATCTTATGGCTGTGGCCCCCTCGGGCATTGAGTACTGGCCCGAGCAGGTCGAGCGATTACAGGCCATCAGGGAACTGGATTATGTGGTGCCCATCACCCGGATGACCGCTATGTTGCAAAAGGGCCGCGAAATGAAGGCGGTGGAGCTGACCGGGTTAGACCCATCGCTTGGCGGCAGTCACCGCTATCGACAGTTGCTCGATGAAAGCCAGTGGCAACGATTTAAAGGCCATCCCGATAGGGTGTTGCTGGGTGAAGGTGTGATGGATGAGCTTAAACTTAACCCGGGGGATAAAGTTCAGGTGTTACTCCCGCGCCTGGGGGAGGACAAATTCAGTGCCCCTAAGTCGGTGTGGTTGACGGTCGCCGGTAGTTTGCATATTGGCGGTGAACTGGATAATCACATGGGCTTGGTACATTTGTCTTTGGCCGCCGAAACAGCGGGCATCGACAGTGGCGCTCAAGGCCTGGAATTTGGCTTTGCTGATCCCTATCAGGCTCCAAGGCTAATGCGTCGTATTGGCTTCGACTTTCCTCAGCACGTTTATATCTCCGACTGGACCCGAACTCATGGGCACCTGTATCAGGATATTCAGTTAGTCCGTATGGTGGTCTATCTGGCATTAACCCTGTTAATCGCGGTGGCTTGTTTTAATATTGTCTCCACCTTGGTGATGGCCGTAAATGAAAAGCGCGGTGAGATCGCCATGCTAAAAACCATGGGCGCGAGCCATGGCATGATCATTAAGGTATTTATGCTGCAAGGCCTGCTCAATGGGCTCATTGGCACCTTGGTTGGTAGCGCTGTCGGCGTGTTGTTGGCATTGAATATCTCAGACTTGGTGCTCTGGCTGGAAAATCTGATTCAAGTTCGACTGCTTTCTGGCGATATCTATTTTATCGATTTTCTGCCAAGCCAGCTTAAGTGGGATGATGTGGGCATAACGATGTTCATCGCGCTGGCATTAAGTACTATCGCCACCCTGTATCCGGCGATTAAGGCGGCCAGGGTGGCTCCAGCCAAGGTACTAACGGGGTAATAAGGAAAATAAAAGCATGACTTCTATTGATAATAAATTGAGCTCGTTAAATCCTGATCTTAATTTTTTAAGGTCATTTAGGACAAAGAATCGACTCGATAAAACGGTTTTCTTTTATCATATCCCTAAAACAGGCGGATTATCCTTTTTCAATACCATTATGCTCGCTAAGCAGATTTACCAAAGGCTCTGCCGAGTACAGCCAAGCTTTGGGGGGCAAGGGGGAGTTAGTGGTCGTGTGGATAGTCCCGAACAGCTTGCAGATTTCGCTAAAAAGCTGGAACAAAATCCCGCTGCCAAATGTGAAATGATCGCGGGGCATGTCCCCTTTGGTACCCATGAGTTCTTACCCAATGACACCGAGCTGATGACCATTATCCGAAATCCTATCCATAGGGTGAAGTCGGCCTATCAATATAAGTGTATGCGCAGCCAGAAGAAGCCTTCTATGGACGATTTTGAGTGTTTTATCGGAAGCCCCGATAATCAAGATGTCATGTTTAAGCAGCTCTGCGTGCCTAAAGATGAGCTTGTAGAGGACGTGGGTATAAATGATTGGGCTGAGCGCATTGCCTCATCTTTTGACTATATTGGCGACATCTCAGATCTTAAGCTCTTTCAAGAATTTTACCTAAGTCGCTTAGGACTACCTTGTGTGACTTATGAAAGATTCAACCAAACCCTCCCCCAATATAAGTTGGATTTAAGTCATTATGATCAGTTGATTATCGAAAACAACCGGCGGGATATGGACTTGTACCAACTGTTGCGCCGAAACCGGAAGTTACCCGATCTATCTCTCTTTGAGATGGAGCCTTTACATGGTGTAACGGCAATCTGCTACGAACTGGAGAAAGAAAAAAGCTCTCAACAAACAGGTGGTCTGATGGGAACGCGCTATCTTGTCGAACAACTGGAGTCGAACCCTGCGCAGTTTTCCGACTGGCCAAGCGCGGTAAAGAATATCGTTAACAAAGGTGCTCTAGAGCTGGAATATTCGTAGGTATTTATGACAAACACTATTCATCAATTAGCGCAGCAGGCGAATAAACATCTTCACTTCCTAAGAAGCTTTCAAGGTGTGACTCCGCTGGATAAGCCCATATTTTTCTATCATGTGCCCAAAACCGGTGGCATCTCTTTAACCAATATTTTCCAGTTGTCGGGTCATTTGCAGAATCTACTGGCTAAGGGGCGCCCATTACAGTACCTCTCGGCGGGAGCTCAAGTGAGGCTCGGTGGTCAATCGGATATGGACAGCCTTCTGGCTCAATTACGGCAGCATCCAAATGCTAAATGTAGCTGGTTGTCCGGACATGTGAGTTTTGGAATGCACAAGCAGTTTCCTCAACCTGTTGAGCTTGTCACCATAGTGAGAGATCCTGTCAAACGTGTGAAGTCTTCCTACACCTATCAATGTATGCGCGCGCAAGAGCAGCCCAGTGTTGAAGGTTTCAAAGCATTTATCGCGGAGCCTGACAATCAAAACTTGATGGTGAAGCAGTTGAACCCAAGCGGGCCTGAAGCGGTTGAGCAGCCAGGTTTTGATGGCAGTGTCGCTGCGCATCAAGTCTTAGAGCAGTTTGACACTGTAGGAATCACCGAAGATATCCATGCCATTCAAGAGTATTATTTAAGTCGCAAGCAGCTTCCCTGTGTCATTTACGAGACTTTTAATCAGACTCTGGATAAGTATAAGTTGGACTTGAGTAGCTTTGATGACGAGTTGGAGAGTTTAAACGCGATTGACCGACTGTTTTTTAATACTATAAGAGATCATCGACGCTTACCAAAGCAGCTAGACGAAAATATGTCACTAAACCCTTTAACTGCGGGATGTTTCGAGGTGGAGAAGGAAAAACGCAGTCAGCAGTCATTCCTGCCTGTAGGAACGAAACACCTGCACAAGCAACTAGAAGAGCAGCCTGCTATTTTCCGTAACTGGAAGGAAACACTGGAAACCATTGCTTTTACCGGCACCCCTTTCCATAGAGAACCTTAGTGACTGTCTTTCAGAGCCCTTAAAGCCTTGGAGTGGAATTCTCGTTGGTGCATCACCAGCATGGTCACTACCGAGGAGGCCATAAACAGCTCGGTGCTGATAAACCAGGACAGGGTCGCCAGTGAAAAGTAAATGGCTCTGAGACCATAGTTAAAGCTGTGGCCCGCCTGATCCACCACCTTAGCGGTGCGATTCGCATAGTCTTCCACCTCCTGCTCGGTGAGTACGTTGCCATTAGGGGCGGCGCCCACCAGTACACCGGCAAAGCCATATTGGCGCAGCGACCAGGTAAACTGGAAAAACGCAAACACAAAAATAATGATCAACACCAGCAGTTTAAGCTGGATCTGTTCCGGGCTTTGCGGGGAGGGTAAGGCTAACTGCTCGAGCATGCGCTCCAACTTGTCGATAGAAGCCATGGCGGTCAGTAAACCAGCCAGTATCAGCAGGGAACTCGAGGCGAAGAAGGTGATGTTGCGCTCCAGGGTTGAGATGATCGATACATCAGCCACCCGGTTTTCCCTGAGTAGCATCTGGCTCATCCAGCGGGTACGCTTTTGGCGTAACTCACTGGCAAGGCATGACACCGAGCGTGCTTTTCGTTTGGCAAACAGGGTATAGCCAATCCAGATACTGAAAAACCAAACGATGGCGGTCAGGTCGAGCCAATTCATGCTCTCGTTCACGATATTACTGCCCCCTTAGAGATGGTTTGATACACTTCGCGCTCCCAATCACTGTACCCGAGAATCCGTTGATGACAAAACCGAAAAGCATCACTCTGGCACCGATGGAAGGCGTGGTGGATGCGTTAATGCGGGACATGCTGACAAAGATCGGTGGTTATGACCTCTGTGTGACCGAGTTTGTGCGGGTAGTCGATCAGCGCTTGCCGAGACGAGTGTTTTATCGTCAGTGCTCGGAGCTAAAGCAAGGGGGATTGACCGATGCGGGCACGCCGGTTCGGGTACAACTGCTTGGACAATACCCCGAGTGGCTGGCGGAAAACGCCGTTCGGGCGATTGAGCTTGGCTCACATGGTGTGGATTTGAACTTTGGTTGCCCGGCCAAGACAGTCAACAAATCCAAAGGCGGGGCGGTACTGCTGAAAGAGACCGAGACGCTGTATCAAATTATGCAGGCGGTCAGGCAGGCGGTGCCCTCAAATCAGGTAGTTTCTGCCAAGATGCGTCTGGGCTTTGAGGATAAGTCTCTAGCACTGGATAACGCAAGAGCCCTGGCCGAGGGTGGGGCTGGTCTTATTACCGTGCATGCCCGCACCAAAACGGAAGGCTATAAACCGCCGGCGTACTGGGACTGGATCGATAAGATTCGTCAGGTGGTGGATGTCCCTGTTATCGCCAACGGCGAGATCTGGCAGCGTCAGGATGCCTTAAACTGCATTGCTCAGTCTGGTTGCGGCGATATTATGCTCGGACGGGGCGCACTGGCTATGCCTAACCTGGGGCAGGTGGTGCGCGGCCATCAAACGCCTATGAGCTGGCCGGAGGTCAAGGAACTGCTGGCCAGTTACTCAGGCTATGAAATATACGGCGATAAGGGCAAGTACTATCCCAACAGGGTCAAGCAATGGCTCGGATATCTGAAACTGCAATATCCGGAAGCAGAAGCGCTGTTCAAGACCATACGGGTCTTAAAAACCGCTGAGGATATTCTGCCCCATCTGGCAGCCTGATCTCAGTTTGCGTGCCAGGCTAATTAGTCGCACTAATCTGTCATTGGTCCCGGACGCCTTGGTTTTAAGTTGATCCGGACGTGTCGTTTTGCTCTATTGTTGGTAATGGCGACAAGGCCTCTTCGCACGGCCTGTCGCTCTCTTTCCCAAGCAACCATAGAAAAACGACAGGGAACACCATGAAATTACACTATAAGAATGGCCAGCGACTGCTACTGGCGGCTGTGACGGCAGGCCTCCTGGCCGCCTGTGGTCAGAAGGCCGATACAGAGCAGAAGCCGTTGGTGGAAATCGACAAAGATCCATACCCCAGCACCTATCAACCTTTACCAGCCGAGCATGTGCTGATCACCAATGTCACCCTTTTAGACGGCGTGGGTGGGCGTATCGACGGCGGTGCGGTGCTGTTTAAAGATGGTAAGATCATCCAAGTGGGTGAGTCCATCGACGCGCCTGAAGGGGCTGAGGTGATTGATGGTACTGGCAAATGGGTAACGCCGGGGATCATCGATAACCACAGTCACTTAGGTGTGTATGCTACTCCGGATACTCACTCCCACGCCGATGGTAACGAAATGACGAACCCGGTTACGGCCGAGGTTTGGGCCGAACACTCTATATGGCCTCAGGACCCGGGCTTTCCGCGTGCACTGGCCGGTGGTGTGACCGCCATGCAAATACTGCCAGGCTCGGCCAACTTAGTGGGCGGCCGAGCGGTAACGGTGAAAAACCTCCCCAACCGCATTATTCAGGACATGAAATTTCCCGGCGCGCCCTATGGCATGAAGATGGCTTGTGGTGAAAACCCCAAGCGGGTGTATGGTGACAAAGGTGGGCCTTCAACCCGTATGGGTAACGTCGCCGGATACCGTCAGGCCTGGGCTGATGCGCAGGACTACATGCGTAAGTGGGATCAATACCGCGAAGATCATAGGGCTGGCAAGAACCCCACTCCGCCTAAACGCGACTTGAAGCTGGAAACACTCGCCGGTGTGCTAGAGGGAGAGATCCTGGTGCATATGCACTGCTATCGGGCCGATGATATGGGCACCATGATGGATCTGATGCAAGAATTTGATTATCAGATCACCTCTTTCCACCACGCGGTGGAGTCGTACAAGATCGCCGATCTTCTGGCCGAGAATAATGTCTGCTCATCCATGTGGGCCGACTGGTGGGGCTTTAAGATGGAAGCCTACGACGGCATTCGCGAGAATATCGCCATGGTGGAGCAGGCGGGCGCCTGCGCCATTGTTCACTCAGACAGTGACCTAGGTATTCAAAGGCTAAACCAGGAAGCGTCCAAGGCACTGTCCGACGGTCAGCGCGCCGGTATCGAACTGGATAAGGCGGTCGCCTGGACCTGGCTGTCGGCCAATCCGGCCAAGTCATTGGGTATTTTCGATCAGACCGGTTCACTGGAAGCGGGCAAAAATGCCGATTTGGTGCTCTGGAGCACCGATCCGTTCTCTACCTATGCTCAAGCCGAGCGAGTCTATATCGACGGCGGTCTGGCTTATGATCGTCAGAATCCGGACAGTTGGCCGGTGCGCGACTTTGAGTTAGGGCAAACCGGAGAAGGAGACGTGAAATGAAAAAATTAGCTTTAGCGACCTTAATTGCCGGCTTGTGCTCCACTCAGGCGCTGGCCGAGGATATTGCCATTGTAGGCGGTTATACCCACACCATGAATGGCCTGGGGGCAGTGCAAAATGCTACCGTATTGATCAGCGACGGCCGTATAGAGTCGGTCACCTCTGGTGGTGAGGTACCGGCCGGTTACCGAGTGATCGATGCCAGAGATAAGGTCGTCACACCAGGCCTTATCGGTGCCTTTACTCAATTGGGACTCGTGGAAGTAGGGTATTCGGCCGGTACTGTGGACGCCTCCCACACACTGGACAGTTATTCGCCGCTGGGAGCAGCCTTGGATGTGTCCTATGCCATCAACCCAGACTCCAGTCTGATCCCGATTAGCCGTATCGAGGGCTTTACCTCGGCGGTGAGCGCCATGTCACATACCAACCGGCTATTCCATGGCCAGGGCGCGGTGATCACTCTGGGTGATAATGCTAACCCTGTCATCAAGTCTAAGGCGCTGATGGTGCTGGCGGTGGATAACGACGGCGCCGATGACAACGGCGGCTCCCGCGCGGCACTGTGGCCCAAGCTGGATGATGCGCTGGCCACCGCCGATAGTCTGAACGGCGATAAGTTGGGACCGAATGATCGCTGGTATGGTCAGTTCCCCAAGGAGGACGTCAATGCGCTAATCCCGGTGGTACAGGGCCAGATGCCGCTGGTGATCGAAGCCCATCGTGCCTCAGATATTCGCCAGATAATTGCCCTTAAAGACCGCTATTCAAAATTAGATTTGGTATTGCTGGAGGGCTCTGAGGCCTGGCGCGTTGCCGATGAGCTGGCCGATGCGGACATTCCGGTAATCCTTAACCCCGAATCCAATCTGCCCTATGCTTTCGATCAGTTGGGCGCGACCCTGGCCAACGCCAGCCGCCTGAGTGAGGCAGGGGTGACCATTGCCATTGGTGTGGAAACACATAATATCCGCCTTGCGACCCAGCATGCCGGTAATGCGGTTTCTTATGGCCTACCCTGGGAGGAGGGCCTGGCGGCGCTGACCATCAACACCGCCAGGATCTTTGGCGTGGACACCGACTATGGCAGCCTGGAAGCGGGCAAAGTCGCCGATGTGGTGGTCTGGTCCGGCGATCCTCTGGAAGTCATGGAGGCTCCTGAGCATGTGGTTATCAATGGCGAGGAGGTCAACCTCGAATCCCGCCAGACCAAGCTTAGAGATCGTTATCTAAACCTGGAACAAGATAAGCCGCACGGCTATGTGCGTCCCTAGGACAAAGCACTAATCTGTAATGGAAAGCCCCGCCATTTGGCGGGGCTTTTTGATTAATACCAATCCGTATATAAGGTTTAACCATTCAGAGCGGGTCAGAAGGTCTTAGATCAAGGCGGTGCTTTGCAGGCATAGTGGTGCTATGTCAAAAAGCGCCAACACAGAGGTAAGGCCTTCTGGCCGCTCCTCATGGGCAAGGCTAAAAGGCACTCTGACTGTGTTAGGCTACCTCGATTTAGCCCCAATAAACCTTCGGTAACCTGCCTTGTCAGAGCACCTTTTAGCTCTTGCTGAGTGATAAACCTTTATACGGATTGGTATAATGGGCCAAACGAAAAGCGGCAAGTTTTGAGGCTTGCCGCTTTTATGCAAATTGGGGTAAGCGTTAATCAGGCTTGTATGTCCACTATAGAACCGACTCGCTCACCGGGGGTAGTAGAAGCGGTTTGCTGTGCTTGCTGCTGTTGCTCCACATTTTGCTGTTGGTTTTGCTGTGTTTGCAAATCGCGACGTTCTTGCTGCGTATTAACTGCTGCTTGTTGAGTGGTGGCATTTTGTAAGCTGGTTGAACCGACTTCCATAATCACTCCGAATCGAAAAATAGTACGTTATAGTTTAGCTCAAAAGTTGAGCAGTTAAAATAAGTAAGGGCTCAATTGTTGAGCCATGAAGTCGCTGATCTTGGGCTGGGCGCGTTCATTCGGGTGGATGCGATCGTTTTGCATCAGGCTGTCATCGGTGGCGATATCCTGCAAAAAGAAGGGAATTAAAGGCATATCGTAATTTTCGGCGACCTCGCTGAAACTGTTGGTAAACATGTCTGTGTAGCGGCGGCCAAAATTGGTCGGGATTTGGATCTCTTGCAGTAATACTTTGACATTCTGTTGGCGGGCCAGCTCGATCATAGCCCCTAAATTATGTTTAAGCTTGTTCACCGGGTAGCCTCGCAGACCGTCGTTGCCTCCGAGTTCGATCAGAAGGTGGCTGGGATTGTGTTGATTTAATAGTCGCGGTAAACGCGCGAGTCCACCCTGACTGGTCTCGCCGGAGATGGCGGCATTGATCAGCGTGATGCTTTTGTCCTGCCATTTATTTTGTAACAAATTAACCCAGCCTTGTTCTTGCTTCATGCCGTAGGCAGCGCTTAGGCTATCTCCCAGGATCAGTAGCTTAACCTGCTTGGCATTCACTTGATCTGAAATCACTAGCAGGGGTATAAGCACTAGCAGTAGTTTAATTTTATTCAGCACGATGCAATTGGCCTCTTTATGATGATAGAAACAAAAGCAGTCACAAAATCGGTGACCACCACCAATGGTACGCTTCAGATCCTTCAACCGATCGACGTCAGAGTCAAGCAGGGCGAGTCGGTTGCCATTGTTGGCGCGTCCGGTTCCGGTAAATCCACTCTGCTGGGCTTGTTGGCGGGGTTGGATCAAGTTAGTGAAGGTGAGATTTATCTTGATGGCCAGCCATTGCATGCCATGGACGAAGAAGCCCGGGCTCAGGTCAGGGGCGAGAAAGTCGGCTTTATTTTTCAGAGCTTTATGTTGGTGCAAAGTTTAACTGCACTGGAGAATATCATGTTGCCGGCACAGATTGCCGGAGTAAAAAACGCCAGGCAAAAAGCGCTGGAAGCGCTAGAGCAAGTCGGCCTTGAAGCCCGCGGCCATCACTATCCCAACCAACTTAGTGGCGGTGAACAGCAGCGAGTCGCCATAGCCCGGGCGTTTATTACTCGCCCGAAAATCCTGTTCGCCGATGAACCTACCGGTAACCTGGACGCCGATAATGGCGAGCGGGTAGAGAAGTTGTTGTTCGACTTGAATCGACAGGCCGGCACCACCTTGATTCTGGTGACCCATGACAGCGAACTCGCTGCCCACTGCGACCGCCAGCTGCAAATGCAGGCTGGTAGCCTGACTGAAGTGACAGAGGAGCGTCGTCGTTATGCCAGCTAACTGGACACTGGCGATGTCGCTGGCCTGGCGACTCTTTAAACACGAGGCCCGACGCGGAGAACTGTCGGTCATTCTGGCGGCCATCGTATTGTCTGTGGGGGCAGTGCTGTCTCTGTCTATGTTTAGTGAACGGTTGCAAGAGGCCTTAACCGAACGTACCGCTCAGTTTCTTGCAGCCGATCGCCTGTTGGGCTCGGACAAGCCCGCGCCGCGGGAATGGATACAGCAAGCGCATGACCGTGAGTTGCGGGTTGCTGAGAAGATCCAGTTGCGCTCTATGGTGTTCGCCAATGGTCAGTTGGTGCTCTCCGATCTCAGGGCTGTCGATGATCAATATCCGCTGAAAGGTACGATTAAGATTGCTGATAAACCCTTTGGGCAGGCCAAAGAAGTGTCCCGTTTACCAGCCTCCGGTGAAGTGTGGCTCGACTCAAGGCTGTTTCAGAACCTGAAGTTGAGCAAAGGGGACGAGGTGGAAATTGGTGATCGCAGCTTTACTGTGACGGAAGTACTGTCAGAGCTCCCCGACGGCGGCTTCAATGTGTTTGGTGGTGATCCTCTGGTGTTGATGCGTCGTCAGGACATGCCCGCCACCAATCTGACCGGGCCGGGCAGTCGCACCGACTATGATTATCTGTTTGCCGGTGAAGAACAGGCTCTGGAAGCCTACTACCAGTGGCTGGAGCCGCAACTTAATCGCGACATTCACTACTGGCGCAGTATACAGGACGACGATTCGCCATTGGGCGAAGCGGTGAACCGGGCCGAGCAATATTTTCTGTTGGCCAGTTTGCTCGCCATTGTATTGGCGTCAGTGTCCATTGCGGTAGCGGCACAGCGTTTCAGTCAGCGCCATTATGATCCTGTGGCCATCATGAAGACACTGGGTGCCAGTGGCAGGCTGGTAAAACGTGTGTATTTATTGCAGGTAGTCTTTATCACTCTCCTGGGGATTTTTGTCGGCGGCATTATAGGCTACGGCGTTCAGTCCTGGGTGGCTGAACTTATCGCTGAACGTGCGGATATCGCGCTGGGCGGCTGGTACTGGCGTCCGTTGGCAATATCGCTGTTCACCGGCTTAGTGTGTTCGTTGCTATTTTCACTTTACCCATTACTTAAGTTGTTTTCAGTGCCGCCGTTACGTGTGCTTCGAAAAGACATTGAAGCGACACTCAGTTCGCGAACCCTGCAGTTTGCCGCTGCCGGTGGTGCTATTTTTAGTTTGATGTGGGCTTACAGCGGTAACCTGAAAATCAGTGCCATATTATTTGTATCGGGCATTGTGCTGGTGTTGGCTTTACTGGTGGTGACTTACGGGCTCATCGCCCTTGGGCGTAAGTTGGGTGGTGGCTCTATCGGTGCTTGGCAACTGGCCTGGGCACGCATTAAACGCCGCGCCATGGATAATTCGGTCCAATTGATGAGTTTCTCCATCACCATCATGTTATTGCTGGTGGTGTTGGTGATGCGCAATGACATGGTGCAACAGTGGCGGGATCAGTTGCCTCAAGGCACCCCCAATTATTTTATGATTAACATCACGGAGCAGAAGCTACCGGAAGTGAAGCAGCATTTTGGTGAAGCGAATGTCAGTACCCAAACTTTTTATCCGGTGGTGCGTGGTCGTTTTGCTGCGGTTAATGATGAAACGGTACGCACCGATGTCAGTAAGGAAGAGGGCGATGAAGGTCGTCAGGGGTTGGGACGGGAGTCCAACCTTACCTGGTCGGATAACCTGCAAAACGCCAATCAGGTTGTTGCCGGGCAGTTTCATGGAAATAACGACAATCCGGTGCTGGAAGTGTCGGTAGAGTCCCAGGTGGCGGAGCGGCTGAATATTGGCCTTGGGGATAAGCTCAGGTTCAATATTGGCAGTGAGCAAGTGGAAGTAGAGGTCACCAGCTTACGGAAGGTGAACTGGCAAACCATGCAGCCAAATTTTTACTTTGTGATCGAGCCCGAAGCCATGGCGGACTTCTCACCTACCTATATTACCAGCTTCTATTTACCCACTGAGCGAAAGTCGGAGCTGGCGGCGTTGATGGCACCGTTTCCCACCGTTAGCCTTTTCGATGTGGATGCGCGCATCAATCAGTTGCGCAGCATTATCGATCAGGTCTCGGCAGCGGTGGAATTTATTCTGATACTGGTACTCTGTGCCGGGACCCTGGTGCTTATCGCTCAGGTACAGGCCAGTATGGATGAACGGCTGCAGGAACTGGCTATACTGCGCACCTTGGGTGCCAAAGGACTTATGATTCGCCTGAGTGTGGTACTGGAGTTTGTCATCATCGGGCTGGTTGCTGGGTTTATTGCGGCCCTGGCCAATGAGTTGGCGCTTTATCTATTGCAGACTCAGATATTTAGTATGCAGGCCAGCATTCACCTGGAGTTCTGGGTTTTGGCCCCTCTGGCCGGAGCTCTTGTGGTGGGCCTGTTAGGCGCATTAGCCTGCTGGCGGCTGTTATCCTTTAATACGGCCATGCTGTTAAGAAGACTGGCTTGATGGTTGTTGTAAGGACTTGATCTCGGGACACAGAAAGCAGGCAACAATGTAACTAAATTGTTATGGTCAGCTTTCTTTTTGTTTTTAAAGGGAATTCTAAGATGAAAAAAATCCTCACACTCCTTGTTGCAGTCATTGTACTTTCAGGTTGTAAATCAACCATGATGCAAAGTGCGCAGTCGCAAAAGCTGGATAATGCCGAGTCCGGAAGTGCTCAGGTTGTGTTTGTGCGTTCTGCATTTGTTGCACAAGCGATTCAGGCATCCGTGTTCGATGTAACTAATGGTGAGCCTGAGTTTATCGGTATCGTTTCTGACGAGACGCAAGTTAAGTACGATACTGAAGGTGGAGAACGGATGTTTATGGTCGTTGGTGAGTCGGCGGATTTTTTAAAAGCCGAATTAAAAGAAGGAAAAACTTATTATTCGATAGTGACGCCACGGATGGGGTTTTGGAAGGCACGGTTCTCGCTTCATCCAGTGAGGAATGATGATTCGGCTAAGTTCTCATATGATAATGAGCGTGTGCAAAAAATGATGAAGAATGCCGAGTTTGTGGAAGTGACTCCGGAGGCAGAAAAGTGGGCAACAAATAATATGCCTGACATTAAGCAAAAATACGCGGAATATCTGCCTGCCTGGAAATCGAAGGATGTTTCTCAAAGACAGGAAGCGACGCTGAGGGCTGAAGACCATCTATAGACATTGAGTAAGAGCGCCACAGGGCGCTCTTCTTGGTTTATCAGCCGACAGCCGATATTTAGTGCTAAGCTTTCAGTGTTTCACATAAAAGAGGAATGGCCTTGCCTTACGATTCTAATGCTAGTTTACCCGCTGCGGTAAAAGATGTGTTGCCGAAACACGCGCAGACTATCTACCGTGAAGCCTTTAATAATGCCTGGGACGAGTATGCTTCACCGAAAGACCGGGATGGTGATGACAGCCGGGAAGAAGTGGCCCATAAGGTCGCCTGGTCAGCAGTAAAGCAAAGCTATGTTAAAGATGAACAAGGTAAATGGGTTCAAAAGGACGATTAGCCTTAACGACAACAGCAGCAGTGCTGCTAGCTCAAAAGATCGGTCATGGCGCCAGGGAGCTGTTGAAATCGAAAATGAAAGCCTGCCTGCTCTAACCGTCTCGGCAGTACACGTTGACCGTACAGAAGCAGATCGGCCATTTCGCCAAACATCAGTCGCAACATAAACGCAGGTACCCGAAACAAACACGGTCGATTCAGGGTTTCTGCCAGAGTGCGGCTGAACTGTTCATTGGTGACTGGTTCAGGCGCGGTTAGGTTGTAAGGGCCTTTAGCGTCACCCTGAACCATTAAAAAACGAATGGCGGAGATCATATCCTGAAGGTGGATCCAAGACATATATTGGTCGCCTTTGCTAATGGGGCCACCAAGGCCAAAGCGAAACGCCGGCAACATCTTCTGTAATGCGCCGCCATGGTCACTCAGCACAATGCCGGTGCGCAGCAGACAAACACGAGTTTGCTCCGATTCTGCCCTAAGCGCCAGCTTTTCCCATTTGGCACAGACCTTATGACTGAACTCATCGTAGCAATGAGTCTCGTCTTCGGTGACCAGCTTATTACCCTGACGTCCGTAGTAACCCACCGCCGACCCGCTGATAAACAGTACCGGCGGTTGCTCACTGGCCTGGATTAATTCGCTTAATTTGTCGGTAATGTGCCAGCGACTCTGACAAATTTTTTCTTTCTGACGTGCCGTCCAGCGTTTATCGGCAATCGGCTCACCGGCCAGGTTCAGGACAATATCGAACTCATTGAGGTGTTTCAGCTCGTCCAGGTCAGTGACCAGCCGAACCCTGTCGCCTAATACCTCACGAGCGTGATCGGTGTCACGAGTCAGTACGGTGACTTTGTAATCTTCGGTCAGGGCCCCGATTAATGTTGAGCCTACCAGTCCGGTACCGCCGGTGATAAAAAGGTTCATAAGCTGGCCTTATTGGCTTTCCTTATTACAAGATAAGCAAAGAGATACCGAATCTGCAAAGCGAAGAGCGTGAGGCTTATCGACTTCTGCCTCGGCATACTCAACCCAGGGGTGTTCTGCGGCAATATCCAGAATATCGGCGGTGAGCTTTTCCAGCAGGGAAAAACGGTTATTCTCCACATGGGCAATGATGCGTTTGGTGATGGTGCGGTAGTTCAGTGCATTATCCATTTCGTCCGTATTCACCGCTCTGTCTGCCGGGTAGTGGATCTTGACGTTGATCACGACATCCTGCCTATTTTGTACTTCGTCATCCTTGATACCGATAAAGGTTCGCAGACGCAGGTTTTTAATTCGAATGGTGGCCGGGTTGAGTGTCATTGTGTTTCTTATCCTCTGTTGCAACTGATTGATTTTATTTTAAAGAGTCCGTTTTTCTGCTAATTTTGCCACATTCACCGACCAATGACGCAATTTATGAACTCTCAGCCTTCGGCTTCAACTAAGGTGCTACTCTGTACCGCAGCCATCGTGGTGGTCTTGGCTGGTATCAAATCGGCCAGCACCATTGTGGTGCCCTTCTTGCTATCGGTATTTATTGCAGTGGCCTGTAACCCCTTGGTAACGAAAGCCGCCCAGTATCGCGTGCCGCGTTTGTTATCGGTGATACTGGTTATACTCCTGATTGTTATTTTTGGATTTATGCTAACTGGTCTGGTTGGTCAGTCCCTGAATGAGTTTTCAGAGAGTATGCCTGACTACAAGCAGCAATTGTCCGAGCAGTTTCAGTGGCTGGTGGGGCAGTTAGCCCAGTTCAATATCCATGTCGACCGCGAGCAGCTGTTATCGTATCTGGACCCCGGCATTGCCATGAATATGGCCAGTAATTTGCTAACCAGTGTCGGTGCCGTAATGACAAACTTTTTACTGATTCTGCTGACCGTGGTGTTTATGCTGTTTGAAGCTGAGTCGATCCCCAAAAAAGTCCATGTAGCCCTGGACGATCCGGATATGAAAACCAAACAGATCGATAAGTTTCTCAGCTCGGTAAAAGACTATCTGGCCATTAAGACCTTAGTGAGTCTGGCAACCGGTGTCCTGGCAGGTTTTTTATTGTATCTGCTGGATGTTAACCATTACATGTTGTGGGGCACGCTGGCGTTTTTATTGAACTACGTGCCTAATATCGGCTCGATGATTGCCGCTATACCACCGGTATTGTTGGCCTTGGTTCAGCATGGTGTTGGTGTGGCAGGCGCTACGGCAGCGGTGTTTGTGGTGATCAATACCGTAATGGGTAATATTGTCGAGCCCCGTCTAATGGGACGCGGTATGGGGCTGAGCACTTTGGTGGTGTTCTTATCGTTAATCTTCTGGGGCTGGCTGTTGGGTACTGTAGGCATGTTGTTGTCGGTGCCGCTGACCATGATCGTTAAGATTGCCTTAGAAAGTACCCAGGGCGGGCGCTGGTTTGCCTTGTTGCTGTCTGACGAGCAGTCTACCGACGCGACGATTCAGAAGATGCGCCAGGAGTCTTAGTATCATCTGCCACCGATATAAACACCCGGGCTCCGCCAAGACTGCCAGGCTCAATGTGTAACTCTCCATGATAGGCGTGGGCGATGTCGGCAACCAAGGCAAGCCCTAAGCCTTGACCGTCCCGGTAAGTGTCCAGTCGCTGGCCCCGTGCCAGTAATTGCTGTTGTTGTTCTTCGGTAATACCGGGCCCGTCATCTTCCACACCAAGTTGCCACAGGTTGGCTTCGCGACGAGCAAAAACGGTAACCTGACTGCGGGCGGCTTTGCAGCCGTTATCTAACAGGTTTCCCAGTACCTCGTTAAGATCGGTTTTATCCATGGGCACACAGGCCGAGTCACTTATATCACTGTTTAAATTGAGCTGGCGGGCTTGGTAAATTTTGTCCATGGCGCGCAGCAGAGCGTCGGCAACGGGCTTGATCGGCTGGGTGGATTGCAGGCCGCTACCGGCGCCGGCGACCGCTCGTTTTAGCTGGCGGTTGATAATATGCTCGATCTGCGACACTGGCTCCTGTGCCTGTTCGGGTAAGGTATTCAAGCCCTTCAATACTGCCAGGGGGGTTTTAAGGCTGTGGGCTAAGTCGCCCAGACTATTGTGATAGCGCTGACGCTGCTGCTGCTCGGAGTCGAGTAGGTGATTCAGACTGTCAGTCAGCTTATGCAGCTCAGGGGGAAATGCATCATCCAGCCGCTGAATCCGGCCTTGCTCCATAGCCTGAATGGACTTATCCAGTCGGGAGATGGGGTTTAAAGCTGCGCGTAAGCTTAATGCCAGTACCAGAATCAATGCAGCGGCTACCGCGCCGAGCCAGCGCCACAGAGTCTGGCGAAAGGCGCTGAGCTCCTGATCGAATAAGCGACCTTCCTGTAAGGTGTGAAAAGTGACAGGGAATATCCGACCGCCGTCGGCAAACTCGGCGGTATAGCTGTATTGGAAGTAAGTGTTGCCCTGTAATGACTGGCGACCGAAGAAGGCCTGCCCCACGGGCGGGCGATGAAGGTCGGGTTGGGATGACCAGTTGACCGCCGATGCCGACTGCCAGGCCGCCAGCTTATTCAGGGAGATAAACGCGTAAGTGCCGGAACCAGGCAGATTCATGCGGTTATCGAACAGCCGCTGTGGCATGCGCACTTCGTTGTTCTGCATCTCAAATTCGGAGATCAGGGCCAGGGTCTGCAGTTCCAGTTGGTCGCGGATGGACTGACTCAGACTATTGGTAAAGGCCCGCTCCAGAGTAAAGGCGGTCAATGGTACAAACACCACCAACACCACCAGTGCGGCCAGGAATGTGCGCAGCTTGAGCGACAGCTTGATCATAGCTGGCGATTGAAGCGGTAGCCCCGACCACGCAGAGTCTCAATGGGTTTGAGGTGGTTGCTCGGGTCGAGTTTCTTGCGCAGACGGCCGATAAACACCTCAATCACATTGCTGTCCAAGTCAAAATCCTGATCATAGATGTGCTCGGTCAGTTCAATTTTGGAGACGATTTTATTGGGATGCATCAGCAAGTATTCTAATACCTTGTACTCATAGGCAGTGAGTTCCACATACTCGCCGTCCACTTCCACCTCTTCATTAAGGGTATCCAACGTGATTGGCCCGCGTTCGATGGTGGGATTGGGCTGACCGGAGGCACGACGAATCTGGGCCTTAATCCGGGCCAGTAGCTCTTCGTTATGAAAGGGCTTAGTCAGGTAGTCATCCGCTCCGGCTTCCAGTCCCTCAACCTTTTCCTGCCATCGGTCGCGAGCAGTGAGAATTAGAACCGGCACGCGGTTACCGGCTTTGCGGGCGCGACGAATGACATCCAGACCATCGGTGATGGGCAGGCCAATATCGACGACTGCCAGGTCGTAGGAAAACTCGTCCAGCAGGTGGAGCGCCTTTTGACCATCGTCGGCCAGATCCACACTGTAACCTTGTTGTTGCAACAATTGGTCGAGCTGGGTTAACAGTCGGGGATCGTCCTCGGCAATCATAATACGCATAACAACTCCTTAACTATTCGCCTTCGACGCGGACTACTTTACCGCTACTGTTATTAACCACCACAACCACGACCCGTCCGGACTCCTTCAGAATCTTAACGCGGTAATAGCGCTGGCCGGTGGTGACTTTCAAAACTCTGCCGGGTACTCGGTGGGCGGCAATCTGAGCCGCCTGAGAAGAGCTGACATTAACACTGAGGCGTTGCTGCTGGGCTTCAGCAGACCCGTATAAGACACCAATAGCGATGCTCAGTATCAATAGAAATGGGCGTATCATGGCGTTTCCTGTCTCTCCCAGATGAAGCCAGTTTAGCACCCGGTTCAATATCCATGAACAAGGGGCGTAATATCGATGCGGATCCTGAGTTGACCGCCTGGGTGAAAGGGCATCACGCTCTGAAACTGAAGTCCTTGATAATAATACCAGACCCGGTACTGGGTTTTGTAACAGTTCCCTGTTTGCGGGGTGTGATGGGGCCGGTGGCCTGAATGGTAACGCACTGACGGGCCTCGCTCTCTATTGATGGTAATTCTGCCATGGTGTTTACTGCCCCTGTGCTTATTACTCTTTGAGTGGTGTCGTGGATGAGGGGAGTAGCAATGGCGTTTGTGGTCGGAGGTATAAATCGGCTCCACGCGATAAACTCGGGCATAATCGGTATGACCGGCATAGGTCAGGGTGCTTGTGGTTAGCGTCGCAGCGGCCAGCAGGTAAATTACGGATTTCATAACGAACTCCAAACAAAGCGTGTTATCTGAAGTCTAGGCCGCAAGCATGAATCCGGGCTGAACTGAGGTTAAGTGGCCGCTAAGTATTCTGGCTTCCTGAGTAAGTATAATTCTCTGTTTTCGGTGAGCCGAGGCAGGAAAGTCATGGGTTAAATTATCTGCGGATAAACAACGCTTAACATTAAGCGAAAAACAGCGGGGAGGTAAATGTAGCTAACATTAAAGGCTGGCACGGAGGCAGAACGGGGCGTATAGATTAAGCCACGGGGTTGTCACATCTGGCATAAACCGACTGGCTCTTCTCCTGAGTATAAATGTGCACCCATACCGATATGTCTTCCAGTTCACGCCAGGTTGCCGGTTCGCTGATCATCTTGCACACCGATTGTTTGAGGTAGTTTTCCTGATACTCAATATCCAGAGTTAACTGACTGGGGATTTTGATATAGGCGTTGACTTGGTCATTAGCTGCCACGGAGCCTTTGTAGTACCAGCCACTGGGAGTCAGCGCCTGACGCAACTGTCGGTCGACACTCCGTAATGTTTGGGTAGGCACGTCACTACCTGCAGCGAAGCTCTTTTGAGTTGCAGCCATGGACTGACCCTGAATGCAGCCGGTGAGGCTCATTGGCAGGATGATCGCCAGCATCGGTAGCAATAATACCCGCAGAGGGTTGGGCAAGATCGTCATTTTCTCTATTCCAGCTTATTAATTCTGTCTGATAAATCTATCGGCGAGTGGCTATTTTCCTGAACCGGCATTAAGGTATGGATAAGGGCAATTAGGTATGGTTTATCGGAGGAGTTCGTTGCGGCGTTGGTTAAGTTTTGCCTTAATGGCGACGTTAAAACTGTTCAGCCAGCTTTGTTACCGAGGAAGGCCTACCTGGCTGGGAACAGAACCACCTGAAGCTCTCGGGGAAGTCAGGCTGGTGGTGTTCTTAAACCATACCAGCTTGTTTGAACCGCTGTTAATTCGAATGGCCCCCTGGCATTTTGTGTGGTCTCTGGCGCATAAAGTGATTATACCGGGCGCCGACGTCACCTTAATGCGTCCAATGACGGGGCGTTTATTGAAATGGTTGTTGCCTGGCGTGATCCCCATCACGCGCCAAAAAGATGAATCCTGGCAGCATTTCTTACAGCAGGTCGATGATCAGGCGATTACCGCGATTTTGCCAGAAGGACGAATGAAACGAGCCAATGGCCTGGACAAACACGGTAACCCCATGACGGTTCGTGGTGGAGTGGCAGATATTCTGGAACGACTGGATAAGGGCAAAATGCTGTTTGTCTACAGCGGCGGTCTTCACCATGTACAAACTCCGGGGGAGCGCCTGCCGAGGCTGTTTAAGACCCTAAGTGCCAATCTGGAGATCCTGCCTATTCAACGCTACAAGGCTAACATTGAAAAGCGGCCAGAAGGCAGCTTTAAAGCCAAAGTAATGGCGGATATGAACCAACGGTTAACGCAAAAGGTGCCTTAATGAAATATCTGTTCGAGATCAAGGTGGATTCCGATCATCGGGCCGAAGATTACGCCCAGGCCTGGCTGGCTGCGAGTCGTTTGATTCAGCAGGCCGCCGGTGCCCAGGGTACCGAGCTTCACCGGGACCTGAGTGATCCCCAACGTTTAATCGCCATTGCCCACTGGGAAACGAAGGCTCAACGGGATGCCATGGAGCAGCACAAGCCCAGCCAAGTGATGGCGATCATCAAGCGTGCGGCAGAGTTCTGTAAGGTGACACCAATAGGCGAGTTTGCTGAGCCTGAGTGGCGGGTCCTGCCTTCGGAGTTACCGGAGACAAAGTCGGACCAGAGAGAAGGTTAACAAGGCAGATGCACACTGCGGAATTTGTTATTATGGGCGGCCGGGCGGTAATGTCTGGCTTTATCGGTCTGCAGGCGGGCCGAGTGTGGCAGGGGGCATCCAGCCTCGTTCAAAAACAGTGCGCCAACAGAGAGCATCATGAACATCGAACAGGCTGAAGTTCCTATACAGTCTAACCTCGCTATTCGTCTATTACGGGTGTTGCGGTTTAATAAAATCCGTTACGAGAGAGCCGTGTCCCTGTTGCCCGATGGGCGACATGCTTACTTTCATGCTTTGCCGTTTTTACTGCATGTAAATCATCCGGACCTACCGGGGTATGTGGATGACCCGGCAGTGCCCTATGGTTTGCAAGTTTATTCTTTGCGGGACAGTGTGCGTGAGGTCTTGCCGGAGCTTTTTCCAGAACAGCACGAGTTGTTTAATAACTTCAGGGCTATCTGGCCTAAGCAAAGGTCCATCGATGCGTTGTTACTGATGGGGAGCATCGGCAGCATCGCCCAGTCGGCAAATTCGGATTTCGACTATTGGGTTTGCCTGGATACCAAAGCCTTTTCCGAGCATCAGTTAGCGTTGTTACAGACTAAGCTGACCCGCATAGAACAATGGGCTGATCAGCAGGGAATGGAAGTGCATTTCTTCCTGTCCGATATCGACCATGTCAGAGCCAATGACTTTGGTCAGGCCGATGGAGAGAGCTCAGGTTCGGCGCAGGCTCGATTTCTGAAAGCCGAGTTTTATGCCACCAATATTCTGGTTGCCGGCCGTTTACCCTTCTGGTGGCTGGTGCCGGCCGATGCCGACGATGATGAATACCATCGGCTGCTGCATTCCCTCAAACCGGGCCGTTCGCCGGAGCCCCATTTAGTCATGGACTTGGGCAACCTGCAGCAGCTCGATTCGGGAGAACTGTTTGGTGCCGCTATCTGGCAGATCGCCAAGGCCATGGACTCACCCTTCAAATCGGTATTGAAAATGGCCAAGCTGGAAGTCTTTTTGCAGAATTTAGGGCGAAAACAGCCGCTATGTAACCTGTTGAAAGAGCGTGTCCACAGTGGCTTCCAGATCGAAGGAGCCGAGGAGCAGGTGGATGCCTATGCCCTGATGTTTGATGATCTGGTGGATTACTATCGTCGGGCCAAGCCGGATGTGGTGCCTCTGTTGCAACTGTGCTTTTATGTGAAGTGTGGTGAGCCGTTGTCCAGTTACAACAACCAGCTGCAGGCCACAAGCACCTTTAAAAAACGCATTATGCAAAGTTATGTCCGGCACTGGGGGTGGGATTCTCAGAAACTGACCCGCGTGGATAACCTGCGCCAATGGCCCTTTCATGATCTGTTGGTGCTAAGCCGTCAGGTACATAGTTTCCTGATTCATTGCTATCGACGCTTGTCGGCCGAATTGAGTCAGGCCCCCCAGCAGGTTAATCCGACGGACATGACGGTTATTGGGCGTAAGCTGGACAGTTTTTACTCCCGTAAGAAGCATAAAATCGAATATCTCCGCAGCGTCATGGATGATGAACTTTACTGCCGCTTTGTCACCATAAAGGCGGATATGGAGTTGGTGTCTGAAAGCGGTCGACGTTGGTTTATTTGCAGCGGCGACCAGCTCAATATTCTGCCCGAAACCATTCCAAAGAAGATCCTTCACAAGGGAGAAAACCTGGTCGAGCCCATTCTCTGGTCGGTATGGAACAAGGTACTCGATGGACGCAGCCGTTTTTTAATGGATTATAAAACCGAACCATTATCGGAAGCGGACGTGCGGCGGATGGTGCTCTTGTTCGAGGATTGGTTCCCGCCCCGTAAAGTATCAGAAATCAGCCGCGAGGCTTTGCTGGCGCCGGAAAAAATTACAGCCTGCCTGGCGGTGGCGAACTTTACCAGCCGTCGTTTGCGAGGCGATATCGACAGCCTCTATGTAATCTATGTTACCAGTTGGGGAGAGCTGTATTGTCATCGCGGCTTTGAGATCTTCAATACCCTAACGGAACGCTTGGATAAGGAGCGGCCCCGCTGCGGTCTAATGGTGCCGGAGGGAGCGCATCAGGAACGGTTGCACAGTGACTTTTGCCGGCGCAGCAAATATGAGTTTGATCTGCTTTAAAAGATCTTGCCTCTGAGCTGCTTTTTCTGCCCCTGTTGCTTTTTGTTCTCCAGTCGTCGGCGCTTGGCCGCTTTGGAAGGTTTAGTGGCTTTGCGCTTTTTCTCGGTTTTGGCGACGCTCTGAATCAGCTTCTGTAACCGCTGCAGCGCGTCTTCTCGATTTTGTTCCTGAGTGCGAAAGCTTTGGGCTTTTATCACTATTACCCCATCCTGAGTCAGACGCTGGTCTTTCAGTGCCAACAGGCGCTGCTGGTAGAACTCAGGCAATGACGAAGTGCGAATGTCGAAACGCAGGTGAATGGCGGTAGCCACTTTATTCACATTCTGGCCGCCGCTGCCCTGAGCCCGGATGGCGTTTAACTCGATTTCATGGAGCGGCAGCTGAACATTATTAGAGATAAACAGGCTGTTACTCTCGATCATAGAATCAGGGCAGAACCTTTTTATAGGGTTTCACGGTGGTTTGAGCGTAGACGCCGGCGGCTTTGTAGGGGTCGGCATCGGCCCATTGTCGGGCAGCTTCCAGAGATTCAAATTCGGCGACCACTAGTGAGCCGGTAAAGCCCGCTTCGCCGGGGTTCTCCGTATCAATGGCCGGACAGGGGCCAGCGATGAGTAAGCGACCCTGCTCCTTAAGCTGCTGCAGGCGGGCCAGATGAGCCTCACGAGTTTGCTTGCGCAGTGGCAGGCTGTTAGGTACGTCCTCCGATACAATCATATACCACATCAGTCGTTCTCCTTGGCAGGGGTGTCGACCTCGGTGACATGTTTTTGTACCGCCAGAATACTGGCAACACAGAAAAGCAGGGTGGCACCAGTCATGCCCCAGACCTTAAAGTTAACCCAGACTTCCTCACTGAACTGATAAGCCACGTACAGGTTGACCATGGCAGAGAGCAGAAAAAACAGGGCCCAACTGGTGTTCAGGCGATTCCATATACGCTCGGGCATGGCAATGGCTCCGCCCATCAAGCCTTTAATGGCCGGCTTTTTCATCCACTGACTGATCATCAGGCCCGCGAAGAACACCACATAGACGATGGTTGGCTTCCACATGATAAAGGTTTCGTCCCGGAGCCCGATTGTCAGGCCGCCGAACACCAGAATAATGGCTAAAAACAGCCACTGCTTTTTGGGAACTGACTTGGTCTTGGCAAAGGTGACCAAAATTTGCAGCACCATCATTGCCATCAGGGCTCCGGTGGCCCAGAAGATGCCTTCTATCTTGTACACCACAAAAAATACAATCAGAGGTAAAAATTCAAACAGTGCGGTCATCGTTACTTTTGTCTGGATATTTCGGGGCAATAGTAACGCTTTTTGCTAGGCTTTACAGCATTGTCAGCGTTAAGCAGGGAGAATAATAGTGAATAATCCAAAAGCGCCGTCCCGGTCTTTAGCCGGTCGCTATCTTTGGATCGGTGCCCTGGTGGGTTTTGTGCTGGGGGTTTTCTTTGGTTTTATTTACGGCAAGCACGTCAATGATCCCGGTTTAGGCTTACTGGCTGGTATTCTCTCAGGCACCGGCCTGGGGTTAATGAGCGGCGTGATTGTGGCTCAGGCTAAGCGGGTGAGGCAAGAGCGCGAATCTCAGAGTAAAGAGTGACGCCCCGCAGGGCGTCGCTGCGGTTACATTTGTGTGGCTGTCTTCATGGAGCGAACAAAGGCTGTCAGTTCGCCCAGCATGGTGGCTTTATCCCCGAGATGCTGCTCAATAAGCTTAACCGTGGCCGAACCGGCAATGGCGCCGGCCGCGCCTGCCTGGATGGCGTCTTTCACCTGCTCTGGCTTGGAAATGCCAAACCCGAGAATGGGGGGCGCAGCATTAAAACGTTGCAGGTTCTCGACCAGGTCCTTGGCTGGCATGGTGGCGGCGGTTTCGGTGCCTGTTACTCCGGCTCTGCCCAGCAGGTAGGTATAGCCTTCGGACTGGGCGCCGATCTTCTCTAATGTTGCTTCACTGGCATTAGGTGGGGCGATTAGGATCTGCTGAATACCATGACTTCTGGCCTGCTCTTGAAAGCGTGCCGCTTCTTTCAGGGGCACATCGGCGATCAGAACCGAGTCTACTCCCGCTTCGGCAGCCCTGGCATAAAACTGATCAATGCCAGGCGCCAGCACCAGATTGCTGTACAGTAACAGGCCGATAGGAATGTCCGGGTGTTGTTCGCGCACCCTGGCGATAAGGTTTAAACAATCGCTCGGTTTGGCGTTATGCTCTAAAGCACGCAGGGCCGCTTTTTGAATGGTGGGGCCGTCGGCCACTGGGTCTGAGAACGGGATGCCCAGCTCCAACGCGTCGGCGCCACCGTCGATAAGGGCGTTGATGATCTCAAGGCTGGTCTCGAGATCCGGGTCGCCTACCATCACAAAGGGCACAAACGCACCTTGATTGGCCGCTTCCAGTCGTTCAAACATTGCTTGGTATCGCGCCATCTTACTGCTCTCCTTCCAGGATTTGGTGGACATGGGCCAGGTCTTTGTCGCCGCGACCGGACAGGTTGACCACGATGATGGTGTCGTCTTCGGCTTCATCGGCCATATTCAGGGCATGGGCCAGGGCGTGGGAGGACTCCAGCGCCGGAATAATGCCTTCCTTACGGGCCAATAGCTTAAAGGCATTTAGGGCTTCTTCATCGGTGACGGACTCATAGCTTGCCCGACCAATGTCGTTCAGGTAAGCGTGCTGAGGACCCACCGCCGGATAATCCAGCCCGGCCGAGACCGAGTAGGACTCTTCAATCTGGCCTTCCTCGGTTTGCATAATGTAGCTGTAAGCCCCGTGTAAGATACCTTTAGTGCCGTTGGCAATGGCCGCGCCATGCTCGTGGCTGTGCAGCCCCTTACCGGCCGGCTCGACGCCAATTAGTTTGACCTCGGGAGTGTCGATAAAGTCGGCGAAAATGCCGATGGCGTTGGAGCCACCGCCGACACAGGCAACAATGGAATCGGGCAGGCGACCTTCTTTTTCCAGGATTTGCTCCCTTACTTCCTCGCCGATCATACGGTGAAACTCACGCACAATGGTGGGGAAAGGGTGCGGTCCGGCAGCGGTACCAAGCAGGTAGTGGGCCTTGTCATAGGTGGCGGACCAGTCGCGCATGGCCTCATTCACCGCGTCCTTCAAGGTACCGGAGCCTGATTCCACCGGGATCACTTCCGCCCCCATCAGGCGCATACGAAATACATTGGGCGCCTGGCGTTCGACGTCTTTGGCGCCCATATAAATCCGGGCTTTGAGCCCCAGCAGTGCGCACGCCAGAGCCGTGGCGGTACCATGCTGACCGGCGCCGGTCTCAGCGATCACTTCTGTCTTGCCCATGCGCTTGGTGAGCAGCGCCTGACCCAGAACCTGATTGGTTTTATGAGCGCCGCCATGCAGCAGATCTTCCCGTTTCAGGTACAGCTTTACCTTAGGGTTTTTCACCAGATTACGGGTCAGAGTGAGCGCCGTCGGGCGACCGGCGTAGTCTTTTAACAGGCTCATAAACTCCTGTTTAAAGCCTTCATCGTTTTGGGCCTCCTCGAAGGCCTCGGCCAGCTGGTCCAGTGCCGGCACCAGCAACTCGGGCACATAGGTGCCACCATAATCGCCGAATTTTCCTGTGTTATCAGTCATCAGTAATCCCGTAATTGGTTAAAAAGTTGTTTGATCTTGTCGGCATCTTTGATGCCCGGAGCGCTTTCGACGCCGGAATTGGCATCCAGCCCGCCTAAACCTGTGCGGCGTGCCTGTTTGATATTCTCCGGACTCAGTCCGCCCGCCAGCCAGTAACCGGACTTATCAACGAGCCCTTCCAGCAACGACCAGTCGAAGGACTGGCCGGTGCCGCCTTTATCCTTGCCCACCTGACAGTCCAGCAGGTAGTGGTCCACCTTAGGGTGGTCCATCTCAGGCAGGCTGTTTTTAACGCCGACGGCCCGCCAGACCTGACAGTTGTCGGGCAGGGCGGCGCGCAGCTGGTCGATGTATGTATGGTCCTCATCGCCGTGCAATTGTACCGCCACCAGTGACAACTGACGGGCCGTATCCGCAACGGTTTCGATGGCTTCATTCACAAACACCCCCACATAATTAAAGGGCACGGCATCGACGATGGCCTGAGCCTGCTCAAGCGTCACGCAGCGGGATGACTTTCGAGCGAAAATCAGTCCGCCATAGCTGGCACCAGACTGGGCCACGGCTTTGGTATCCTCAATGCGCGTGAGCCCACAGACTTTTACCTTCCCCAGCACCAGCTGGCGCACGGCTTTAGGCAGATCGTGCTGGGCCATCAGGGCGCTGCCCACCAAAAAACCGTCCGCATGCGGTGCCAGACGCTGCACATCCTCATGGGTATAGATGCCCGATTCGGAAATCACTACCGCCTCTTCTGACAACAGAGGAGCCAGGCGCTCGGTAGCGGCCAGATCGGTGCTGAGATCCCGCAGGTTGCGGTTGTTAATGCCGATGATTTTGGCCTTTAACTGGCAGGCCCGCTCGGCTTCTTGTTCGTTACTGACTTCGGTCAGAATATCCAGCTCCAGCTCATTGGCCACCGCCTCTAACTGCTTATATTCGTCGTCGCTGAGTACCGACAGCATCAGCAAGATGGCATCGGCGCCATAGTAGCGGGCCAGGTATACCTGATACGGGTCAACAAAGAAGTCTTTATTCAACACCGGCTGGCTGACACGTTCGGTCACATACTGCAGATATTCATAGCGACCCTGAAAGTATTTCTCGTCGGTTAGCACTGAGATGCCGGCCGCGTAAGGGGTGTAGGCGGCGAGGATCTCGTCCAGATCAAACCGCTCGCGAATCAGTCCTTTGGAAGGTGAAGCCTTCTTGCATTCCAGGATAAAGCCGGTGTTCGGTGCACTTAAAGCCCGATACAGGCTCTTTTTTGAGGGAGTCAGCGTACGCTGAAACTCACTCAGAGGTAACGCCTGCTTACGGGCTGTTAATTCCTGGCGCTTATCGGCAACAATCCGGGCAAGCACATTATCCATGAGTGGCCTCCTGACTCAGTCGACTGGCTTGTTCAATGGTTTCGATTGCCCGGCCCGATCGGATCACCGCCAGCGCCTGTTCGGCTCCGTGTTTAAAGGTTTCGGCTAAGCCAAGCAGTTTCAGTAGCGCGCCGGTGTTGATGGCGACGGCGGTTTCGTGGGCTGGCTGGCCCTGACCATTGAGCAGCGCCTCAATGAGGGTTTTATTCTCCTCTGGTTCGCCGCCTTTAATGGCGCTAATGGGGGATTCGGTCAGGCCAAAATCCGCCGGGCTGAGCTGATATTCACGGATCTCCCCTTGATCCAACTCAGCCACCTGCGAAGGGCCATGCAGTGCAAATTCATCCAGGCCGCTGCCATGCACCACCAGTGCCTTGGTATAGCCCAGTAGTTTCAGGGTTTCGGCAAAGGGCCGCACCAGTTCAGGCAGATACACCCCTACCAACATATGGCTGGGACGGGCCGGATTGGCCAACGGCCCTAACAGGTTGAACAGGGTACGGGTTTTGAGCGCCTGACGCACCGGCATCGCATGGCGAATGCCGGCATGATAGTTGGGCGCAAATAAGAAGCACAGGCCGGTTTGCTCCAGGCAGTTGGCGGCAGTGTCTGGGGACATCATCAATTCCATGCCGAAAGACTCAAACAGGTCTGCCGAACCGGATTTGCTGGACACGCTGCGATTGCCGTGTTTGGCCACCTTAGCGCCACAGGCCGCCGCCACAATCGCGCTGGCCGAGGAGATATTAATGGTGTTGTGACCATCGCCGCCGGTACCGACGATATCGGCAAAAGGCGTGTCGACCTCAGGAAAGGGCCTGGCATTATCGATTAGCGCCGATACGGCCCCGGCTATCTCCTCCGGGGTTTCGCCGCGCATCTTTAATGCGGTGAGTGCGGAAGCCAGTACCACCGGCTCCACATCGCCTTTCACTACGGCATCAAAAAAACGCCGCGTATCGGCCTGAGACAAGGCTTTGCCGTCGTATAAGGTATCTAGTATGTCTTGCACGACGCATCTCCTAGAAAGTGAATGCTCTGGGTCAACAACTGGCTGCCCAGTGACGTTAAAATGGATTCGGGGTGAAACTGAAAGCCCAGCATCTGCTGCTCCTGGTGATACACCGCCATGGGCAACTGGTTAAATTCGGCCAACACGTCCAGCGAGTCGGGTACCGAGTGCGCCACCAGAGAATGGTAGCGTGCCACCGGTAATGGGTTGGGTAGATCGCTGAACATCTTATCGCCGCAGTGCTCGATGGCCGAAGACTTTCCATGCATCACGGTATCGGCCCGGCCCACTGTGCCGCCAAAATGCTCCACAATGGCCTGATGGCCTAAGCAGATCCCCAGCACTGGGAAACGCCCGGCCACCTTATTTAACAGTTCAGGCACACAGCCGGCATCGGCCGGTGCGCCGGGGCCTGGCGAGAGCATCAACAGCGGCGGAGTGGGGCTTCGCTCCAGCTGTTTCAGGATAAAATCGGCACTTTGCTGGTTACGATAGACGGTCAGCTCAAAGCCCATGCAGCGCATTTCATCTACCAGGTTGTAGGTAAAGGAGTCAAAGTTATCCACCAGAATAATACGCTTATCAGCCATGATCATTCTCCTTGATAGGGCATTGGTGGGCGTCGATCACCGCACGGATCACCGCCTGAGCCTTGCCACGGGTTTCATCCGCCTCTGACTGAGGCTCGGAGTCAAATACCACCCCGGCGCCTGCCTGAATATAGGCGGTCTGATTTTTGACAAAGGCCGAGCGAATCACGATACAGGTATCCAGATCGCCGTGGCCATTCATATAGCCTACGGCGCCGCCGTAGCTGCCCCGGCGTTCCCCCTCCACCTCACGAATCAGCCGGGCTGCCATCACTTTTGGTGCGCCCACCAGAGTGCCCATGTTCATGCAGGCCTGATAAGCGTGCAGCGCATCCAGGTCGCTGCGTAAGGTGCCCACAACACGCGATACCAGGTGCATTACGTGAGAATAGCGGTCGACCTTGAGCAGATCTTTGACATAACGGCTACCCGGCTCGCTGACCCGGGCTATATCGTTACGGGCCAGATCCACCAACATCAGGTGCTCGGCTTTTTCTTTGTCGTCTTCGCGTAGGTTAAGCTCAATGCGGCTGTCCAGATCTCTATTGATACTGCCATCGTGGTTAAAGCCTCGTGGACGGGTTCCGGCGATGGGGTACACCTCCACCTCGCGGTTGCTCTGAGTGTACTTAAGCGCCGACTCTGGCGAGGCACCGAAGATGGTGAAGTCCTGATCCTGCAGGTAGAACATGTAGGGACTGGGGTTTTGTTGCTTAAGCCTGGCGTAGGCCAGGTAAGCATCGGGGCAGGGCAGGGAGAAGGTGCGCGAGGGCACCACCTGAAAAATATCCCCGGCCAGGATATGTTCTTTAAGATTCAGCACATCCTGTTTGAATTCTGCATCGGATTTACTCACCTTCAGTGACTCGGCACTGACTGAAGCCGTGGGCGCTGTCGGTTCGGGCAGATTCTCACCTAAGGCCTGATAAAGCTGCTCCACACGCTGACTGACGGCGAAATAATGATTGGCGACCTGCTCGCCGCTAAATACGCTGCCGATAATCTGGCTGCTGCGGGATTGGTGGTCTACCAATATCAGGGTCTCGGCCAGATAAAACACAAAGTCCGGGCAGTCGTTATCGCCGTCGGGTACCTCCGGCAAAGGCTCGAAACCGGCCAGTAAGTCATAGGCGAACACCCCGCCCAGAAACACTGCCTGAGGATGGTCGCGCAATGGCGTTAGTCTCTGCACGCAGGCTCTTAAGCTGTCGAATACCGAGTGAGCTTTTAAACGCGCGTCTTCATCCAGCTCGGCATCGGCGGGCGGGTAGGTCAGCGTTAATTGGGTAAGGCCTTGTTCACTCACTTCGGCACCGCTGTATTCGGCCAGTACCGGCAGTACCGCCTGGCCGTTATCGGTGAGCGCTACGGCATTCACCTGATGACCCCGGCACTCAAGACGTACGGCGGCGTCGGTGAGGATCAGGCTCTTTAAGTTGTCCTTGCTGTCGATCTCGGCCGACTCTAACAGCAGGGTATTGCCCCGCTCCCGACACAGATGCTGATAGAGTGCCAAGGGGTCGGGCTGGTAGGGGGCGTCTTTAATCAGACTCTCCACCTGTCCGGGTTGTTGGCTAAGTTGAGTTAAGCTCATAAATTATCCATGGTTAAAAACGAAAAAGGCCCGCGAAGTGCGGGCCTTTTCTCTGGAATTTTTCCAGGCACAAAAGCGCATAGCCCGCTTAGTTCGGGTTATGCCACCACCAGATAGTGTTCAGTGTGTGAAAAGACTGTTGTGCTCTCATAAATCGTTCAATGCTTTCATTGGTTTTGTTCGAGAATCAGCGTCGCTGTTCTGTATAATGTGCCTATAGAAGAAACCAAATTGAAGCCTAAGTCAACCAATGTGCTTATGGCAAAAGTGAATAAACCATAGTGTTGGGGTCTGTTTATCTTTCATAAACGCGCTCTGCTGGAGGCTATTTTTTCATCCAGCAAGGCAGAGGGAGTGAAGTTTAGTGGACCTAAATAAGCGACTGATAACGCCGCTGGATGAGAAAATGGCCCCAGCCCCTTGGGTTGAGGCTAAAAAAGCGTCACGCTAGGTTACTCGTGGCTCGTTTAGATGGCTAAACCACGCCACTCGCGCCTTGATTGACACTTTTTTCGCTCTCAACAGAGACGAAGATGAGAGATAAACAGACCCTAATGAAAATCGATCTGCACAGTCACACCCACTATTCCGATGGCAGTTTATCGCCTGAGGAATTGGTGCTTCGGGCCCATAATCATCAGCTGGATGTGCTGGCCATTACCGATCATGATTCGACCGCTGGCCTGGAAGAGGCTCAGGCATGTCAGGCCGGGCAAAAACGATCATTACAGCTGATTCCAGGGGTGGAAATTTCCACCCGCTGGCATGGGTTTGATATTCATGTATTAGGGCTGAATATCGATCCGGCCCATCCGGTTTTAACTCAGCGGCTGGCCGAGCAAAGTGAGCGGCGTGATGAGCGGGCGCAAAAAATCGGTGAGAAGCTGGCTAAAATGGGCTTTGAGTCGGTGTATGAAGATGCGGTGCGACTGGCCGGAGTGGGGCAGGTGACCCGGGCCCATTTTGCCCGGGCGCTCATTAACGCCGGTATTGTCAGTGACTTTGATGCCGCCTTTCGCCGTTATTTAGGCAAGGGGAAACGAGCTCATGTGACCCCCCAGTGGCCGGAGATCCCTGAGGCCATTGACTGGATCCACGCCGCCGGTGGCGATGCGGTGCTGGCTCATCCGGCCCGCTATGACCTTAGCGCCAAGTGGCTGCGCCGACTGATCGTGTATTTTAAAGACTGTGGCGGCGATGGCCTGGAGGTATTGCATCCGGGCCTGTCGCCGGATCGGCGTCGACAGATGGCCAGCTATGCCCGCGAATATGATCTTAAAGCCTCGGCCGGCTCGGACTTTCATCATCCGTCGCGCTGGACGGAGCTGGGCAAAAACCTTTCGTTTGCCGAAGACCTTGTGCCAATATGGCAGAATTGGTCCATCAATTAATTGGAGGTATTGATGAGTCAGTTTTTTCAGATACACCCGGACAACCCTCAGCCGAGGCTGATTAAGAAAGCCTGTGAGATGATCCACGACGGTGCTGTGGTGGTTTATCCCACCGACTCCGGTTATGCCATTGGTTGCCATATGGACGACAAAAAGGCACTGGAGCGCATTTGCCAGATCCGAAACATCGGCAAGGATCACAACTTTACCCTGATGTGCCGGGATATGTCGGAGCTGTCTGAGTACGCGCGGGTGGATAATCTGGCTTTTCGCCAACTTAAGAACAACACGCCAGGCCCCTACACCTTTGTATTTAAGGCCACTAAGGAAGTCCCCAAGCGTTTGCAAAACCCCAAACGTAAGACCATAGGCATTCGGGTACCGGCAAATCCCATTTCCCTGGCACTGCTGGAAGAGCTGGGCGAACCACTGATGTCCACCTCCCTGATTCTGCCGGGCAATGCCCTGGCCGAGTCCGATCCTGAAGATATTCGCGACCGACTGGAGAAGGTGGTGGACCTGATCATCGACGGCGGCAATATTGGCGAGCATCCCACCACAGTGGTGGACCTTTCCGACGGTGAGGCGCGGGTATTGCGTGAAGGCGAGGGGGATGTAGAGCCTTTTGTCTGAGCCAACCCCTTCCAGCGGCGACAAGCCACAAGTCAGCCAACAAGTTCCGGTGCAGCAACCGCTGCCACTGGCGTTTGTTAATGGCGAAGCGGTACTGGAAAAGCCGCAGGATCTCTATATTCCGCCGGAAGCGCTGGAAGTGATTCTGGAAACCTTCGAAGGCCCGCTGGATCTGCTGTTGTATCTGATCAAGCGCCAGAAACTGGATATCGCCAATATGCCCATTGTGGATATCACCCGCCAGTATATGGAATACGTAGACGTGATGAAGGATCTCAAGCTGGAACTGGCTGGAGAGTACCTGCTGATGGCGGCGATTCTGGCGGAGATTAAAAGCCGGGTGTTACTGCCGCGGCCTAAGTCGGTGGAAGAGGACGAAGAAGACCCCAGAGCCGAGCTGATCCGGCGGCTAAAAGAGTATGAGGCCATCAAGCAGGCGGCGGCCGAGATCGACGGCTTGCCCCGTCAGGAACGGGACAATTTTACCGGCGCGGCAACAGCCCATGAAAACTGCCAGCCCGAGCAGATCTTGCCGGAAGTGGACCTTAAAGAGCTGGTGCTGGCCTTTCAGTCTGCCATGCAAAAGGCAGCCAATTTCGAGCATCATCATATTACTCCCGAAGTGCTGTCCACCCGAGAGCGCATGAGCCAGATCCTGGATAAGGTGCAGGCGGATCGTTACCTGAATTTCTCCGAGCTGTTTACCCCCGAGGAAGGCCGCTCGGGCGTGGTGGTGTCCTTCTTAGCCGTGTTGGAATTAGTGAAGGAGTCGCTGGTGGAGCTGTTACAATCAGAGGCCTACAGTCAGATCCATATTCGCGCCGCAGGTGGGCAGGATAAGAGTTACGAGGAATTGGGCTGATGGCGAAGATCGGCGATGAACAGTTAAAACAATTGGTGGAGGCGGCGCTGTTTGTGGCCGACGGACCACTGAGTAAAGACAAGCTGCAAAACACCGTACTGGAAGGCCTGGGAGTTTCTACCCAGAAGCTGAATAAGGCGCTGGACGCCATCGAACTGGATTACCGGCCCAGAGGCATTCATCTGGTGCAGGTGGCGTCGGGCTATCGGTTTCAGTCGGACGACAGCCTGTCGCCCTGGCTGAGTAAGCTGTGGCAGGAAAGCACGCCGCGCTATTCCCGCGCTTTGCTGGAAACGCTGGCGCTGATCGCCTATCGCCAGCCGGTTACCCGGGGCGAAATCGAAGATGTGCGCGGGGTGACGGTCAGCAGCAATATTATTAAGACGCTGACCGAAAGGGACTGGATTAAGGTGGTGGGCCACCGTGAGGTGCCCGGCCGCCCGGCGCTATACGCCACCACCAAGGGATTTTTGGATTACTTTGGCCTGCAAAGTCTGGAACAATTGCCGGATATCGAAGGTTTTGACGGTGAGATAGAGGATCTTTTCTCTATGCCCACCGACGAGGATGCGAAGCAGGCCGAGGCCTCGATAAGCGGGGATGACCCGGAGAATAAGGACAGCAGGAAGACGGCAGCGGACGGGACGCCAACAGCCGATAATGTGATCCCGCTACGAGGCGCAGAGAGCCAGGATTGATTGACTGAAATCCCGGTGTTTAATTTAACGATTGTTTTGAGAAAGTCCCGTCGAATGAAATCAGAAGTAAAGAAGAAGCGCCCATCGCTGAGTTGTCAGCCGGTGAGTGTAAAGTCCGTTATGTACGCATTGTTAGGCCTGTGCTTGTCGGCCTGTTCACTGACCCCAAGTTCAAAACAGGAGTCCAGGCCGGTCTACCAGGCTTTTTGTCTGGGCTCTGAGGCCGAAGCCAGACGACTGGGCAATGATATATACCGCAATGGCTATTCCAGCCGGGTCAGTTACTGGGTGTATGGGGACTCGAGCATCGAGATCAGCTCTTTGGCGCTGCTCTGGGAGGGCTTCGACAGGCACAACTTCTGCGACCCCAGTACCTATCCCATTGTGATCCGTTTTAAAAAGGAGCAAACCGGGATCGCCACCGATCAGGTGTATAAGTGGTCCAAAATCGTGCTTGAGAATATGCTCAGGGAGCGAGGGGTAAGGATCTAGGGGCCAGGGCATATCGTCGCCCTGAGTTAGCTCAGGGCCTCGCAGTATGCCCGCCCGCACTTATCGTCAACCCGGCGAGGGCCGGGGCCTGATCCTTGTAGTTTGACTAAGAGTTCGGAATCCTGCCCTTCATAGGGCCTTTATACATTGGCAACCATAGCCAGATACGTGACGCGAATCATAGAGTTATCGTCACCCCGCACTTGATGCGGGGTCCAGTCCTTTTAGCTTTACTGAGTAGCCAGGATACTGAATTTGAGGTGGATTCCACCTTTGGCATCCCTGCCGGATATGACGTGCCTTCCGTGGCACGCCAGCCCCTTTTGGAAAGACCCAAAAGGGGCGAAAAGGTCTTTGGTCGCTGCTGACTTTCCGGGAACCTTGCCGAACCAAGGCTCTGAAAGCATCGAACCGGCTCAAGGTAGCGTCCTGCAAAACTATCGCCTCGCGAAATCGTCCAGGATTTCGCGTTCGATTGAGCCTTTTTTCGTCAAGGGAAAGTCAAAGCGACAAGGAGTAAACCCAACCTTCCCAGTCACCCTGAGCTTGTCTCAGGGTCTCCAACATTCAACTCGTAAGCCTCAGTCCGCACCAGTTGGCCCGTTAAAACACCCTGTGGATGGCGTGTCATAGCCAGCAGGGAAAGCCTAAGTCAAACTACTCAACTCTTATACAGGTATAATAGAACTTACACCAGAATCGGTGTCAGGTCGCTAGTAAGGCGCTCGCTTTCTCCAAAGCCACTCTTGTATCAGGCTGATACTAAAAGGCTTTTTGACAGGCTTGTGTTTCTGGCGAGCGCCAAGTTAGACTGTACTCGTTTTCCACAAAACAACCGGTTTGTCGCGACCTGGCGGCATACCCGTAACGGACTGTTTTAAAAGGAGTTATTCAATGTTTGCTCTCCAATCAAGCTTCCAGAACTCTGTATTTATCGCGCGTGCACACTAATAACTGTTATGAGCAGCGCATACATCAAGTTCAGTAACTTTAATCACATCTATCATTTAGAAGAATCAACTGATGACAGAAAAACTAGGATACGGAAGCCAACACATCGACGCTAACTGGGGATGCGATTTTAGGGAGGTCGTTAGTAAATCCACTATTGAAAAAATCAAAGTTTGCCATGTACATGTTAACGAGATCGATAAAATAGCAAATGAACTGGCTAAAAATGTCCTTGATACAGCATGGATGATGAATTTAGATCCAGGATGCCGGCGAGCATATGACAGAACAGTTAATGAAACAGCTCAGGCATTAGTTAGCATTTTCCAAAATACAGCTGCATCTTGTAATGTAGGTAGTGAGTTTGGTGAAGTTATGGTATCTATTGGTTCGACTCATGCACTAGAAGCAATATTTAACCACTTACCGCTACCAGTAGCTGAACTTTGGAAACCTCAATTAAAGCAAAATGAAGGTTTTGATTTTCATACAGTATGCTCAGAGCAAATAATAAATTTTGGCGAGGCTAAATTCTCTGGAGTATCGAATCCACACGGGAATGCAATAAATCAAGCGAAAGGATTCATTGATGATGAAAAACACTTTAGAGATCGTATTCATTTAATAAACTTGGTTTCGGGTGAAGCAATAGATAATCTTGATAAAGATAGCTATGGGGTTGTGGCTGCATTTTCTATAAACACTGATAATCCTCTCTCGATCATACATAATGCCATTAAGTCTGCAGAAGAGAAACTTAACGCTGATGAAATCAAATCAGTCTACTTGGTAGGAGTAACTCGGTGAGTATTACTGAGATCGTTAACAACCCTAATCCATTAATTGGTCTGTCTGTATTACTTGACCAACTCCACCGAGATGGGCCTATAAGTTCAGAAATATTAGAAAAACTAAGTTATTATAAAAAATTCCACGGTGAGATATTTGAAGAACACGAAGAACAAATAATTTCTTCACTTGGCTTGTTTTATAAGTTGCCTGAGCCAAACAGTTTATATTCATTTCTCATTTCTGGATTTGGCAAGCAGCACAAAAATGATTTTGGTGAATACCTAACGCCTGTGCAAGCAAGTGTTAGGCGAGCAGTAAATGATAATCGTGTCGTCTCTATTTCTGCGCCAACTAGTGCAGGGAAATCATATTCAATAAGAGACTTTATTGCTGAGGACGATGGGGATGCTGTAGTAGTTGTACCATCAAGAGCTTTAATTGCGGAATATGTCAATACAATGAAAAAGAAGTTTAAGGGGGATAAGAATGTAATGATTTCTCCCTTTGTTGATGACATATTCAAATCAAGGAATCTTAGAAGGATATTTATTCTAACTCCAGAAAGGGCCAGAGATCTTTTTACCGGAAACCTCAGTCTTAATATAAAAATATTTTTCTTTGATGAGGCCCAAGTTTCTGAGGAGAATGAGCGGGGAATAATATTTGATGTATTCGTCAGAAGAGTGAAAAAACATTACCCTTCAGCAAAATTAATATTCGCACACCCTTTTGTTGAAAACCCCGAAGCTCAACTGAAAAAGCACGATTTCTCAGAAGATTCTGGATACTCAAGGTCATATACGCACGGTACTGTTGGGAAAATATTTATTTTTCAACACAGTAGCAATAGGAAGTATTATCAATTCTCTCCGTATAGTGAAAATGGTCACCATATAAAGAGTTGTGTTGAGTTAGACGGAAAGTTTAATGATTTTGCTTTTGATGGAACTCATTCCGTACTAGTCTTCGTTTCAAAAAACTCAATATATAATGGTTCATATATTGAGCCTTTTAAAAAATATATCGACAACTATAAAAACATCGAAGCTGATGATGCGATAGATATTATTAATACTATCGAGCACTTACTTGGTGCTGACAATGATGGACATGATTCAGATATGGTTGAGTTGTTGCGCAAGGGGATTGTAATTCATCATGGTTCTGTTCCTTTAGAGGTCAGATTCTTAGTAGAAGACTTGATTAGAAAAGGCTATGCAAAAATATGCTTCGCTACTAGCACCCTAGCTCAAGGGGTAAATATGCCGTTTGATATTGTGTGGCTAGATAACATGAGAATTTTAGGTGAGAATGATCAGAGCAGGTCACTTTCCTTTAAAAACCTAATAGGGCGGGCAGGAAGACTTTCTAATGATCCTAAATTCGACTTTGGTTATGTTTTTACAAAAAGCCCTAAATTACTTGCCCAAAGAGTCAATGATAAATTCTTATTAAGTGAAGAGTCAATAATTGACTCGGAAGATATCGATCAAGATAAGGTAGAACTCATTGATTCTATTAAAGATGGCAGCTTCGATGATGACAAACAAGCTCCCCCTTCTAAAATTGAGCGTTTAACAACACCTGAAACCATAAAATATTGCGAATCTATATTAAATATTATTTATGACGAGGCAACAATTAAAGATGCCCTATATGGCTCTCAAAACAAACAAAAAAGGAGGTCGTTAGAGGTTTATTTTCGTTTTCTATATGAAGCCTATATCAATAGAGTGTTGTATGACGGAGAAGAAGCGGTTTTCAGACAGGCAATCTCAATTTTCTTGCAAGTCATTCAAGGCCGCTCATTTAGAGAAATTGTAGGTATTCGTTACAGCTATATATCAAAAAAAGATTCTGGCCATCACGGAAGTCCTGAGTTTTCACAACCAGCAGTAAAACTGCCAAAAAGCTCACTTACTAATTCTTATCCAATGTTCGATGCTTCTAGTAGAGCGAAAGACGTCAGCTATGATGCAATAGTATTTGATACGTACGATTACTTGGATCAGGTTATATCATTCTCGTTAACAGAATCATTCATTACTACCTTCAAGATATATAAAGACCATACATCAGATGTTCGTGCTGATAAAATGATCGAGCTCTTGAGGTTCGGAACCAACAATACCATGCATACGTTACTGATGCGGTACGGTTTCCCACCAGAGAACATTGCTGATATCACGCAATATATACTTTATATCAGTGAAGAAACCATAAACTTCAAAGATGAAATCTATACAGCTCCAAAATACATTCAAGATATGGTTGAATGGTATCTTCCCTGAGAAATGCTCATAACAAGTCAATCCAGCCGACCGCCTTCGGCGGCGGCTGATTGAGGCGTTACTCCGTCACTTCACCCCTTAAATTCTGTTTAAGGGCGTTTTTAATCTCATCTACCGATAAGTCCTGGCTGAGTAGGTAGTGCAGTTTGGCCAGGGCGGCTTCCAGGGTCATATCGCTGCCGGAGACTACGCCGACCTGGGCCAGGGCGTTGCCGGTGGCGTAGCCGGCCATGTTGACCTTGCCTTTTAAACACTGGGTGCAGTTAAGCACGACGATGCCGTTGTCTCTGGCGTAGGCCAGTTCATCCAAAAGGGCCTTGTTCTGAGGGGCGTTGCCCACACCGTAGCTTAGCAATATCAACGCTTTTACCGGCTGTTGCAGGGTGTTTCTTACCACTTCGGCGCTGATTCCGGGATATAGGGTGATCACGCCAATTGGCTGCGGAGTGACTGAGCGTACATGCAATGGTTTGTTGCTGGGCTGGCTGAGTTTGCCCTGACGCAGTTCGATGTTGATCCCCGCTTCGATCAGCGGCGGGAAGTTTGGGGAGGCGAAGGCGTCAAAACCGTCGGCGTGGATCTTACGGCTGCGATTCCCGCGAAACAGCTGGTTATTAAAAAACAGGCTGACTTCGGCAATGGGGTAGTTGGCGGCCAGATACAGGGCGTTTAACAGGTTCACCTGACCGTCGCTGCGCAGCTCGGCCAGTGGGATCTGGGAGCCGGTCACAATCACAGGCTTGGATAAGTCCTCCAGCATAAAGGACAGGGCCGAGGCGGTATACGCCATGGTGTCGGTGCCGTGCAGGATAATAAAACCGTCGTATTGGTCGTAATTAGCTCGAATGTCCTCGGCGATCTGCTGCCAGTCGTTGGGGCTCATATCCGATGAGTCGATCAACTGGTCGTATTCGTGGATGGTGAACTGAGGCATTTCCGGGCGATGGAACTCGGGCATTTTGCTTAATGTCTGACTCAGGAAGCCGGGCACACAGACATAGCCTTTATCGGAAGGATGCATGCCTATGGTGCCGCCGGTGTAGGCCACGTAAATATTCTTTTTCACTGTCACAATCCGATGATGCGTTTGCCCTATAGTGTAACCCGAATCACTGGTCCTTTGATGCCCGTGGGCGCTGGATTTTTCATCATTTGGTGTGCATTTGCTACATTTACGGGTCCAGGCATAGCTTTTGGGATAATCTTTGTGGTATTTATGAATAGTTACAATGTGATAGACGGATGACTCAATGTTGCCAGAGAAGCGATCGACGCCTGACACATGCCGGTGTGGTGGCAAGCCCAAAGGCCCGGAAAAATTGCACGTAGGGCGGGATCGCTGGTTGATTGAGTGTACAGTCAGTCGCTGTTATGCCCGTAATATCGGGCAGGGTAGAGCCGATGTGGTTCAAGGCTGGAATCGGCTCAGCAGCAGTTTTTATCGGTAATAAACAGTAGCACCTTTGGTGGGACATAGAGGGCTCTCAAATTACTCAGGAGCTTCCCCTTGATTAACATTTTTTTAGTGGATGACCACGATATTGTTCGCTTTGGCATTCGCTCACTGCTGGATAAAGAAAAAGACATTAAAGTGGTGGGTGAGGCCGACAACGGCGAAGATGCGGTAAAACAATGTAGGGCATTAGAACCGGATATGGTGTTGATGGACCTGGATATGCCAGGGTTGGGTGGTATGGAGGCCACAAAACGCATTCTGCACCATTGCCCGGATACCCGAGTGCTTTTCTTGTCTATGCACAAGGATAATGCCTTGCCTGCCAAAGTGATGGAAACCGGTGCGTGGGGGTATATCACCAAGGACGCCGGGCCTCAGCAGATGTTGCAGGCCATTTTCAAAGTTCATTCAGGCCAGAAATTTCTGACGCCCGAAATGGCGCAGCAAATTGCCATTAGTCGCTGTGGCGGTGACAGCCAGAATCCCTTTGAAAAGCTCTCCCAGAGAGAGATGGAGATTATGCTGATGCTGACGCGGGGCGAGCGGGTGCTGGATATTGCTGCTAAGTTCAATGTCACGCCCAAAACCGTGAATACTCACAGATACCGGATGTTTGATAAGTTAGGGGTCTCCGGCGATGTGGAACTGACCCGGCTGGCCATCAAACACAACGTGATCAGCTCCGATATTTAATGAGCCAAACCTCTGCCTTTAACCACAAGGCTTTCTTGAAACACCTGACCGAACAGCCCGGCGTGTACCGTATGTACAACGCCGCCGGTGAGGTGATCTATGTGGGTAAGGCCAAGAACCTCAAACGGCGTGTGGCCAGTTATTTTCGTACTAACGTGGGCAGCGTTAAAACCGAGTCTCTGGTAAAACAGATTGCCGATATGGATGTAACGGTGACCCATTCGGAAGCCGAAGCCTTTATCCTCGAAAATAATTACATCAAGAAGTATAAGCCCCGGTATAACATTCTGCTGAGGGATGATAAGTCGTACCCTTATATTGTGCTTACCGATCATCAACATCCGCGGCTCACAATGCACCGCGGCTCGCGCAAGCTCAAAGGCGAGTATTTTGGCCCTTACCCCAGTGCCTGGTCGGTCCGCGAAAGCCTGCGTACCATGCAGAAATTGTTTCCGGTACGTCAGTGTCAGGACAGTTACTATCAGGCCCGCACCCGGCCTTGCTTACAGTATCAGTTAAAACGCTGTGCCGGACCTTGCGTGAAGGGGCTGGTTACTGATGAAGAGTATCAGCAGCAGGTGGACCTGGCACGCAAGTTTCTGAAGGGTAAGAGCAGCGAGGTGATTGATGAGCTGGTAAACCGAATGGAAGCGGCCAGCCAAGAGTTGCGCTTTGAGGCAGCAGCACGCTATCGGGACCAGATTTCTGCCATGCGCAAGGTGCAGGAACAGCAGTGGGTCAGTGGTGATCAGCCGGAGATGGATGTGTTTGGTATCGCCTCCGCTCCCGGTCTTGCCTGTATTCAGGGCTTTTTTATTCGTGATAATAAGTTGTTGGGTAACAAAAGCTTTTTCCCAAAGGTACCGGCAGACTCCTCGCCGGAAGAGATCTTCCAGGCGTTCTTGTTGCAGTTTTACCTGGCGGGCAATAAGTCCATTCCCAAACAAATTGTGGTGCCGGTGCCTTTGCAAGAGCAGGACACCATCGCATCGTTGCTGGCTGAGCAGGCCGGGCACTCGGTGAGTTTTTACCGTGGCGCGCGGGACGAGCGACGCCGCTATCTGCAACTGGCGAATACCAATGCCCAGACGGCGCTGGAGTCGCGTCAGAACAGTCAAAAGTCCGTTGTGGCGCGGTATCAGGAGCTGGAGCAGACGCTGGAGCTGGAGTCACCTGTTCAGCGTATGGAATGCTTTGACATCAGCCATACCTCCGGCCAACAGACGGTGGCTTCCTGTGTGGTATTTAATCGGGAGGGGCCGTTTAAGGCCGATTACCGACGCTATAACATTGAGGGTATTACACCTGGCGACGACTATGCCGCCATGGCTCAGGCGTTGCGCCGCCGTTATCGCAATGTAAAGGACGACAGTAAGATTCCGGATATTTTGCTTATCGACGGCGGTAAAGGGCAGCTGGCTCAGGCCGAGGCCCAGTTTGAGGATTGGCCTCATGACAAAATGCCACTACTTATCGGTGTTGCCAAAGGCACCAGCCGAAAACCCGGCCTTGAAACTCTCATCTTGGCCGGAAATCATGCTACTATCCCGCTGCCTGCAGATTCGATAGCGTTGCATTTAATTCAGCATATCCGCGACGAAGCCCATCGCTTTGCCATCAGCGGTCACCGGCAACGCCGGCAGAAAGCCAAAACTAAGTCCCGGCTGGAGTCTATTCCCGGAGTGGGCGCGAAGCGCCGTCAGGTGATGCTGAAGTACCTGGGCGGAATGCAGGAGGTGCTAAATGCCAGCACCAGCGAATTGGCCAAGGTGCCGGGTATCAGTCAGGCGCTGGCCGAAGCCATTTACGAACATTTACATCAATAATTGGAAAGCAGCGTTACATGTGGACAGTACCGAACATTCTTACCCTTCTCCGAGTGCTGCTGGTACCGGTTTTTGTCGTCGTTTATTTCCTGGATTGGCGCTGGGCCCATCAGGCCGGGGCCTTTATCTTCTGGTTTGCGGCGATCACCGATTGGTTTGATGGTTATCTGGCCCGTCGCTTGGGGCAATTTACGCCCTTTGGGGCCTTTTTGGATCCGGTAGCGGACAAGTTGATCGTAGGGGCTGCCCTGATAATGGTGGCTCATACTTACGACAGCCTGTGGGTGACGATCCCAGCTATCTTATTAATGTCGCGAGAGCTGTTTATTTCCGCTCTCAGAGAGTGGATGGCTGAGTCAGGGCAAAAGGAGATGGTTAAGGTTTCCTTTATCGGCAAAGCCAAGACGATGGCTCAGATGCTGGCGCTTATCGGCTTGCTGTCGGAGTTGGAGACCTTTATGGGGGTCACCATTTATTGGGTCACGCTGGGGCATATTTTGCTGTGGTTGGCGACGGCGTTATCGGTATGGTCTATGGCGATCTACCTGATGGCGGCCTGGAAGTTTTTACTGGTCAAAAGCGACGCCTAACAACGTTTTTTGTTGGAAAATAGGCCGGTTAAGCTAAAAAAGCAGCAGTCGCAAGCAAAAGGGCACTTTTGTGGTTGACAGTCCGGGCAGTGGCTGTAGAATTCTGCTCCACATTTCGCCCAGCGCGATATGCACAGGGAGAGGTACAGGAAGTACTTTGTAATAGCTCAGCCCTATAGGATGACCAAAGAGCAGAAGTAACATATAAAGTTTGCGGGAATAGCTCAGCTGGTAGAGCACAACCTTGCCAAGGTTGGGGTCGCGAGTTCGAATCTCGTTTCCCGCTCCAAACTTTATTCCCAAGGCGGGTTGGCAGAGTGGCTATGCAGCGGATTGCAAATCCGTGGACCTCGGTTCGACTCCGGGACCCGCCTCCATGCTTCTTTAAGCAGAATATCACACCCAAGTCGACAGACTTGCACCCGATGCCCGGGTGGTGAAATTGGTAGACACAAGGGATTTAAAATCCCTCGAACGCAAGTTCGTGCCGGTTCAAGTCCGGCCCCGGGCACCATTTATCTCTTTGATTTTGTTCTCCACTTAAGCTGATGTTCAATTGTTTGAATTGGTGTACCCGGACTTAAACCGACGCCGTTGGCGTGCGGTTCTTAATGATTCCCCGTCTGTTGGTACACAAGGCGCTATTTGTGTCTTGAGTCAACACATCCCTGATGCACCGCCCCCCCCAGCTCACACGTCCTGTGTTCGCGTTGCGCCCGGGTACCAATTATCTCAATGATTTTTTCTCCACTTAAGCTGATGTGCTGCTATTTGACTCACCGAACCCAGACTTAAACCGACGCCGTTGGCACAAGATACAAGCGATTAAAATTCGCGCTCCTTATTACGTTATTTTCCTTCTCTAGCCAGTGGGCGGTCTTTTGCTGCGCAGTGCATTGCCATCCAAAGGCATGTTGTTGCCGTTTGGGCGATATATTTCCACCGATAATGGCCTTGTCAAAATATTGTCTATCGCTGGATAGCAAGGCAGCTATGCGCTCCAGAGATGTCTCCTTCTTGGCATCTAACTTGCAGTCTCTCAGTGTTGCTCTTTGAAGCAACCAATACCATCGATATTTATTATTGGGAGACCATTCAATGATTCAATTAAAAAAAATACTTCCTGCGCTGGCAGTGATATTCGCTTTTTCTTCTTTCGCTGCAGTGATCTCTGACAGCTCGCTAACTGATCTGGAAGTAAAGGGTAGTGAACTGATTGCTTGTAGCATCTGTTTCGGAAAGGGCGGTCTTGAGCCACCGGTTTATTCGTAACTTATCCACACTTATACGAATAGGTTGGGGTAACCTGAGAATGATCTATACATGGTTACCCAAACCTCCTTTACTTCTCTCTCGTTAGTGTGCCAGACTTACATTCCTTTCTGAAAAATCAAGTTGATAGAATCGAGTGGTTGACTGGTTATCCCATTTGGCGAGAAGTATCGTATTTCTCGACATACTTGCAGTATTAATTGTTGTTGTTTTTGGTAGGGCTAATCGTCCGATCTCTATGGTATTGTTTACGATTCTCCTTCTAAGGTTGGTTGAGGGTTTTTTCCTTATAGGGATGGAGGCGATCTGGCATGTAGAGGAGTATAAGACACTCATCAGGTTTGGCTGGTATTTGGGTTATGCCCTGATTTATATGAGCTGCTTCTTTTCTATCGTCTCCAATACGTTTAACAATGGTTTAAATAAGCTTGCTACCGTGCAATTATTGTTGGGGAGCCTGTTTTTCATGGGAACCCTGGAAGTGGCCCGCTATGTCGACAGGTTCATAATAAAGTCTGATGCACTCGGTGTGTTTTACGCGTCATCACAGGCTATCTGCAACCTTATTGTGACCGCTTGCGCCGTGATGATCGCTGTCAAAGTGTTAGCGGGAAAACTCTATTATAAAAAAGACTTGTACGCAGATTACCTCTAAACAGACGCGACTTCTGTTTCGGGCTTTAATCTAAGATGTGGCAAGCTCTTGCTTTAATGGCAACCGGGACAATGAAGACTTTTAAGGTTGTTCGACATATACGATTCGTACGTACGGAAGCTGATTATCCCTCCACAATTTTTGTATTCTGAGTAATCTTTCTGCGCTTTGCCGGTCAATAAAGAGTAAGTCGTTTATTGATTGAGGTGAAGTGTGAAGCTAATCAAGACTGTAGCCATACTACTGGTAACTGTGCTTTCATCCGGTGCGCTGTCTGCCAAAGAGCAGGTTGCGACCTTGGCGGGGGGGTGCTTTTGGTGTGTTGAGGAGGCTTTCGAACAGCTTGAGGGCGTACGGGAAGTCGTGTCTGGGTACACGGGAGGAACGGAAGCTCACCCCACCTATCAGCAGGTCTCATCGGGCAGTACAGGCCACACCGAAGCGGTGCAGGTTTACTACGATCCCGATGTGATTTCCTATGCAGGATTGCTGCAAAAGTTTTGGCGAATCATGGATCCCACTGATGCAGACGGGCAGTTTGTGGATCGGGGGCAGCAATACCGGCCTGAAATCTTCTATCACAATGACCTGCAGCAGCAGGTTGCTGAGGCATCGAAGCAGTGGCTACAACAGTACGGGCCTTTTGAGCAGTCCATCGTGGTGCCGGTCACCCCTTTTTCTGAATTCTATCGTGCTGAGGAATATCACCAGGACTATTATAAAAAAAATCCACTACGTTATAAGTTCTACACTTTTAACTCCGGGCGTTACGATTTTGTCGAGCGGCATTGGGGAGAGACCAGTGGTGTGGACTACCAGCGCTTCACCAATGATAATCCGGGCGGTATGACGCAGGCCGATAGCCGCTATCAAGTGCCTGCTAAAGCTCGACTCAAAGAACAGCTGACGCCCATGCAATATAGGGTCACCCAGCAGGATGAGACTGAGCCGCCATTTGACAACGCCTATTGGGACAATAAGGCGTCCGGTATCTATGTTGATGTGGTCAGTGGTGAGCCATTGTTTTCTTCGGCTGATAAGTACCGTTCCGGTACTGGCTGGCCGAGCTTTACCCGGCCAATCCGACCTGATGCCGTTGTCAGACGGGAAGATAACAGTTGGTTTATCAGTCGGACCGAAATCAGAAGCCGAATTGCCGACTCTCATCTGGGGCATGTGTTCGCCGATGGTCCTGAGCCGACGGGGCTTCGCTATTGTATGAACTCTGCGGCTTTGGAGTTTATTCCGCTGTCCGTCATGAAGGAACGGGGCTATGATGACTATATCGCTGATGTCACCGGTAAGGCTGACTCACAAAACTAAAACGACAGTTAAAAGAAATATCTTTAATTTTCAATAAGTCTGACATATTCTGGAACTTGTAACCGAACCTGTTTGTAAACAGCTATGAAAAATCAAAAACAAATTCAGTCAGAAATTAAAAAGCTCAAGAAAAAGCGTGATAAAACTCAGCGGGAACTTGAAGCTCGTGAGGTCTCGGAAGGAGTAGAGGAAGAGTTTCTGGAAACCCAGCGCGCTATGATTGAAGCCCTGGACATGGAGATCGATGAGCTGTACGAGCAGCTCGAGCAAATCCACTGAGTGCAGAAGTTAAAAACTGGATTACCATTTGTACTTCTCGTGGTCCCGCAATGCGGCTGGTCGGCAGGAAATGGGGTATCGTGATAACGCTGGTTATGTGCGCCGGCTTGTTGCCTCTCTCTGGGGCCCGTCGATAAAGGCTGACACCTGTGCGTATCCTGCGATAAGCTAATCTTACCTGTAAAAGTTAGGCTACCTATACCGATGAGAAAGACGCTCCTTGTCCTAGGGACACTTTTATTGACTGCGCCGCTACACGCAAAACTGTTGTGGCAGGATTTTAGTGCGACGTACCTGTATGGCGAAAATTACCGAGTTGGTGACAGTCGCCGGGCTGTGCTGACCTTTGAGCATGCATCAGGTGCTAGTTGGGGTGATAGCTTTTTCTTTCTGGATCACTTACGTTCTCGCGATGGTGGTCGGGAAAATTACGCCGAGTGGTCACCTCGTTTAAGCGGCTGCAAGTTAGAGATTTATTGCCCTGAAAAAGGGGGGCTCATCAAGGATGTGTTGTTCGCCAATACGGTAGAAATGGCCGAGCATGCGACTCACTTTCTTCATGGCGTTGGTCTGGATTTAAATATTCCAGGGTTCCAATACTTACAGGTGAACACCTATCGACGCAATAATGACCAGGTTGAGGACAACTGGCAGTTGACCACAGTCTGGGGATATCCTTTCTCAATCGGACAACAAGCATTTTTGTTTGATGGCTTTCTGGATTGGTTTTCCAGTACAGAAGACCAGCGTGCCAGCATGAACTGGACATCCCAGCTCAAATGGAATGCAGGCAAAGCCATGGGACTGGAAGAGCGTCTCTATCTCGGGGTTGAGTATGTGTACTGGCGCAATAAATTCGGCATTGCCGATACACTGGGCTTTCCGACTCATGAGTCTAATGTCAATCTGTTAGTGAAATATCACTTTTAACAGACTCGCGCGGAATTCATTTTTAGGGGCGTGAATGGATCGGTAACGGAGTTAGCTTCCGATAGTCTGCACGCTCAGTAAAAGAGACAGTAGACTTAGAGAGTGTTGCCCAAAGCCGTCATCGTTGGCGGCTTTTTTGATCGAAATCACCTCAGTTCTGGTTGGTTTTGAGCTAATCTGATGGATAACTGGGGGATAAGGAAGACGAATGTCTCGTTGGCTACTACTCATAGCATTATGGTTTCACTGTGAAGCTGGATTGGCTGCAGCCAAGGTATCCATTACAGTATTTGATAATCATGAGGAATTCACACGTCTGTCGCCTGCTTATGGACTGTCATGGACACTGCTCGAACAAGCAGCACGAAAGGCAGAAATTCAGTTTGATAAAAGAAGTACGGTTTGGTTGGGGGCTCAGCGGCGAGTCAAGGCGCATAAGTCGGATCTGGCTTTTGGGGCACTGTACTCCGAAGAGCGGGCAAAGTGGGCTTATTTCAGCTTGCCCATGGCAACCGAATCTTCTGCCCTCTATGTGCCAGCTCATGTTAACGCCGGCCCTATTGATTACAAGGACAGTATTGTGGGTGTCTCGAACGGCTCAATACAACATCGTTATGCTCAGAAAAAAGGGTTTAACCAAATTTACCCGGCACGTTCGGCGTTTGACCTTTTCGCCGCCTTAAACGGCCAGCGCATTGACTATGCGCTGTTATCCGACGCGTTTGTGCGAGTCTATTGTCAGAGTCACGAGGTCGATTTGTGCCCTAAACGAGTGACCGAATCCTTGATTCATACGACGGTACATTTTGTCACCGCCAACGATAACCGGCCTATGATTAACGTGGTAAAGCGGCTCAACCAGGCACTGCTTAGTATGGGGGACTCACCACAAGTTAAAGCTCTATTTGAACGATATGGCTTTAGCAATGATCAGTATCAGCAGTGGCTGGATTTAATTCAGTCTTCACCGAAACTCAACCGGCCTTAGCGACTAACACGGCCCGAATTGGAGCTGGATAGCCTTCGATGGTCTTGTTCTGATCGGCTGGGTCTAAAAAGTTGGCTAATGAATGACTGGTCATCCAGCTAGTGCTGCGCTGCTCATCTACGGTCGTTTGATTGATATCCACCACTTTAATATCGCTAAAGCCAACCCGGGTTAACCACTGAGTTAACGCGGCTGTGCTGGGAATAAACCAGACATTTCGCATCTGCGCATAGCGCTCACCAGGGACCAGTACACTGTGCTCATCGCCCTCGATAACCAGGGTTTCCAGCACCAATTCACCATCTTTTTTAAGTAAGCCTTTTAGCTGGTATAGAAAGTCGACGGGGCTGCGTCGGTGATAGAATACGCCCATGGAGAACACCGTATCCAACGCTTTTAATTCCGGCAGATGTTCGATGCCAAGGGGCAACAGGTTAATATTACCGGCTGGATAAAAGTGTTTAATGGCCTGGAATTGCAGGAAAAACGGCAGGTAAGGGTCAACACCAATGACCTCTCGGGCGCCTTCTCCAAGCATCCGCCACAGGTGATATCCGCTACCACAGCCAATATCCAGCACTGTCTTATTCGCTAGAGGACGGATGTGAGGCAAGACTCGGTCCCACTTCCAGTCTGAACGCCACTCCGTATCCAGATGAATACCGTGAATATGGAAGGGGCCTTTACGCCAAGGCTTAAAGCGTTGCAGCAGGCCGGTGATTTGCTTTTGGGTATACTCTTCTACCTTTTGACCGGAGCCGATTTTTACCTGAGTTTGTAAGTCCACCTCGTCGGCGTCCAGATCCGGCAGCTTGCCGATAAGTTTCAGGCCTTTTTGTAACTCTTGCTTATTGGTCTGCTGCCATTGGGCAAGCTGAGCGGGCAGGGTGGTCAGCCAGTGGCCAAGCTCCGTTGATGCAATACGCGTGTAGAATTCGCTAAAGGCAGGGAGAGTGTTATTCATTTGATGGCCACCATTGAGGCAAAATTAAAGCATTTGAACCACAATACAACGTCCTTAAAGCCCGCTTGAGTGAGCCTTTCATGGTGGGCATCAAAGCTGTCGATGCGCATCACGTTTTCCAGAGCGGTGCGCTTCTGGCTGATCTCTAATTCACTGTAACCATTGCGACGCTTAAATTCGTGGTGCAGTTCGACCAGTAGTTCATTGCCTTGGGTTGTGGAATGACTGAGTTTCTCCGACAGTATCAGAATACCGCCCTCCACCATGCCCGCGTAGATCCTGGCAAGCAAACTCTGGCGCTGCTCGGGTGGGATGAACTGTAAGGTAAAGTTCATAACGACCACCGAGGCATTTTTTATGTTGATATTTTGAAGGTCGTCACAGACGACAGAAATGGGCGTCTCGGACTTGTAAGCCTGAATATGACGTTGACATTTTTCCACCATGGCTTCGGAGTTGTCCACCGCCACGATGTCGGTATTATTCGACTGTACATAGCGGCTCATAGACAAACTGGCCGCGCCCAGCGAGCAGCCTAAGTCGTACAAGCGAGTATCTGGCTGGGCGTAGTGTCCGGCAAGTTGGCCGATGGCATCCACAATGGTGTTGTAGCCCGGTACCGAGCGTTGAATCATGTCCGGAAAGACTTCAGCCACGCTCTCATCAAAGCGAAAGTCGCTAACCTGAGCCATAGGGCTGGAATAGATGGTGTCTTGTGGGGTTGCCATAATCTGCTTGTATTGCCGGAAGATGGCGGGATTTTAGCGGAATTAGCGTTGAAAGAAAAAGGCTGGCTCCTGACGTAGAGCCAGCAAGGTCGGTAAAAGTGCAGGCAGCCTCTTAAAAACTGTACTTGGCGGAAAACTGTAATCTGTCCATGTCACCGTCGGTTCCGGACTCCAACTCCCGGGTTGCTTTGGCGTACTCAACACCAAAGGTGAGAGCGGGGGTGGGAGAATACAAAGCATTTATGCGCAAACTGTTGGTCATCTTCGTCGCGTTTGCGCCGGTCAGGGCGGTATCGTTGTCGGCGTTAAAGAACGAATAGCTTAAGCTGGAGCGCCACTGTTCGCTCCACCAGTGACGATAAGCCACCAGACCGCCGGTAGCATCTATGGCTTCAAGCTCACCATTGGCATCTAAAACGGCGCCGTTGGCGGTATTCAGTCCCAGGTAGCGTCCGAGGCCAGAGCCGGAGTTAATCATTAGCTTGAGGTCGTCACGGCCGATGTTGATCTTAGCTGAAAGACTCAGGCCTACGGCGGTAATACTGTCATCAATATTGCTTGCCGTATCTTCATAGGACAGCTGACGTAATAAGCCTGCCAGGCTGATGTGCCCCCAGCCTCCTTTGTAGGTATAACGGGCGACGAAGTCCGGTACGGCGTTATCATCGGCGATAATTCGTCCACCGCCGCCAAAAGGGGTGATGGTCGTTTCTGGATTTTCGATGGCAATAGCAAAGCCGCCATTGGTATAGCGAATCATGGCTTGGCGCACAAAGATAGTACCATCGGTGGCACCAATAAAGTCCAGAGTTTCCGGTAGCACGGCCACGTCCTGAAAGGTACTCCAGCTCTGGCCAAACAACCAGTTATCGTATTGCAGGCTGGCGATCCTGATTCTGGGGCTGTAGGAATTGGAGATGCGCTCGTCACCATTTGGGGTGGCCATAAAGTCCATTTCGATACGGGTAGTGATAGCTTTGCCGTTATCCAGTGAGGTTTTGGTCCCAAGCTTAAAGCGGCTCTGACGGGCGTGCATATCAAAAGCGGTACTTTCCTCTACACCTTCAACGGGAACCAGTGCCGGAATATAAAAATCGCGACCTATATTGCCTGAGGAAAGATCGCCATCGGAATACTGGCTGGCGATGGCATCGAGTTTTATGTATCCACCGTAGCTGAATTCTGTATTGTTTAATGCATCGGCCCCAACGGGTAGAGTACACGCAGCCAACAATGCGGTCAGTGTGGTTATTGTTTTCACGGTTATGTCCTCGCAAACTATGACAATGTCACTGTTGTGTACGAATGGGGAGACCTCAATCTGACCTTGGTCGTATAGACCTAAGTCGAAGACAGTTCGGTTTTTGTTAAGCGAGTATTAATAGGGGCTGGACTGTGTTCTACCCTTTATTTACAAGTTGTTAGACTATGGTCTAATACTGTCAGTCAAGTAACGGCCTACCATAAACAAAAATTTTACAAACAGAACATTCTGGAGAGTGACTATGTCCCATCAAACGCATCCTGTGTCTTCTTATCCCAAACGTCCGACACACGCCGATGACGCCGAGTACCAGCGCCTGTATCAATGGTCTGTCGATGACCCTGAGGGATTTTGGGCTGAGCAGGGGAAGCGTCTGGACTGGAGCACTCCTTTTACTCAGGTAAAAAATACCCGCTTCACCCGTGACGATGTAAGCATCAAATGGTTTGAAGATGGCGAGCTTAATGTGGCTTACAACTGTATTGACCGCCATGCCAAAGCGAATCCCGATGCAACCGCCATCATTTGGGAGGGAGATTCGCCCGAGGAAGACAAGAAAATAAGCTACCAGCAACTGCAAGACGAAGTCTGCAAGTTGGCTAATGGCATGAAAAAGCTGGGAGTAGGCAAAGGTGATCGGGTCATCATCTATATGCCTATGGTGCCTGAAGCAGCCTACGCGATGCTGGCCTGTGCCCGTATCGGAGCCGTTCACTCGGTGATATTTGGTGGCTTCTCGCCCAATGCCATTGCCGATCGCATCGACGATTGTCAGGCCAAGCTGGTGATCACAGCCAACTTCAACCGTCGCGGCGGTAAACAGATGGAACTGAAGTCTAATGTCGATAAAGCATTGGAACGTGAGGATACCCGCTGTATCGAAAAAGTCATCACATTGAACAATGTGGACAGTGATACCGTGATGCAGCAAGGACGTGATATCTGGTGGCATGAATTAGTGGCTGATATCGACAGCTATTGTGAGCCTGAACCCATGAATGCGGAAGACCCGCTGTTTGTGCTGTATACCTCCGGCTCAACCGGTAAGCCCAAAGGAGTGGTGCACACCACAGGCGGTTATCTGGTGTACGCGTCGCTCACTCATCAATATGTATTCGATTATCAACCCGGGGATGTGTACTGGTGCGCCGCCGATGTCGGCTGGATCACCGGCCATACTTATATTGTCTACGGCCCGCTGGCCAATGGCGCACAAACGTTGATGTTTGAAGGGGTGCCCACTTATCCGGATGTTCGCCGTATGGCTCAGATTGTCGATAAGCATCAGGTGAATATTCTGTATACCGCGCCAACGGCCATTCGGGCTCTTATGGCCAAAGGCGATTTTCCTTCCGAGGGCACGAATCGCAGCTCATTGAAAATATTAGGCAGTGTGGGTGAGCCCATTAACCCCGAAGCCTGGGAGTGGTACCACAATAAGATCGGTAACGGTCAGTGCCCCATCGTGGATACCTGGTGGCAGACCGAGACCGGCGGCATTATGATTACGCCGTTGCCTGGGGCCACCGACCTTAAACCAGGCTCAGCGACACGGCCTTTCTTCGGTGTGAAACCGGCACTGGTAGACTCCGAGGGACAGTTCCTTGAAGGTGCGACCGAGGGGAATCTGGTGATCACCGACTCCTGGCCAGGTCAATCACGGACTGTATGGGGCGATCATGAGCGCTTTATGCAGACCTACTTCAGCGCTTACGATGACCTTTACTTTACCGGTGATGGCGCACGCCGCGACGAAGACGGTTATTACTGGATTACCGGTCGGGTGGACGATGTACTTAATGTATCCGGTCACCGCCTGGGCACCGCCGAAATCGAAAGCTCGCTGGTGGCTCATTCGGCCATCGCCGAAGCGGCGGTAGTGGGGTATCCGCACGATATTAAGGGCCAGGGGATCTATGTATATCTGATGCCTACCGATGGCACCGAAGTTACTGAAGAATTAACCAAGGAAGTGCGCCAGTGGGTACGTGATGATCTAAGCCCCATTGCCACGCCGGATTTTATTCAGTGGACGACCGGCCTGCCAAAGACCCGCTCTGGCAAGATAATGAGACGAATCTTACGCAAAATTGCCACTAATGAGCACGAGGCACTCGGGGATACGTCGACCCTCGCTGACCCTGCTGTGGTAGACTCGCTGATTGAGAATCGCCTGAATCGTTAGGTAAGTAGAGCCTGTTGGGGGAGTTATGGCGCAATTTCTGATCGCCGATGATCATCCGTTATTTCGGGAAGCCTTAGGGGGTGCCCTGTCACAGATGTTTGATGATCTGGAAATTGTCCAGTCTGACTCCCTGGACACCACGCTCAAACAGCTCGAGCAGTATCCAGAGCTGGATCTGGTACTGCTCGATCTGCATATGCCTGGCTCTGGCGATCTCTATGGTCTGATTCGCTTGCGCGAGGATTACCCGACAGTACCTGTCGCGGTCATTTCCGGCAGCGACAGTCCAGAGATTATCTCTAAAGTGATGGGCTTTGGTGCGCTGGGCTTTATTCCAAAATCCGCCTCTACAGACGCCATCAAAGAGGCGGTTAGTGCCGTGATAGAAGGAGATAAGTGGGTGCCTGAGACAGTACGCGGCAAGCTCGCCAGCCTGTCACAGGAAGAACGGGATTTGGCCGCGAAGGTCGCCACTTTAACGCCTCAGCAATATAAGGTGTTGTATCTGCTGCACACCGGCCTGTTAAATAAACAAATCGCCTATGAACTAGGAATTACGGAAGCCACAGTGAAGGCTCATATGACGGCGATTTTCCGAAAGCTTGATGTATACAGTCGCATTCAGGCGGTACTGCTGGCGGAAAAGTTGCAGCTTGAGTCGCCCCAGGGAGCAGATTCAACTGGAGCTAACTCAGCTTAAGATAACTATTTTCCCCGCCTTTTGAAAAGAGTACAGTAGGGCCGTATTCCAGCAGTATATTACGGAGCCTGAATGATCAACTATGCATTACCGGTGGTGGATTTACACCGCCACCTGGACGGCAATATTCACCCGAAAACCATCTGGGCACTAGCGCAAGAGCACCATCTGGAGTTACCCGCAGACTCCCTGGAAGCTCTGATTCCCTTAGCGCAGGTACAGGGGCAGACCAGTGACCTGATGGATTTCTTACAAAAGCTCGATTATGGCGTGTCGGTGCTGGCGGATGTGGATGCCTGTCATCGGGTGGCCCATGAGAACATGCGCGATGCCGCCGAAGCCAAACTGGACTATGTCGAACTGAGGTTCTCGCCTTACTATATGGCTCATACGCATGACTTACCCATGGCCGATGTAGTCGCCGCAGTGGTTGATGGCGTGCGTGCGGGCAGTCGCGAATTCGGTGTTAAGGCCAACCTTATCGGCATTTTAAGTCGTACTTTTGGTGCCGATATTTGCATGCAAGAGTTACAGGCATTATTGACCCACCAGGATAAGATAAAAGCTTTGGATCTCGCTGGTGACGAGTTGGGCTATCCGGCTGAATTATTTCTGGAGCATTTTAAACAGGCTCGTGACGCAGGCTGGTTTATTACCATTCATGCTGGTGAGGCCGATGGACCTCAAAGTGTGTGGAATGCCATCGAAAAGCTGGGCGCTAACCGAATCGGTCACGGGGTGGCAGCGACTCAGGATCCTAAATTGATGGATTATATGGCAAGGCATGAGATATCCGTGGAATCTTGCCCTACCTCTAATTACCAAACTGCCACTATCGACGACATTAAAAAGCACCCCATGCCCACGTTTCTGGAGCATGGCATTAACGTCACTCTCGCTACCGACGACCCTGCCGTTTCCAATATCGACTTGGAAAATGAGTACCGAGTCGCCCATGAGGTGATTGGCATCAGTCAACGGCAGCTGGAACAAATTCAGTTAGGAGGGGTTAAGGCAGCCTTCTTGAGTGAAGCGGAAAAGCAACAACTGGCAGAAAAAGCACTTTGACCATGCAGTCAGGCGTCTTCTCAGAAGCCTGACTGCAGGGAAACCCAAGGACATTGTCGGCCGGTATTGATAAAATGATTCAACGGGTGTCAATTTGGCAGTAAGAGAGAAGCCATGTCTTCATTACAAGACCAATTATTACAAGCAGGGCTGACTGATAAGAAGCAGGCCCAGAGAGTCAAACAAGAACAACGAAAAAAGCATAAAGCTCAACGTAAGCAAAAAGTTGTGGAAGTGGATGAGTCCAAACTTGCCGCACAGAAAGCTCTCGAGGAAAAAAAGGCTCGTGACCGTGAGTTAAATGCTAAGAATAAAGCCGAGGCGCAAAAGCGTGAGGTTACGGCGCAGATCAAACAACTCATCCAGTCCAATGCTCAGCCAAAAGATAATGGCGATATTGCCTTTAACTTCACGGATGACAGTAAGGTGAAGCAGCTGCATGTGAACGAACTCACTCACAAGCGCCTGACCAATGGTAAGCTAGCTATCGTGACGCTGGAAGGAACTTACCAGATAGTGCCCATGCCTGTGGCCGATAAGATTGCTGAACGGGATGACAGCTATGTGCTGCATCGGGCCGATAAGGTGCAGGAAAATACTGGCACTGAAGAAGATGACTGGTATGCCGAGTATGAAATACCCGACGACTTAATGTGGTGATTTTGGCATAAAAAAGCCGCTGATAGACTATCAGCGGCAAGCGCCTGTCCCTGGCGACTCAGGCTAGGGCACCGGATTCGATCACCGGTACCAGTAAATCAGTCGACCCATAAACTGGAATAGTTTAAAACAGCACAAAAAACGCGCTATGCTGGAGTCTAAGCATTTGATTTTGCGTGGACTCTAAGGAGATTTAGCGTGATTACTTTACTCTATGCCAGTGTGCTGGCAATTTTGCTCTTGGTTTTGTCCTACAACGTAGTGACCTATCGTCGAAAGCACCAGATCTCTACCGGCGATGGTGGGAATAAACTTTTGGAGATCGCTGCCCGCGCCCACGGCAACGCGGTTGAGAACATCCCTTTTGCGCTGTTGCTTATTTATTTACTGGAACAGTCGGGCTTAGCACCATGGATCATACACCTTCTCGGTATCGTACTGCTATTAGGGCGACTCTCGCATGCCCATGGATTGCTGCGCTCAAAAATACCCTTTCGCTTCTGGGGCATGGTGATGACCTATGTGGTTTTTATTGCCGGTGCCGTGTTGGGGTTAGTGCAGGTGGTGATGCGACTGGTCTAGGATGAAAAGTGTGCTGCTGCATTTGCTGAATTACCTGAGACTGGGGATCTTTGTGGCGCTGCTCCTTTCAGGAGTACAGGTGCCCGCCTTTATCGATCAGTATCAGGACACGGTAACGGCACACTTGTCTGAAGCCAGACAGAATCTGGCGCCGTACCGGCAGGACGCGGAGCGCTTTACTGATGGTCGGTTGGATGCGTTGATTGTGCGTTATCTTGGCAACTCGGATCCAGCGATTGTCGCGGGAGGCCGCAACCTGCGGGCCTTGGTGGCTCGCGTGACGTATCTTAACGATCTTAATCAGCGTCTGTCACAACAAAACAGTCTGCAGAATGCGTGGTTGATGATGCTCCAACCTGACAGACAACTCCTGAGCGAGGCGCAGCAAAGCTACAGTTATCAGATACAGCTAAATCCAGTTGCTATTGGTTGGGGTGTTTTCAGCGGGCTATTGGGTCTGATTTTGATAGATTTACTCTTCGGGATACTGATTCGTTCAGGGCGTCAGAGTGTTACGCCGTAATTTAATCTATCTTGAGGTTATCTAAAAAAGGCCGCATTATGCGGCCTTTTTACTTTCCAGGGATGGCGTCTTAGAACATGGTTCTGAAGGTAACGCCAAAGGTTCTGGGCTGATTAGTCCGATAAGCCAGTCTGGCCCGGCCGCCGCGTTCACGGTCGAAAGACAGGTTGGCATTTTCATCGGTGACGTTATTGGCGTAGATCACCACATCATAATCGTCATAAGTTAATCCCAGGCTCAGGTTCAAAGTGGAGTAGGCATCCAGTTCCAAATCCAGCTCGGTCACTTCGTTACCCGTTGCGCCCCCAAAAGGCAGACCGGATACAAACACACCCGCTCCTTCTACCTGGTCGCCAGGCTGAGTGATGCGGTCACCAACGTATTGGAACGACGCGTTCATATAAGCACTGTCCGAACCGAGCAGGCCGGAATCAAAGTCGTAAGTTGTGCCCAATGAAAACTGCAGCTCGGGAACTGATGCCAGACGGTTGCCTTCTTTAACCCCGCCCAGTACTGAGCCTGTGCTGTCCAGCACCGTGGAGTCAAACTCTGCTTTCACCCAGCTACCGGCGGCAGTGACGTAAAGATTATCTGTGGCCTGACGACTCAGCTCAAACTCCAGTCCATTAGTATGGGCCTCAGGCACATTAAAGGAGATTCGAGACGAGCATGACCCCGCATCCAGAGTAACCTGAAGATCCTCAATATCGGTATAGAACAGCGCCATATTCGCTGTCCAGCCGCGATCCTGAGCCTTAAAACCGACTTCATAGTTGACCAGTTTCTCGTCATCATAGCTTTGGAAACTGCCAAATACCTGTTCGTCCTCATCGTTACACAGGCTGCTGTTCAGTGGATCGTTAACACCACCAAGTCTGAAACCTTGTGACACCTGAGCGTTCAGGTTTACGGTGTCGTTCAGCTTGTAGCTGGCGATAGCACGAGAGGTGAAGCCGTCTGACTCGGTAGAGTCGGTCTGGTCATCGCTGTTCGAGAACAGGCCACCGGTCTTAAAGCGGCGAGACTCTTCATAATCATAGAAGCGGCTGCCGAGAGTCAGGGTCAGGTCCTTATTGACATCGTAGTTAACCTCGCCAAAAACGGCCAGCTGTTCCAGGTCGTAAGGCAGGTAGGAGTTATAGGGCGAGTTCAGCATAAAGCCATTGGCCAGGGCTTCAGATGTCCCTTCGCCAAATATGGCGTCTGTGTAGGCATCGTATCCGGGGGTCGGCAGCCGTTGATTATACTCCCTTTGGGTATCAGCGTAGAACACGCCTGCAACCCACTGAAGAGGCTCAACCGTATTAGAGCTAAAGCGCAGTTCTATCGTATCCTGTTCTACCTCGGTTCCATCTCTGAGGTTGGAGGGTAATGTTACTGCCTCATCGGGGAATCCGAGATCAACACTGACACTGCCGGTCAGAGCAGAAGCATCACGACTGACCATGATCTCACGATCGGTGTAGCTGTAGATGAAGTCCATATCCATTGTGTCCATGGTCCACTTGGCGGTCAGATCGGCTATCAGGGTCTCGTCCTTAAAGCCTTCATCCAGCAGCAGGTATTGCTCGCGCTCGCCCAGTTGAATTGGAGTTCGCTCGGTGGTGTAGGGATTGGCAAACAGGTTGAACACTTCCTGGCGATTAAAGCCATCCATATCGATTTCCTGGTACACCACTCGTGGAGTGATAGTCAGATCAGGCGTGACTTCCCATTTCAGGGCCAGGCGGCCACCCGTGCGGCTGCCGCTGTTTACGTCTTCTTCGAAACCACCACCTTCTTTATACGCATCGATATAGCCGCCATACTGAGTGGAATAGAGCACACCGCGCAGCGCCATATCGTCAGTCAGGGGCAGGTTATACATGCCTTTTAAGTGTCCACCGGTACCACCATCGGTCATGGTATTTAGGTTTGCCTCAAAGCTGCCTTCGGTGATCCCTAACGCAGGTTGATTGGTGATGTAGCGGATGGTGCCACCAATTGAGCCGGAACCGAAAAGCGTGCCCTGAGGTCCCCGCAGGGTTTCGACGCGATTCAGGTCATAAAGGTCAATATCTGGGGTGAACAGGGATAAGGAAATCACGCTCTCATCCAGATAGACACCCACCTGTTCTTTGACGCCAGGTTGGTCACGGACGATTTGACCGGCAGAGACACCACGAATGGCCACCTGACTCTGGCCTGGCCCCAGGTTTTGGATCACCAACCCGGCAATATTGCGCGACAGGTCTTCGAGGTTACCGGCCCCGGCGCGCTCAATATCTCGCTGAGTCTGGGCATTGAGTGAAAAGGGAACTTCTTGCAGCGTCGCGGTGCGTTTCGTTGCAGTGACAAGGATCTGTTCGAACTCAGTATCCTGTTGTTCATTGTTATCCTCTTGCTGAGCAAAAGCGCTGCCACATGCCAGGCTCGCGATGGCTGCCGACAGTAGCGTTCTGCGAAAAGGCTTATTTGTGAGTGTCATCGTGTTCTCCAATTATTATTGTTGCACATTGAAATGTGCTTTGTTTCATAACCAGAATATGACGTTGAAAATAACGCGGCAAGAGCAATGTTGCTTATTTGAGTATAAAAACTCATCAGACGAGTATAGATATACTAACAGTTGGTCTCTGGGAAGGCTCAACACGGCGCTGAGCCTCCCATGGAGAAAAATTATTTTACACCCAGTCGACCGACCAGTTGACGGCTGTCCTGAAACAGGTTGACCGTCTTGCGTCGCAGCTTAAGTAACAGTAGATAGGCAAGCGGCACCAAAAATAAGCTGGTCAGGGTAGAGAAGATCAAGCCCCCAATAATGGCAATGGCCATAGGGGAGTAGGGCGGCCCATCGCCACCAATCTTGGTACTACCCAAAGCCAGAGGCACCAGGCCGAGCACCGTCGTGGCTACTGTCATCAGAATAGGTCGTACCCGAGTCGAGCAACCGTCCATGATCGCCTGCGGTACACTCAGGCCTGAGTTCACCAACTGATTGATTCTGTCCACCAGGACGATGCCGTTGTTCACCACAATGCCCATCAGTATCAACATGCCGATCATGGCCATAATGGACATAGAGGTTCCGGTGAGCATAAAGGCCCAGAATACCCCGGTAAAAGAAAACAGCAGCGAGGTGATTACCGCTGTGGGCAGAAGCAAGGACTCAAACAAAGCCGCCATCACCACATAGATCATGCAGATGGCCAGCAGCATATTGAGTTGCATCACCGCTCGGTTACGGTTGTTATTGTTAAAGCTGCCGCCGAACTGCCAGGCATAGCCAGTGGGCAGCGCGATATTGTCCATCATGGTTCGGATCTGTGTTTGTGCCTGCCCCAGAGTCATCTCTTCACCGAGGTTTGCGCCTATGGTCAGGGCGGTTTGACGCTCGTGGCGGCGGATTTCTGACATTCTGGGGGCCAATGAGAGATCCGCCACCATGTCCAGAGTCACTGTCTTATCCCCCTGACGCAGCAGCGGCAAGTGACGCAGTTTATCCACCGAGTGCTGAATCCGGCGGTCAAACAACAGACGGATGTCTTCCTCACCGGTATCACCATGACGGAAGGTGCGAAGATTGCTACCTCTGAGAGCCGTGGCGACACTATTGGCTACTTGTCCGGCGCTTAATCCGTAACGATAGGCCTTCTGACGATCCACCTTAATGCGCAGTTCCTGTTGCTCGCTGTTGATGTCGGCGCGCACATCGGTCAGACCATTGATACTTCCCAGCACGGGTACCACACGATCGGCGATCTTCATCAGTACATCGGAAGATTGCCCCAGTAGGGTGATTTTAACGCCACCTCCCATGCCTGTGTTCCACTGAAAACTGGGCTTGGCGCGTACAAAGCTGGGCATGTCTTCCATGATCAGCGCCTTGATATCGGCAGCCTTTACAGGCACCTCGTCATTTAAGGTAATGCCGGATACCGCATGACCGGGGTTGTAATAGGAGTACACTTGCTTAATGTGAAAGCGATCCTGATTGGCATAGAGGTATGCTTCCATCCGATCCACTTCTTTTTCCACCTCATCCAGGCTGTAATTACCCTGAATGTGGTAGGCCAACCAGAGCTGCTTATCCGGGCCTTCATTGGCTTCGTCATTAGACACTACACCCATCGGAATAGCGGTGCTGAACAGAATCAATATGGCAATAGCGGCCGTGGCTCCCTGGTGTTTAAGCGTCCATGCCAACGCCTTTAAGTACCCTCGCTTTATCGGGCCCTCAGGTTTTGTAGCCTGAGTGTCCTTCAGCTTTATTCTGGTGCTCAAAAGCGGGATCAGGGTCTGAGCGATAAGCAGTGATGCTAATAATGATATACAGATGGCAATGGCAACATGTTCTAAGAACACGGTGACGTTGACCTTTTCACCGACAATGTTCGGCAGAAACACGATCATGGTGGTGATGGTACCGGCAATAACGGCCAAACTGACCTTGCTGACCCCGGCCTTGGTGGCAGCGATGGGGTCCTTGATATGAGCCCGCTCCTGAACGATGCTTTCGGTGACGACTACCGCATTGTCCACCAACATGCCCACTGCCAGCATCAGGCCCATCAAAGACAGTATATTGAGACTGTAGCCAAAGAAGTACATGGCACCGAGAGTGATGCACAGTGAGAAGGGCACTGACAGAACCACCATTAAAGTGGAACTGAATTGCCGCAGGAAGGCGTACAACACGAGTATGGATAGTACAGCGCCGATAAGGCCGGCTTCCACCAGATCGCCCAGGGAGGACTGAACCGCGTCGGCCTCGTCATTCATGATAAACAGGTTGATGCCGTTAAATGCCGGATTCTGGTTAGCCTGATTGACCACCTTCAGTACGGCAGTAGAAACGTTGACCAGGTTAGATCCGGACTCACGAAAAATGTTAAGACCCACGGCATAAGTGCGATCCAGGTGTCGCCCTTCGGTCCGTTCTGGAGTTTCATAGCCGATATCCGCAACATCGTCCAAACGCACGCCGGGCTTGATGACCAGATTACGAATATCATCCAGGCTGCGAAACTCACCCTGGGGACTGATCAGGATCTTGCGGTCCAGAGCCACAAAATCTCCGGCGCTCATGGAAAAGTTGGCTTGTTGAAGACGCTCAGTGAGTTGTGACAGATCCAGATGCAATGCGGCAACCCGGGCAGAGTCCAGACGGATGGAAATCTGCTTCTTTAACACCCCGTATAACTCTACCTTGGATACGCCCGGAACCCGTTCGATGGGCATTTTCAGGTTGCGCTCCAGAAGATCATAAGCATTGGACAGGTCTCGTTCGCTGGAAACGCGCAGCTGGAAGATGGGCATATCACTGGTATTAAACCGATACACCATTACCCGCTGTACGTCTGAGGGTAGCAGGTGGCGGATAGCGTCGACTTTTTCCCGCGCTTCTATGCTCTTCGCTCGAATATTTTCCCCCCAGTCGAACTGCAGATGCACCACTGATTCGTTTTCATTGGAGCGGGAGTTGAGTTCCCGGATGCCCGACATCGTGGCGAGAGCTTCTTCGATGGGCTTGGTGATCATGGTTTCCACTTCCGCCGGCGAGGCGTTCTGATAGGGCACCACCACTACCATTTCAGGGATATCAATACCGGGAAATTTCTCCAGCGGCAGCAATCGGCTGGCAAGCAGCCCAAGCAACAGCATCGACAAGAAGATCATGCCGATGGTCACCGGCCGTTTAATGGCAAAGCTTGCCAGGCCCGCCCCCATAGATTCAAGCTGATTCATGCTGGGCTCCTTCTACTTGCTCGGCGAACACCTTGCGGTCGAACAGGCTGTACAGCACGGGAATCAGTATCAGGGTCAGCACGGTCGCAAACAGCAGACCGAAAATCACCGTCACGGCCATGGGGGTGCGCACCTCTGCGCCTTCACCCAAACCGATGGCCATGGGGAGTAAACCCAGGGTCGTGGTGAGAGTGGTCATCAGAATGGGTCTTAATCGACTATGAGCGGCGTCCATGATGGCATTGTGCTTATCCATGCCTGAGTCTCTGAGCTGATTGATTCGATCCACCAAAACAATGGCGTTATTCACCACAATGCCCGCCAGCATGATAAGTCCTATGAAGACGACCACACTGATACTGGTACCAGTAATAAGCAAACCATAAATGGAACCTGCTCCGGCAAGGGGCACAGTAAAGAGGATCAAAAATGGGTGCAGCAGCGATTCAAACTGGGAGGCCATCACCAAATAGACCATAAAGACTGCCAGCAGCAAGGCAAACTGGAGAGACTTGAAGCTGACGTCCATCTCCTCGCTCTGACCTGCGACATTGGCGTTAATGGTGGCAGGAAGCGTGACTTGAGTCAGTAACCGACGAGCTTCGGCAACCGCCTCGCTAAGATCGCCAAAGGCAAGATTAGCAGAAATAACCGCGACCCGCTCCTGGCCGATGCGAGTAATTTCGCTGGGACCGGTATCCATACGAATATCGGCGACAGCTTCAAGCGGAATAGCCGGAGTCTGACCGGGGTTGACGATCATTGCGCTGATATCCTCGATAGAGTCACGCTGACGCTGCTGAGTTCGTACTAGAATATCCACCTTGCGGTCATCAATGGTATAACGACTGGCCACTTCGCCTTCCACCTTGGCGGCGATAAGCTGTGATACCTGAGGGGCGGTCAGGCCCAGCTGAGCCAATCGGCCATGATTAAACTGAATGCTGAGCTCTGGATGACCGGACTGCAGGCTGGATTCAATGTCGGTAAAGCGGCGGTTATCCTGCATAGCTTCTAGCACTCGATCCCGGGCGAGAGCGAGTTGGTTCAGGTCGTAGCCGCGCAGCTCAATGGTCAGTGGCGTCGCAAAGCTAAACAGCGCAGGCTGGTCGAAACGGGCTGTCACACTGGCCTGTTGGCGCAAGAACTGGCGCATCTGAGCCTGAACTTGCTCAATGGTCGCCGCGTCGGTCCCTTCATTGAGCACCACATTCAGCTTGCCCCAGTAGTCGCCACCCTGGCTAGGAGACGCGTTCATCAGGCTGCCGGTACCGGCCAGCGAATAGGTACGCTCGACCCCCTCCAGGCCTTGAGTAAAATCGGCAAGTTTGGCGAGCACCTTATCGGTTTGCTCGATGGGTGCGCCGGTCGGCAGAGTGACTTCCACATAGAATTCGCCCTGAGCCATAGAGGGCAGCAGTTCCATGCCCAGTCGAGGCAGTAGTGCCAGTGAAGCGCCAGAGATCACAACAATACTGCCCAACACCAGCAAGCGCTGTTTTAAAGCTCCAGGCAGTAATTTCAGATAAGCGCTTTCGACGGCCTGATACAGCCGGTTAAAGCTCCACAGAAGTGGTGACACCAGTTTGCTGGCGACCCATTTCAGAGCGCGGAACAGCGTAAGCCCAGCGGAGCTAAACACCAGGGGAAGGTAGTAAAACACCCCACGAACCAGCCAGCGCAGAGGCAGGGTTAACCAGTACCAAAGTTTGCCTAACCGGCTGCTGGGCTGCCACGGCGTGCTGGGGCCCAAATCAATTTGTTGCTGATAGGCTTTGGCTTGTTCGGATTTTTCCCTGGCCGCCAGCATCGGAATCAAGGTCAGAGCAACCACCAGTGATACGGCAAGGGCAAAAGTGACAGTGAGGGCCTGATCAGAAAACAGTTGTCCGGCAATCCCTTCGACAAACACCAGTGGGAAAAATACCGCAATGGTAGTCAGGGTGGACGCGGTAATGGCGGTACTGACCTCTTTGGTGCCTATGGCAGCGGCCTTGAATGGGTTGGGCTGGTGCTTCTTCTGCCGGTCAATGTTTTCAAGTACCACGATGGCGTTATCCACCAACAGGCCTATAGCCAGGGCGATACCGCCCAAACTCATCATATTCAGGCTAATGCCGTTACCCAGCATAAGGTTAAAAGTGGCAATCACCGAAACCGGGATCGACAGTGAAATGATCAGAGTAGGCCAGATGTTGTTTAAAAACAGATACAACACCACCATGGCCAGCAAGCCACCCACAATAGCTGCTGACTGGACTTCGCTGATCGCATTGCTGATAAAGCGGCTTTGATCATAGAGCTGAGTAAACTGGTAATCTTCTGGCAGGCTGGTATCAAACTGTTTTAAGCGCTGGGCGACATTCTCTGCGACTTGCACGGTGTTGGCGTCGCCTTCCTTATAGATGGCGATTTCAACCCCTTCGCGGCCGTTGAAGCGAGTTACCGAATCGCGCTCTTTATGGCTGTCTTTGATAATGGCCAGATCGCCCAGGCGAATATTCCGGCCCCCTCGGGTGGCGATAAAGAGGTCCCGGATTTGGTCGAGCTGCGTAAATTCGTTGAGCGTGCGCACCAGATATTCCTTGGCGCCGTCTTCTACCCGTCCGCCGGAGGTGTTGATATTCTCAGCCTTGATGCGATCGATAATTTGTTCCAGGCCGATATTCAGCTGGCTGGCTTTTTGTTGATCCACCAGAATCTGGATTTCGTTTTCCAGGCCTCCGCCCACTTGTACCGAGGCTACCCCTTCCACGGACTCCAGTTTGCGCTTGATCTGTTCTTCGGCGTAATTACGCAGTCCCTTAGTCGTGTCCTCATCCAGATCCTGATCGCCTTTAGGTGACAGGCCATAGCGAAGAATCGGGTCCATGCTGGGGTTAAAGCGGAGCAGCAGGGGCTTTTCTACATCAAGGGGCAGCCTGAGCGTATCGAGTTTTTCTCGCACATCCAGGCTGGCCATATCCATGTCCGTGCCCCAGTTAAATTCCAGGATTACGTCGGACTGACCAGCTTTGGAGCGAGATGTCACCCGCCGTACACCCTGTACCACGCCAATGCTTTCTTCGATGGGCTTGGACACCAACTGTTCTACTTCTGCTGGGGCCGCACCGGTGTAATCCGTTCGAATGGTCAGCGTGGGGTAAGACAGTTCGGGCAGTAAATTGAGCGACAATTTCGACAGTGACACCATGCCGAACAGCACGACTGCAAAGGTAAACATCCAAACCGTGACCGGGCGTTTAACTGCAATATCCACCAATTTCATTGCACTGTTCCTTAGCTGTTAACGATTTCGACAGGGGCTTCGTCTTTGAGGTTGTGTTGGCCGGTAACCACCACTTGCTCATCGCCGTTGAGTCCACTAAGGACTTCCACCCATTCGCCTTGCTGATAGCCGGTTTTAATTTCCACCTTGGAAGCGACCCCATCTTTAACCACAAACACATTGGTGCGATTGTCCTGATTGATCACCGCCCGGCGAGACAACAAGGTGGCGTTATTGTGAGTGTCGTAGTTGAGACTGACCTCGGAAAACATGCCAGCTTTAAGGCGGTTCTCTTCGTTGGGTACCCGCAGGGTGACCTTAAAGGTACCGGTAGTTGCATCGATAACGGGGCTGATGCGCTCCACATAAGCACTGACCTGAGCGTCACCCAAAGCGGCAATGCTCAGGCTGGCGGCTTGATCCACATGCACTCGGGGCAGCTCCTTTTCGGGGAGATGCACGATACCGTAGAGTTGCTTCTGCTGAACAATATGGAACATGCGCTCACGTTGGAATGATTCGGTCAGATTACCCACCTTAGCGTTACGCTCGGCGATAAAACCCGCGATGGGCGCGGTGATGGTGGTTTCTGACAGGTCCAGCTTGGCGATTTCCAGGTTAGCTTTGGCAGCATCATACTGTGCGGAGAGTTTGTCGTAGACATCGTCGCTGACCAGTTGTCGGCGGTGCATATCCTTAACCTTGGCTAATTCCTTTTCGATACCGGCAAGATTAGCTTTGGCTTTTTGCAGGTTGAGCTTATAACGCTCGGTTTCTAGCTTCGCCAGGGGTTGTCCTTGCTGCACATAGTCGCCTTCTTCCACTAGAATCTCGCGGATAATGCCGGAGGCTCTTGCCACAACGAAGGCTTCTTCCTTAGCCTCCAGAATCGCGGTAGTGGAGTAGGCCGAGGAAATATCACCGGTTTTAAGACCCGTGGTTTCCACTGGAATGGCCACTGTCTCCGTTTCTTCTTTTTGATGATCGGCACTGGCACCGGCGCTGTTGCAGCCGCTGAGTAAAGCGCTGCCCGCAATGGCCACAGTGGCAAATAGCATTCGGTAACTGGTTAACATTGTTCTTCCCCTGAATAAGTAATGGACCCGAAAAGCCCCAATTAGAGAGTATTTAGTCGTTTTAGTTGCACAGCCTGTGCCAAAATAGAAATTCCTTTTATATCATGAGTTTATTTTTGTTAGTCGCAGCGAATTAACAAAAGGTTTAAAACTTGTTGGCTAAAAACACTAATTGTTGGCGAGAGTCCCTATCGTACTTAGAAGACGCCAGGCCGTTGGGGAATCAGGCACTCAGTTGTTGGTGGTAGGCAAACAAAGCTGGACTGCCCCCTGTATGCCAGAACAATACGGGCTTATCGCTATCAAAAAAGCCTTGTTGAACCAGATCCACCAGGCCGGCAAAGGCGCGACCACTGTAGACAGGGTCCAGTAAAATGCCTTCGGTGCGCGCCAGCATTTGAATGGCCTCGACTTCCTGCTGGCCCAGTACAGCATAACCGCCAGCCATATAGTCGTTGTTCAGTTGCACTTTATCGGTGGTGACTTCGGGGGTGAGTAACCGGGTAGTTTGTTGAGTCAGTTTGGTCAGTTGCTGTTCATAAGGACCATCCATAGGATCCTGTTTGTCGATGCGAATACCCAGTATCTTGGAATTAAGTCCATATTTGGCCTGACCAGCCAGCATTCCTGCATGGGTGCCACCAGAGCATGAAGCAAACAGGATATGGCTGAATTCCGGGCCATTTTGCTGTTTTAATTCCTTGATTGCCTCGACATAGCCCAGAGCGCCGATAGGATTGGAGCCTCCATAGGGGACCAGATAAGGTGAGCGGCCTTGGGCTTTTAACTCACTGACTAATTCAGACAGCGGCTCGCCCCTTCGCTCTCTGCCTGCCCAATGCAATTTGGCACCAAATAACTGGTCCAGGAGAAGGTTTCCGGTGACAGTATCTGGCGGTTCACTGCCGAGTACCAGATGGCAATCCAGCCCCAGCTTGGCGGCAGCCGCGGCGGTCTGGCGACAATGGTTGGATTGAATTGCGCCGGCGGTGACGATGGTGTCGGCTCCGCTTGTCAGGGCATCACCTAGCAAGTACTCAAGTTTACGGGTCTTGTTGCCGCCCAGCGCCAAACCGGTTTGATCGTCCCGTTTAATCCAGATATCGGGGCCCCCCAGGGCTTCCGTCAGACGCGGCAGAAACTCAAGTGGTGTGGGTAAATGAGCAAGTGAGACTTTATCTATGTTTGGCATCAGTTTTCCTAGTCAGATTCTATGGACTCGGGTTTAGCGTCTACGGGATTTTGAGGTAACTTCACCACTGGGGTTTGTAGCAGCAAACTGTTGGGGTAAGTGATGAGTTCGCCATCCTGGCGCTGGATAAGCACATGGAAGGTGGTGATCTCTTTGATGGTTCCGGTGACATCATAGTCTTTATTGACCACCCGCACGCTGTCCCCCACCTTGTAGGGGAAGTTAAAGAAGATCAGTACTCCGGCGGTAATATTACTGAGGATCGACCACTGGGCAAACAGGGCAACACCTAAAATGGCGAAGGTGGAGGACACAAACAGCATCAGATTCTGATAGTCGATACCCAGTGTCAGTAGCAGCAGAGTTACAAACGCCAGGCTATGGGCCAGCCGTACCAATCGTTCTACTAACTGTTTGCGCTGAATGCTGGCCTCTTTGGTGTCCATAACGCGGTTTAGAAAGCTGCCCAGGGCCCGGCGGGTGAGCAGAAACGCCAGCACCACAGCCAATAACGCCAGGGCGGTTAGGGGAAAAGACATTTTAGTCCTGCTGTTATTACTAAGTGTTTATAGCCTAAACAAAAAAACGCCGCATTGCGCGGCGTTTTTTTAAGTCTTCTGATTGTCGACCTATTTCTTGATCGGCTGGTACGGCTTTTGTGCTTCGCCAGTGTAAAGCTGACGAGGACGACCAATCTTCTGGCCTGGCTGAGATAGCATCTCGTGCCAGTGGGAGATCCAGCCCACGGTACGTGCCAGAGCAAAGATACAGGTAAACATATTGGTTGGAATACCGATGGCCTTCAGCACGATACCAGAGTAGAAGTCCACATTGGGGAAAAGCTTCTTCTCTTTGAAGTAGTCGTCGCTCAGAGCGATACGCTCCAGTTCCATGGCCACGTCCAGCAGAGGATCGTCGATGTTAAGCTCTTCTAAAACTTCATGACAGCTTTCACGCATTACCGTCGCGCGAGGGTCATAGTTTTTGTATACCCGGTGACCGAAGCCCATCAGACGGAAAGGGTCGTTCTTGTCTTTGGCTTTTTCGATGTAAGTGGGGATTTGATCCACACTGCCGATTTCCTGCAGCATGTTCAAACAGGCTTCGTTAGCACCGCCATGTGCTGGGCCCCAAAGTGAAGCAACACCAGCAGCGATACAGGCGTAGGGATTGGCGCCCGACGAGCCGGCCAAACGCACCGTTGAGGTTGAGGCGTTTTGTTCGTGGTCGGCATGCAGGGTGAAGATACGGTCCATTGCGCGCACAACCGCAGCACTTGGCTTGTACTCTTCCGCCGGTACCGAGAACATCATATTCAGGAAGTTTTCGGCAAAGGATTTGCTGTTATCGGGATAAACAAACGGCTGACCAATGTTGTACTTGTAACACATGGCAACCAGCGTCGGCATTTTTGCCACTAAGCGATAGGCGCTACGCAGACGCTGCTCGGGGTCATGAATGTTCAGGTCGTCATGGTAAAATGACGAAAGGGCACCGACTGTGCCGCACAGCATAGCCATAGGGTGTGCATCGCGGCGGAAACCACGGAAGAAGTTGTTCACCTGATCGTGCACCAAGGTATGGTGGGTGATGGTATGCTTGAATTCGGCGTACTGCTCAGCGGACGGTGCTTCACCGTGTAGCAGCATGTAGCAAACTTCCAGAAACTCGGCGTCCCGGGCCAGTTCTTCGATAGAGTAGCCGCGGTGCAGCAGAACACCATTTTGACCATCGATGTAGGTGATGTCAGATTCGCAGGAACTGGTGGCGGTGAAGCCAGGATCGTGAGTGAAGTAACCGTGTTTACCCAGGTTACGCACGTCGATGACATCATGTCCTGCGGTTCCTGATAGCACAGGAAGCTCAATCTCCTTGTCGCCTACTTTTAGGATGGCGTTGTTATCTGCCATAAGATGCTCTCCTTCAGATTGCGTCTGTCGTCAATTGAAAAACTCGTCGGACCTTATACGATGTGGCTTTCGCCAAGGTTCAAAAGTGCGAAAAGTTCCAATCAGCATGAAAAAGTGCGGCTATTTGTACTGATAATGAGCCGTCAAGTCAATTTAAATGCGTTTTTGGTCGATATCTATGCAACTAAAGTGGCATAGCCACAGAAAAAGAATCAGTCATGATCCTAGCCCAGAAATTGGCGTATTGCCTGATAATGACGTCGAGCATGAGACAGATTCTATCTGGACAATAGCCAGTAACAAAAATTGTAATTATTGTGGCAGCTAGATATACTCTGCTGCGTTTAAGTCTCGGTGGTTGTAGCTTTTTTTTAACATTTTGCTGTTACAAAATGATAACAATTACCGGATTAACCGAGATGTCATGCCAGTGACATTTTTGCGCACCGGAATGACGTTGAAATTCAAACCCCAAAGGGTAAAACGGGCAACAAGTCGTGAATAAACAAAGACCAGTAAATCTAGAACTCAATACGATTAAGTTTCCTCCCGCTGCTGTTTCATCCATCCTTCACCGTGTGACCGGTGTGGCCATGTTTTTTGCCTTGCTGTTTGTAATCTGGGCATGGGCCGTGTCGGTATCGTCTGCGGACGGCTTCGCCATGGTGTCAGAGTGTATGAACGGTGTGGTGGGCAAAATCATCGCCATCGGTACAGCCTCTGCTTTTACCTATCATCTGTTGGGCGGTTTGCGCCATATGGTGATGGATATGGGTTATTGGGAAGAGCTGGAGTCCGGTAATAACAGTGCGAAGGCTGTCATCGGTCTGTGGATTGTGCTGACAGTAGTATTGGGAGTGGCATTATGGTGACCAATAAAGCGAGTTTAAAACGCAATGGGGTTCAGGATTTTGTGACCCTGCGCGCCACCGCAGTGATAATGGCGGCTTTTGCCATTTTTATGCTGTGGTTCTTTGTATCAACGCCAAATCTGACTTATGAACTTTGGCGTGGTCTGTTTTCCGGTCTGGCGATGAAGGTCTTCACCTTCGCAGCATTAGTTTCCATCATGCTTCACGTGCGCATCGGTCTGTGGCAGGTATTGACTGACTACGTTAAAGCCACCGGTGTTCGCATGGTTGTTCAGTATTTGTTGAATTTATTGGCTTTCGTCTATGTGGCGGTAGGCCTGTTCGTATTGTGGGGTGTGTAAGTGAGTATTCCAGTACATGAATTTGACGCCGTCGTGATCGGCGCTGGTGGTGCGGGAATGCGCGCCGCCTTACAGATTTCTCAGTCCGGTAAATCCTGTGCCTTGTTGTCTAAAGTGTTTCCAACTCGCTCGCACACGGTTTCGGCGCAGGGTGGGATAACCGTTGCACTAGGCAATGCCCATGAAGATAACTGGCAATGGCACATGTATGACACCGTCAAGGGGTCAGATTACATCGGTGACCAGGATGCCATCGAATACATGTGTGAAACCGGTCCTAAGGCCATTCTTGAATTAGAAAATATGGGCCTGCCTTTTTCCCGCTTTGAAAACGGCAAAGTATATCAACGTCCTTTCGGTGGGCAGTCAAAAGAATTTGGTGGCGAGCAGGCTGCTCGTACCGCTGCCGCAGCTGACCGTACCGGTCATGCGCTGTTGCACCTGCTGTATCAGCAGAATGTAAAGAACAAGACCAAGGTATTCAGTGAGTGGTATGCGCTGGATCTGGTGAAAAACCAAGACGGCGATATCGTTGGCTGTACCGCCATTGATATTGAAACCGGCGAAGTGGTTTATTTTAAATCGAAAGCCGTGGTACTGGCCACCGGTGGTGCAGGTCGTATTTATGCGTCAACGACCAATGCTCATATCAATACCGGCGATGGTGTTGGCATGGCACTGCGTGCAGGTGTACCGGTGCAAGACATGGAAATGTGGCAGTTCCACCCAACGGGAATTGCCGGTGCCGGAACGCTGGTAACGGAAGGTTGCCGCGGTGAAGGTGGTTACCTGCTGAATAAAGACGGTGAGCGCTTCATGGAGCGTTATGCTCCGAATGCCAAAGACCTTGCCGGCCGAGACGTGGTAGCTCGCTCCATGATGACGGAAATTCGCGAAGGTCGTGGGTGTGATGGTCCCTGGGGGACTCACATTAAGCTGAAGCTGGATCACCTGGGTAAAGAGGTACTCGAATCTCGTCTGCCTGGCATTCTGGAGTTGTCCCGTACATTCGCTCACGTGGATCCGGTTAAAGAACCTATTCCGGTCATTCCAACCTGTCACTACATGATGGGGGGTATACCGACCAACGTTCATGGCCAGGCCCTAACTATGGATAAAGAAGGCAATGAGAAGGTCGTGAATGGCCTGTTTGCCTGCGGTGAAATCGCGTGTGTGTCGGTGCACGGGGCGAATCGCCTGGGCGGTAACTCGCTGCTGGATCTGGTGGTCTTCGGCCGTGCTACAGGTATGCATCTGGGTGAGGCGCTGGATGAAATTGGTACGCCTCGTCAGGCGTCGGATTCTGATCTGGACGCTGCTCTGGCGCGTTTCAATCGCTGGGAAGGCTCAGAGAAAGGCGAAGATCCGGTACAGATTAAGAAAGACATGCAGCAGTGCATGCAGATGAATTTCTCGGTGTTCCGTGAAGGTGAAGCCATGGCCAATGGTCTGGCCGAACTGAAAGAGATCCGGGAGCGCTTGCAACACGCTCGTCTGGACGACAAGAGCTCTGACTTCAATACTCAGCGCATCGAGTGTTTAGAGCTGGATAACCTGATGGAAACCGCATACGCCACAGCTGTTGCGGCGAACTTCCGTACCGAGAGCCGCGGCGCTCACAGCCGGGAAGACTACCTGGATCGAGACGATGAGAACTGGTTGTGTCACACCATCTACTCTCCTGAGACCGAGCAGATGAGCAAGCGCCAGGTGAACATGTCTCCGAAAACTCGCGAGGCTTTCCCGCCGAAAGCTCGGACTTATTGATAGGGTGGTATAACGATGAAATTAGAATTTTCCATTTACCGTTACAACCCGGATGTTGATAGTGCGCCCCGGATGCAGGATTACCAGCTCGAGGTGGACGAAGGTCAGGACATGATGGTGCTGGATGCGTTAATTCAGCTCAAAGAGCAGGACCCGACGCTGTCGTTCCGCCGTTCTTGTCGCGAGGGCGTGTGTGGCTCCGATGGTATTAACATGAATGGCAAAAACGGTCTGGCCTGTATTACTCCTCTGTCGGCGTTAGGCAAGGGTAAGATTGTGATCCGTCCATTGCCTGGATTGCCAGTCGTTCGCGACCTGGTTATCGACATGAGCCAGTTCTACACCCAGTACGAGAAGGTGAAGCCGTTCCTGATTAACGATGGCAAGAACCCGCCGGCGCGTGAGTTTTTGCAGTCGCCGGAAGAGCGGGATAAGCTGGACGGGCTGTATGAGTGTATTTTATGTGCTTGTTGCTCTACATCTTGCCCATCATTCTGGTGGAACCCGGACAAGTTTATCGGCCCGGCTGGTTTGCTGCACGCATACCGCTTCCTGGCCGACAGCCGTGATACGGCCACCGAAGAGCGTCTGAATGAACTGGATGATGCCTTTAGTGTATTCCGCTGTCATGGCATCATGAACTGTGTCAGCGTATGTCCGAAAGGGTTGAATCCGACTAAGGCGATTGGTCAGATCAAGTCTATGCTATTGCAACGGGCTGTTTAGTGACGTTAGTGATACAGGCAACTGATATCACAGCGTAGTAATACTAAATAGCCATCCGTGGAGGGTGGCTATTTTTTTGTTATTTGCTGAGTCTTACGAACTAAGGGACAACAATGCTAGAAAGCGTGATGAAAGCGTGGTGGGATTCCTCCCACATGGCTGGAGGTAACGCAGCCTACGTAGAGGAAGTCTACGAGGCCTACCTCGACGATCCGCAAAGCGTATCGGACGAATGGCGCACGATTTTTGACCGTCTCCCGAAAGTGGAAGGGGTAGAGCTGGAAGCCAAGCACAGCGATATCCGCCAGCAGTTTCGCGAACAGGCGAAGCTGGGGCCCATGGGACGAGTCAGTGCGGCGGGTGCAACCGGTGCCGCTACCGACGACCGTCAGGTCAAGGTGCTGCAACTGATCAACGCCTACCGTTTCCGTGGGCATCAAAATGCCAATCTCGACCCTCTGGGTTTGTGGAAGCAGGATCGGGTGCGTGATCTGGAACTGGCCCACCACGAACTGAGCGAATCAGATTTTGACACGGTGTTCAATGTCGGCTCTTATAAAGTCGGCAAAGACAGCATGCCCCTGGGTGAGCTGTTTAAGTCATTGAATCAAACTTATTGCGGGTCGGTGGGTGCAGAATACATGCACATCACCGATACCGAACAGAAGCGTTGGATTCAGCAGCGCTTCGAATCGGTGCAGGCCAAACCTGAATTTGACCGCGATGCCAAGATCAATATCCTTAAGGGCCTGATCGCGGCTGACGGCATGGAAAAATACCTGGGCTCTAAGTTCCCGGGCGCTAAGCGTTTTTCGCTGGAAGGTGGTGATGCGCTGATCCCGATGCTGAAAAACCTCATCAGCCATGCCGGTGAAAAGGGTGCCAAAGAGGTGGTTGTGGGAATGGCTCATCGTGGCCGCCTGAATGTGTTGGTGAATGTACTGGGTAAAAACCCCTCCGTCCTGTTTGATGAATTTTCCGGGAAACACGACGAATCACTCGGTTCGGGTGACGTGAAGTACCATATGGGCTATTCATCGGACTACGCTACCCCAGGTGGCAATGTGCATTTGGCGTTAGCCTTTAACCCTTCACATCTGGAGATTGTTAACCCGGTAGTGATGGGCTCGGTGCGTGCGCGTATGGATCGTCGCGGCTGTGAAGACGGTTCTACGGTGTTACCGATCACCATTCACGGTGACTCTGCGATTGCCGGACAGGGCGTGGTGCAAGAGACGTTCAATATGTCTCAGACCCGCGCTTTCCAAACCGGTGGTACGGTACGCATTGTGATTAACAACCAGGTGGGTTTTACCACGTCCAAATTGGATGACACCCGTTCGACGCCCTACTGTACAGATATCGCCAAGATGGTCCAGGCGCCAATTTTCCATGTGAATGCCGACGATCCTGAAGCAGTGGTTTTTGTGACTAAGTTGGCACTGGATTATCGCAACACGTTCAAGCGGGATGTGGTGATTGATTTAGTGTGTTATCGCCGTCATGGCCATAACGAAGCCGATGAGCCCTCGGCCACTCAGCCCCTGATGTACAAGAAGGTCAAAAAGCACCCAGTACCTCGACAGATTTATGCCGATCAACTGACAGCCGAAGGCACCATTGATAAGCACGAGGTGGAAAAGCTGGTATCCGATTATCGCTCTGCTCTGGATCACGGGGCTTGTGTGGTGGATGAATGGCGTCCGATGACCGAGCATTCGGTGGACTGGTCACCTTATCTGGGCCACGACTGGAATACACCTTACAAAGGTGAGATCGGTTTGGACAAACTCAAAGAGTTGGGCGATCGCATCTGCACCATCCCTGAAGGCTTTGAACTGAACAGTCGGGTCGCTAAGTTGTATAAAGACCGTCGAGCCATGATCGATGGCGAGCGAAAACTGGACTGGGGTATGGCAGAGACTTTAGCCTACGCCACGATCGTCGATGACGGCTCGCGTATTCGTATGACCGGGCAGGACTCTGGCCGGGGCACCTTCTTCCACCGGCATGCGGTACTGCATAATCAGGCGGATGCCGAGACCTACATGCCGTTGCAGAATATCCGGGAAGGCCAGGGCCCGATGGAGATCTACGACTCGGTATTATCGGAAGAAGCGGTGGTGGCCTTCGAGTATGGTTACTCCACTGCAGAGCCGGATTGCCTGACCATTTGGGAAGCGCAGTTTGGCGACTTTACCAATGGTGCTCAGGTGGTTATCGACCAGTTCCTGAGCTCCGGTGAGCAGAAGTGGGGCCGTTTGTGTGGCCTGACAATGCTCTTGCCTCACGGTTATGAGGGGCAGGGGCCAGAACACAGCTCGGCGCGACTGGAGCGCTTCTTACAGATGAGCGCCGACCACAACTGGCAAGTGTGTGTACCATCGACGCCGGCTCAGGTGTTTAACATGCTGCGCCGTCAGATGCTGCGTCCTATGCGTCGGCCATTGATTGTGATGTCACCGAAGTCCTTGTTGCGTCACGCTCAGGCGACTTCGTCACTGGAAGAGTTGGCCGAAGGGCAGTTCCACAACGTTATCGCTGAGATTGACGATCTTGATCCTAAGAAGGTCAAGCGTGTGGTCATGTGCTCCGGTAAGGTGTATTACGACCTGCTCGACCAACGACGCAAGAACGAACAGGATGACGTTGCCATTATTCGTATTGAGCAGCTTTATCCGTTCCCTCATGATGAGATTGCTGAGGTGCTGGAGCCATACAAACACGTCACCGACTTTGTATGGTGTCAGGAAGAGCCGCAAAACCAGGGTGCCTGGTATTGCAGCCAGCACCATTTCTATGCCGCCATCCCGGATGGGGCAAAATTAACTTATACAGGACGTCCGGCGTCAGCTTCGCCGGCCGTGGGTTACGTTTCCGTGCATAATATCCAGCAAAAAGCGCTGGTCGAAGATGCACTTGCGACAAAATAAGGGACCACAATGAGTGTAGAAATTAAAGTTCCGGTACTACCAGAATCCGTTGCTGACGCGACCATTGCCACTTGGCATGTAAAGTCGGGTGACAGCGTAACCCGTGATCAGCATCTGGTGGATATTGAAACCGATAAAGTGGTGCTGGAAGTATCCGCACCGGCCGATGGCGTGATTGCCGAAATCCTCGAAGATGAAGGTGCCACCGTCAATGGTGAGCAGGTTATCGGTAAGCTTGAAGAAGGCGCCTCAGGTGAGTCTTCAAGCAGCGATGACAAAAAAGAAGAAAAGAACGATAAGGCTGACGGTAAAGACGGTGATAAGGCAGAGTCTAAGTCAGACAGCGACGACGCCGAAGGCGAATCCATGGAGGTCAAAGTGCCGACCTTGCCTGAGTCTGTTGCCGATGCCACTGTAGCCACCTGGCATGTTCAGCCAGGCGAGCAGGTATCCCGCGATCAGAATCTGGTGGATATTGAGACTGACAAGGTAGTATTAGAAGTCGTCGCACCTGCCGACGGTGCGGTCAGTGAGATTTTGGCTGAAGAAGGCACCACCGTTGAAGCTGAACAGGTTATCGCTAATTTTAAGGCTGGCGGTGGTCAGGCGTCCTCTTCTGATGACAAAAAGACTCAGTCAGAGAGCAGCAGTGAGGATGAGGGCAGTAGCGATGCGCTGAGCCCTTCGGTGCGCCGTCTGTTGTCTGAGAAAGGCTTGGATCCGGCTAAGATTAAGGGCACAGGCAAAAATGGCCGCATCACCAAAGAAGATGTGGAAAAGCACCTGAAATCCGGCGGCGATAAGGCGAAGTCAGACGATAAAGCCGAGAAAGCGGCCGACGCGCCAGCGGCAACCGGCATGGCCGACCGCACTGAGAAGCGCGTGCCCATGACCCGTCTGCGTAAGACCATTGCTAAGCGTCTGCTCGAGGCTAAGAATTCCACGGCCATGCTGACCACCTTTAATGAGGTGAACATGAAGCCGATCATGGATATTCGTAAGCAGTACAAGGACGTTTTCGAAGAGAAGCACGGCATCCGTCTTGGCTTTATGTCCTTCTATGTTAAAGCCGTTACTGAAGCCTTGAAACGCTTCCCTGAGGTGAACGCCTCCATTGATGGTGACGACATCTGCTACCATAATTATTTCGATGTCTCTATCGCGGTATCCACGCCTCGCGGCCTGGTAACGCCGGTCGTGCGCGACTGTGACCAGATGGGACTTGCTGATATCGAGAAAAACATTCGTGAGCTGGCCTTAAAAGGTCGTGATGGCAAGCTTTCCATGGATGATTTGCAGGGCGGTAACTTTACCCTGACTAATGGTGGTGTATTTGGCTCGCTGATTTCAACGCCGATTATCAATCCACCGCAAAGCGCCATTCTGGGTATGCACAAGATCCAGGAACGTCCTATGGCGGTCAATGGCAAGGTGGAAATTCTGCCAATGATGTATCTGGCTCTGTCCTACGACCATCGTATAATAGATGGTAAAGAGTCTGTTGGCTTCCTGGTAACCATTAAAGAGTTGCTGGAAGACCCGACCCGCCTGCTGTTGGACATTTAATCGCCACCTAAAGCCCCGACCCGCTGTCGGGGCTGTCTTTTGTGGCGGCTTACTTTTATAATCTTGTGAGTCGGTTGCATGTCTATGCAACTTTCTCACTCAAAACAACGGAACGAACACCATGAATTTGCATGAATATCAGGGCAAACAGCTATTTGCCGAATACGGGTTACCCGTATCCGAAGGCTATGCTGCTGATACGCCTCAGGGTGCCGTAGAAGCGGCCGAGCGTATTGGTGGTAACGAATGGGTAGTTAAATGTCAGGTCCACGCTGGCGGTCGCGGTAAGGCCGGCGGTGTAAAACTGGTTAAAACCAAAGACGAGATCCGCGATTTTGCGCAAAACTGGCTGGGTAAGAACCTGGTCACTTTCCAGACGGATGAGAAAGGTCAGCCTGTTAATAAAATTTTGGTTGAATCTTGCACTGATATCGGTAAGGAGCTGTACCTAGGTGCTGTTGTTGACCGTGGTACTCGCCGTATCGTCTTTATGGCTTCTACCGAAGGCGGTGTTGAGATTGAGAAAGTCGCCGAAGAAACTCCGGAAAAGATTCTAAAGGCAGAAATCGATCCTCTGGTAGGCGCTCAGCCATACCAGGCGCGTGAAATTGCCTTTAAACTGGGTCTGGAAGGCGCACAAATCAAGCAGTTCGTTAAGATCTTCATGGGTCTGGCGAAGATGTTTGAAGATTTAGATGTAGCACTGATCGAAATCAACCCATTGGTTATTAAAGAAGACGGCGATCTGCACTGTCTGGATGCCAAACTGGGTGTTGATGGCAACGCACTGTACCGTCAGCCTAAGGTACAGGGCATGCACGATCCTTCTCAGGAAGACGAGCGCGAAGCTCATGCGTCTAAGTGGGAACTGAACTATGTGGCGCTGGACGGCAACGTCGGCTGCATGGTGAACGGTGCGGGTCTGGCTATGGGTACCATGGACATCGTAAACCTGCACGGTGGTAAGCCGGCTAACTTCCTGGATGTGGGCGGCGGCGCGACCAAAGAGCGCGTTGGCGAAGCCTTTAAGATCATCCTGTCTGACGACAATGTGAAAGCGGTATTGGTGAACATTTTCGGTGGTATTGTTCGCTGTGACATGATTGCCGAAGGTATTATCGGTGCAGTGAAAGAAGTTGGCGTCAACGTTCCGGTTGTGGTTCGTCTGGAGGGCACCAACGCCGAGTTGGGCCGTGAAGTTCTGGCCAATTCCGGTCTGGATATCATTGCTGCTTCCAGTCTGACTGACGCGGCACAGCAAGTGGTCAAAGCTGCGGAGGGCAAATAATGTCAGTATTAATCGATAAAAACACTAAGGTTATCTGTCAGGGCTTTACTGGCGGACAAGGCACCTTCCACTCCGAGCAGGCCATCGACTATGGTACACAGATGGTTGGCGGTGTGACGCCAGGCAAGGGTGGCACTACTCATCTGGGTCTGCCGGTATTTAACACCGTGCGCGAAGCTGTTGAAGCCACCGGCGCGACAGCGACTGTTATCTATGTTCCTGCGCCTTTCTGTAAAGATTCCATTATTGAAGCTGCGGATGCAGGCATTGAACTTATCGTTTGTATCACCGAAGGTATCCCGACGTTGGATATGCTGTACGTGAAAGAGTACGTCGATAGCAAAGGCGTACGTATGATCGGTCCTAACTGCCCGGGTGTGATTACGCCGGATCAGTGCAAGATCGGCATCATGCCAGGCCATATTCACAAGCCCGGTAAAGTGGGTATCGTATCTCGTTCCGGTACGCTGACTTATGAAGCCGTGAAGCAAACCACCGACGAAGGGTTCGGTCAGTCCAGCTGTGTGGGTATCGGTGGCGATCCGATTCCAGGTTCTAACTTTATCGACATTCTGGAAATGTTCGAAAAAGATCCGGAAACCGAAGCCATCGTGATGATCGGTGAAATCGGCGGTACTGCCGAAGAAGAGGCAGCGGCCTTTATTAAGGACAACGTCACTAAACCGGTTGTATCTTACATCGCAGGTGTTACCGCGCCTCCAGGCAAACGTATGGGCCATGCTGGCGCCATCATTGCCGGCGGTAAGGGCACTGCTGATGATAAATTTAAGGCACTGGAAGCGGCTGGCGTAAAAACCGTTCGCTCCCTGGCTGATATTGGTAAGGCACTGCGCGAAGCCACTGGCTGGTAAGCCACCTCACCAAGTAACACGGTAAACAGCCCGCTTTTTAGCGGGCTGTTTTGTTTTAGCCCTAATCATCTGCTGTGGTTAATATTGCTACTGTTCAGAATTTTGAACAAGCCAGCCTAAGCTCAGCCATATTGATACCCGCTGCGACCACTTGCTGTATGCACCGTAAATAAAAGCTGCCAGGTTGCTCTATGACTGTTCCCGTCTGGGGTGCCAGTCAGAGCCAATTGCTGTTTAATAGAATGCAAATAATAAGTAAAAAAGGTTTGTTATGCGCGAGCAGCAGTCCCTGAAAGCAGCAAAATTACTCTCACCCAAACGCAATACCACCCGCAGTCACTCTGTAGATGAACTGGCTGCGGAGCAGCTGGATCATTTCGGCGTTGACCCGAATACGGATTATGGTCGCACTCTGCTCAGCACGGCGCGGCATCTTTATGAGGCGCAGCTGGATATTAGCGAATTGTGGCAGATCACTAATCAGACACTGGGGGATCTCAGTCGTAAAGATAAAATCGCCTACTTTAATGCCAAAAAGTTTCTTTCGTTTCAGATTGCTAAAATTCTGGATACGCTGCAAAACCCGTTTCGTGCGACTTTCCAAAGCCTGCATTTGCACAATGGCACCCAGGTAGGGCAGAGCCATTATCCGCTGTTCGACAATGTTACCGCGCTGTTTTCTGCCACACCCGTTATCGTGCGTACCGCCACATACGTATATGCTTGTACTGAATGGGTGGACGATGCTTTTCAGGGCAAGGAATTTACCCATCAAATTTATTCGCGCTTGTTAAATCCCACCAATATTAGTCTGGCCAATGCCATTGTGGACCTCGAGGCCGGGCCTTATTCGGCCGATTATCTGGCCTGGAACTTCAACTCTGGAATGGCCGCCATCGATGGGGTGCTCTCCAATGTACTCAGTCATGGCGATGTGCTTTTGGTATCGCGCAATGTTTATGGTGGCGTATACCAGCTGCTGCATGATTACTACGCCCGTGAAAAGCGCCTCAATATCCAACTGGAGTGGTTCGACGGTTATGATGCCAACAGCTTTAAACTGCGCCTTGAGGAGGTGAAGGCTAAGTATCGCGAACGGCTGCAGGACCATGAGCTGCATGTGTATCTGGAGTCACCCTGTAACCCTCACGGTTATGTTCTGGATGTGGCCGGGATCAGTAAAGCCGCACACAAGGGGGGTCATCAGGTCATTCTGGACTCAACGCTGGCTACGCCGGTACTGCATCAGCCCTTACAACGCAAGGATAAGACTGAGCGCCCCGATTATGTGGTGCACAGTTATACCAAAGACATTTGTGGTAGTGGCGCCACCACCGCCGGTGTGGTGATTGGTGAGACTTATAAGATGTTCCAACCCAAAGGCGAGAGTATCAATGGCTATGACTGGTCACGTACTCTGTTTTGGGATGTGTATTACATCAAGGGAGCCTTCCTGGATTCGGAGAAGGCCTTTGATGTGCTAACTGGCATGAAGACCCTGGAACAGCGCATCATGATCAAGAGCATTAATACACAGGTGCTCAGTCAGTTTCTCGATTCTCACCCCGATATACAGGTGCATTGCCATAGTCTGAGTCACAATCACAATGCGGCAATTCGGGAAAAGCAGCTCCGTCATGGCTGGCCTTGTGCGCTGTTTACCATTGATATGGAAAAGGCGGGCCTGTGCCGTGATACCTTTGTACGCTTTTTCGACGCTCTGGAGCCCGCCTTCAGTCATCAGGTGAGTATCGGGCAGAACAATACTATTGTGCTCTGTCCGGCCCTCACGTCACACTCGGAAATGGGCCCGGAAGAGCAGCAAGAGGCCGGCATTTATCTGACCACACTGCGCATCGCTGTGGGCACTGAAAATATTAAGGAACTGATCGCTCACTTTATCAATGTGACGCGCCTGCATCTGGACCCGGTTATGCCGGGCTTTAGCGAGCAGTTTATGGGCTCCGAAGATATCGACAATCTCTATGACTCGGTCGCTGAGACCGTGTGTCGACAGCACTTTACGACCGGCACAAAAGTCTCCGAGCTGTTAGAAACGAAAAGTTAAGCATCAACACGCGCTGGCTCGTCTACACTTTGCCTGAGATAAAAGCAAAAGGGGGCGGCATGAGTATTGAACGGCATGGCCTGTCGGTAGGTATAGAACGAGTCGGTGAGGACTTTTTTCTGACTCTTAAAGCGGTGGGGAAGCTGACTCATGAGGATTATAAGCAGATTACTCCGCTACTGGAGTCGGCGCTGGACGGCCTGGAGGAACCCAGGGGCTTAGTGTTTGTGGATGCGACTCACATGGAGGGCTGGGAGCTGCGCGCAGCCTGGGATGACTTTAAGCTGGGCATGGCCCATGGTAAGAAGTTTAAGAAAGTTGCCATCTGGGGCAATAAAAACTGGCAGGAGATGGCGGCCAAAATTGGCGGCTGGTTCGTGTCCGGCGACGTCAAGTTTTTTACCTATCATGATGATGCGTTGAATTGGTTGTTGAGCGACGATTGATATAAGTCCCTGCTGTTTTTAGCGCCTGAACTGTTATAATGCTCGCTTTATTTTTCAGTGTGTTAGCAGGGGATAGCATCCATGGCCGAGACCGAGCACCGTCCGACCAATTTTATTCGTCAAATCATCGACAAAGACCTTGCCGAAGGTGTGCATGATCATGTGCATACCCGTTTCCCGCCTGAGCCCAATGGTTTTTTGCATATTGGTCATGCCAAGTCGATCTGTCTGAATTTCGGACTTGCGGAAGATTATCAGGGCGAGTGCAATCTGCGTTTTGATGACACCAATCCCGAAAAAGAAAACATCGACTATGTGAACTCCATAAAAGACGATGTGCACTGGTTAGGATATGAGTGGCTGGGTGAGCCCCGTTATTCATCGAACTATTTTGACCAGTTGCACGGCTTTGCTAAAGAGCTGATTGAAAAAGGCCTTGCCTATGTGGATTTCAGCGATCCAGACACCATCCGTGAAATGCGTGGCACCCTGAAAGCACCGGGGCAGAACAGTCCCTACAGAGACACACCGGTAGAGAAGAATCTGGCGGAATTTGAGAATATGACTGCCGGTAAGTACAAAGAAGGTGAGTGCGTGTTAAGGGCTAAGATCGACATGGCCTCGCCCTTTATGTGCATGCGTGATCCTGTTCTGTATCGGGTGAAATTCGCGCATCACCACCAGACTGGGGATAAATGGTGTGTTTACCCCATGTACGATTTTACCCACTGTATTTCCGATGCGTTGGAAGGTATCACTCATTCTCTGTGCACTCTGGAGTTCCAGGATAATCGCCGTTTATACGACTGGGTGTTGGATAACATCACCATCGATGCGCGTCCGCGTCAGTATGAATTTTCGCGCCTGAATCTCGAATACACCATCATGAGCAAGCGTAAGCTGATTCAGTTGGTAGAAGAGCAGCATGTGGATGGCTGGGACGACCCACGGATGCCGACCATTGCCGGTTTGCGCCGCCGTGGCTACACACCAGCCTCAATTCGAGAGTTTTGTAAACGCATTGGGGTTACCAAGATGGACAACATCGTGGAGATGGGGGTACTGGAATCCTGCATCCGCGATGATCTGAACCAGCATGCCGCCCGGGCCATGGCGGTCATGGATCCCATCAAGGTGGTGATTGAGAATTATCCCGAAGACGCCGAGGAGATGCTGATCGCCCCCAATCACCCTAATGATCCGAAGATGGGTCAGCGGGAAGTGCCCTTTAGTCGTGAACTCTATATCGAACGGGAAGACTTTCGCGAGTCGGCCAACAAGAAGTTTAAGCGTTTAGTGCTGGACAAGGAGGTGCGCCTGCGCAATGCCTATGTCATCAAGGCTGAGCGCGTCGAAAAGGATGCCGAAGGTAATGTCACGACTGTCTATTGCTCGTACGATCCTGACACTCTGGGTAAGGACCCGGCCGATGGTCGCAAGGTTAAAGGCGTGATCCACTGGGTATCTGCCAAACACGGTGTAGAAGCGGAAATTCGTGAATACGATCGTCTGTTTAAGGTGCCCAATCCCCAGGCTGAAGAAGTCTTTACCGACGCCATTAATGAGGAATCACTGGTGGTTCGTACCGGCATTATCGAACCTAGCCTGAACGAGGTGCCTCGCGGCAAAGCCTTGCAGTTTGAGCGTATCGGTTATTTCTGCAAGGACAAGTACAGCACCGAGAAAAAAACGGTGTTCAACCGTACCGTAACGCTAAGAGATACCTGGGCCAAGATTGAGGCTAAGGAATAGTCGCGGACGCTTTGCTTAATTAAGAAAAAACTAAGCCATCGTTCACAGGCCCTGTGCAGCTCCAAGGAAGGAGTTACGGCTAGCCTGTGAACGATGGCTTTGTCGTATCTGTCATCAAGTAATGAGGTTACCTTTTGGGCTGCGCATCCAGGCTCTGGCCGGTGGTCTCAGCGCTGGCATCACTCATTAAATAACAATACAGCGGCATAATTTGCTCTGGCGTTTTCAATGTCTTGGGATCTTCGCCAGGGTAGGCCGAGGCCCGCATATCGGTGCGAGTGGCGCCGGGGTTAATACAGTTAAAGCGCATCGAGCTGTTTTCAAACTCATCGGCCAGCACTTGCATCATGCCCTCGGTGGCAAATTTAGATACCGCATAGCTGCCCCAGTGAGCACGGCCTTTGCGACCCACACCAGAGCTGGTGAAGATGATCGAGGCTTTTTCGGCTTTTTGCAGCGTCGGCAGCAGGGCCTGGGTCATCATAAATTCGGCAGTCACATTGACCTGCATGACTTCCTGCCATTCGTCGAGCGGGATCTGACTGAACGGGCGCAGGTGGCCGAGCAGGCTGGCGTTATGTAACAGCCCGTCCAAGTGGCCAAATTCTTGTTCAATGGTCGCGTTCATCTGTTGGTAATGGCTGAGGGTTGCGCCTTTGAGATCCAGTGGCACGATAGCAGGCTCCGGGCCTTGGTCGGCGATGATTTCATCATAGGTCGTTTCCAGCTTACTGGTAGTGCGTCCCAGTAAAATCACGGTAGCGCCTAAACTGGCATAGGTTTTCGCTGCGACTTTGCCGATACCATCGCCGGCACCGGTTACCAGAATGACTTTATCCCTTAGTTCATTGGTCTTTGGTTGGTAGTCAAACATGATTAATACCCATTATTTGGTTTACTTCATTTTATCAGTTAACTGCTTGTTTGTGGTTGCATTTATAGGATTAATGATTGAGCTAACAATTGGTTAACAAACCTTTGCAAAACCAAGGTAAAGCCAATACTATTGTGAATAATGCAACTGGTCGTACATGTTGGCGAACGTCATTGATTACGACCAGTTTAAAACAGCAATGATACCAACCGGGCCAATGCGGTCATGGCGGTGGATAAAAACAACAATAGGATCCTGGGGAGACACAATGAAAAAACTCGTATTAAGTGCAACCATTGCCACAGTGCTGGGACTGACGGGTTGCGGCGGCGGAGAGACGCTCGAAGAGCTGCAAAATGAGGCCGAGCAGTCACCAACGCCACCCACATCTAGAATCGTTTTCGATCCAGCTGCCAGTAACCTCAATGTTCCCAATGACTTACTGATGATTCCAAATGGTGATCTTTTCGATTTCACTATCAATACTGTCAGTGTCGCGGAGTTTGATCCGGGTAATCCTCAACATGCGCTCAGTGCGCTGGACGGTTGGTCAACACAGCATCCTTTTACCATTAATATTAATGTACCTGAGGGGTCATCTTTGAACGAAGACACCCTGATGGACGCCATTCATATTTACGAGGCTACTCAGGCGCTGGAAGGTGAGTCGCAAATTTGTCAGGGCATCGCAGCCGAAGCGGGTGCCCCGGGCTTACCTTGTGAACTGGGTGATGAACTGGTTTATGGTGTGGATTATGTGGCCCAAATGCCCGATCCATCCTCTGGTACTATTAATGTAGTTCCTCTTAAACCACTCAAGTCCGGCCAGGGTTATGTACTGGCAATGACAGAATCGTTAAGAGACAGTGCCGGTAATGCCGTAAAGGGGTCAACCACCTGGGATCTGGTCAAACAGGACCCTGAGGTCAATCCTCTGGCTACTCCGGACCAGCTACAGCTTCAGGGTATTGTAAATACCTTTATTCCATTGTTGGAAGATCGGGGTCTGGTGCGAGAGCGTGTGTCCTATGCGGCTTATTTCTCGACTCAGTCAACCGGCGAAGTATTGTCCACCATTCGTAAGATGGAAATAGGGGAGTACGCTCAAACATTGCAGGGAGCGCTGGGGCAAGGCTTGCCTCTCCAGCAAGCGCAGGCCGCAGCAGCAGGAACACTGCCAGAAGTGACTGCATCTGTTGCCGCAGGCTCTGTATATCCGCAAATTCTACAAGTGTCTTTGCCCGCAGACCAGTTAGCAGGCATTCAGGCCGCAGGTCTGGATAATTGCAGCAACTTATTTACTGCGGCAGGCGCGGGCGACCCCACTGCCGGTCAACTGGTGGGGCAGTTTGGTGCATTCTGCGCCGCGGATTTAGCCGTTGGTAGTGCGTCGCTACCATACTACTCCAGTGCAGATATGCCGATGGATCAATGGTGGCGTGCGGCCTGTACGTCTGGCGCAATGCTACAGGCTATGGGCCAGGAGCAAGTCACGCAACTCATCGCCGCGGGAGCCGTGGGCGAGAACAATGCGTTGTGTCAGGCTCTGTCCGACGGCCAGCTGTTTGACCTTAATCTGTCAGCCGTGGGTATTGATGACCCTCGTCACCTGACCAAGTACAACCCGATTCCAGAACAACAGTCAGTACAGGATGTTCCGGTTCAGTATACTGTACCGAACCTGGCCTTCCAGAATATGGTTGCTGCCAGCACTCCAGGTCTCGAGCCGATTGCCGCTATGCCTGAGAACGGCTGGCCGGTGGTGATCTTGCAGCACGGTATCACGTCCAAGAAAGAGGACATGCTGGCTATGACTGGGGCGTTGTCACTGTTTGGCTTTGCGACTGTCGCGATCGACCACCCTTTGCATGGTGAACGCGGTTTTGGTCAGGTGAATGCCACAACGGGCAGTGCAACGGCCTATATGAACCTGGCGAACTTGCTTGTTACCCGGGATAACCTGCGCCAGAGCATCGCCGATACCCTGGCGTTACGTTTAGGCCTAAATGCGCTTAACGACGCTACCGGTCAGGTGACTATCAATCCAAACGCCGTATCCTATGTAGGGCATTCGTTGGGTGGTATTACCGGTACTGCAGCGCTCGCTATCGCGAATAGTGAACTGGATGGTCAACTGGCTGACTTTGCCTCCATGACGGCAATGGAGTCGGCGACACTGGCGATGCCAGGTGGTGGTATTGCCGGCTTCCTGTTGGATTCACCCACTTTCGGTCCGGTTGTTAAAGGCTCTTTGCTGGCAGCATCGTCAGAAGACTTCCAGCAAGCGTTACAAGCGTACATGGTGGAAAATGGTCTGACCGATCCCGTGAGCGCAGCTGCTCAGTTTTATCCTTTGTTTGAACAGAGCCTGAGCGGCGCTCAAAAGGCAGAAATTGAGAGCACGTTCGCTGGTTTCGCATTTGCAGCCCAGACTGTGGTGGATGCCGCTGATCCGAATAACTATGCGGCAACGGTCGCTGAGAACACCAATGTGCACCTTATCGAAGTTGTCGGTGATGGTAGTGAGCAGAACTTACCGGATCAGGTGATTCCCAACAGCACGTCATTGCCACTGGCGGGCACCGAGCCACTGATTCAGTTACTGGGACTGCCGAACATCGTGAGTACCACCGTCGGTGAGGGCGCTGTGCGCTTTAACCAAGGTGGGCACAGTTCACTGCTTGACCCGTCCAGCAGTGCGGCTGCCACCTCTGAGATGCAGACACAGGTAGGTGCATTCCTCAGTAACGGTGCCATTGTTATCTCCAATGAAGCGGTGATTGCTCAATAATCTAGCGATTCACCGTTAATTGACGAAGCCGGACACTTGTCCGGCTTTTTTTGTGTTAAATTCGCCCTCTTAAGGGGTTCAATATCGAAAAAGGAGAAAACAACGGTGCAATTTCTCTATGAATACGGCCTGTTTTTATTGCAAGCCATCACCATTGTCGTGGCGATTTTACTGGCGGTGGGCGGCATTATGGGCTTGGCGAACCGGCATAAACACAATAAGGGCGAATTAGAAATTACGTCGTTATCGGAACGACTTGATCATATGGTGGAGCAGGCTCAGCACGTCCTGCTGGACAAAAACGAGTTGAAGAAGCGTCATAAGGCGCGTAAGAAAGAGCAAAAACAGCAAAGCAAGAATGAACAAGCGCAGAATAAGCTCTTCGTGATAGATTTTAAGGGCTCCATTGACGCCCGGGAAGTCGAACAGTTAAGGGAAGAGGTCAGTGCCATTTTGAGTGTGGCCGAGGACAACGACGAAGTGCTGGTTCGCCTGGAAAGTGGCGGTGGTATGGTCCACGGCTATGGCTTGGCAGCCTCCCAGCTGCAGCGATTCCGGGATCATAAGATTAAAATGACCGTGTCAGTGGATAAAGTGGCCGCGAGCGGTGGCTATATGATGGCCTGTGTGGCCGATAAAATTATCAGCGCGCCTTTTGCCATTGTCGGCTCCATTGGTGTTATTGCTCAGCTGCCTAATTTTCACCGGTTGTTGGATAAGAACTACATCGACTTTGAGCAGCACACCGCTGGCGAATTTAAGCGTACTCTGACGCTGTTCGGCAAAAATGATGATCTGGGTCGAAAGAAATTCCGTGAAGAACTGGAACAAGTGCACGGTATGTTTAAAGATTTTGTCAGTGAACACCGCCCCAAGCTGGACATTGGCAGTGTGGCCACGGGGGAATATTGGTATGGCATAAAAGCCAAAACTATGGAACTGGTGGACGAAATTAAGACCTCCGATGATTTTTTGTTTGCCGCTAACAAAGAGCGTCAGATTTACAAAGTTGAATTTAAAACCCGCAAGAACCTGGCCGAGAAGCTGGGTCAGTCTGTGAGTGTGGGCACAGAAAGCCTGCTCGATCGGTTGTGGCAGAAGCTACAATTACCCTGGGCGTAGCCAAGCGTTTGGCATCGTTTTACCTATCCATCTAGGAGACAATAATGAGTGAGTTTAACGACTATAAAGTGGCGGATATTTCTCTGGCTGAGTGGGGCCGCAAGGAGATCACTATTGCCGAGAGTGAGATGCCGGCGCTCATGGCACTGCGCCGTAAATACGCCGATCAGCAGCCGCTGAAAGGCGCCAAAATCATGGGTTGTATTCATATGACCATTCAAACGGCGGTATTGATTGAAACTCTTACCGCCTTGGGCGCGGAGGTGCGCTGGTCATCCTGTAATATCTTTTCCACTCAGGACCATGCCGCCGCCGCCATGGCTGCCGCTGACATTCCGGTGTTTGCCTGGAAAGGCGAGACCGAAGAAGAATTCTTATGGTGTATTGAACAGACCATTCTGGAAAGCAAGGGCAGTGATAAGCCCTGGGATGCCAATATGATTCTGGACGACGGCGGTGATCTGACCGAAATGGTACACAGCAAATACCCGCAACTGTTGGATAATATTCACGGCATCTCGGAGGAAACCACCACCGGCGTCCACCGACTTCAGGTGATGCTGAAAAACGGTGAGCTGAAGGTGCCCGCGATCAACGTTAATGATGCCATCACCAAGTCCAAGAACGACAACAAGTACGGCTGCCGTCACTCCCTGAATGATGCCATCAAGCGTGGCACCGATCACCTGCTCTCTGGTAAGAAAGCCTTGGTCGTGGGTTACGGCGATGTGGGTAAAGGTTCGGCGGCGTCTCTGCGTCAGGAAGGTATGATCGTTAAGGTGTCAGAAATTGACCCCATTTGCGCCATGCAGGCCTGTATGGATGGTTTTGAGGTGGTGTCGCCTTATATCAATGGTCAGAACGACGGGACACTGGAAAGCATCAACAAGGACCTGCTGGGCAATACGGATCTGATAGTGACCACCACAGGCAACGTGAATGTCTGTGATAAACACATGCTGCAATGTCTGAAAAGCGGTGCCATCGTCTGTAATATTGGCCACTTCGACAATGAAATCGACACCAAGTTTATGCGTGACAACTGGGAATGGGATGAGATCAAGCCCCAGGTCCATAAAGTCTATCGCAACAAAGCCACCGATGATCACCTGCTGCTGCTGGCGGAAGGTCGCTTAGTCAATCTGGGTAATGCTACCGGCCATCCTTCGCGGATTATGGACGGTTCTTTTGCCAATCAGGTGCTGGCGCAAATGTATCTGTGGGACGGTAAGTTTGCTGAGTTACCGGCAGACCAAAAAGCCGACAGCCTCTATGTCAAAGTACTGCCTAAGAAGCTGGACGAGGAAGTGGCTCAGGATATGGTGGAAGGCTTTGGCGGCGTGATTACCCGAATGACGCAAGAGCAATCCGACTATACTGGCGTAAGCGCCGATGGCCCGTTTAAGCCGGACAGTTACAAATACTGATACGCCAACAGGCCAATAAAAAAGCCACTCGTACGAGTGGCTTTTTTGATCCTTGGGTGCACAATCTGGCACCCATTAAAGTAGATACACTCTATTTATTGCGTTCAAAGTGGTCGAAATCGACTTCTTCTTCCTTGTAACCTGCATCAGGGTCGTTAAATACCGACTCGTCCAGCTCGCCTTCGCTCTTGCCAACAATGCAGGCCACAGTGCAGTCACCGGTGACATTCACGGCGGTTCGAGTCATATCCAGCAGCCTGTCCACGCCGATGATCAGCCCAATGCCTTCTACTGGCAGGTTCACCTGGTTTAGCACCATTGCCAGCATAATCAGACCAACGCCCGGAACGCCTGCCGTACCCACAGAGGCGAGGGTAGCGGTCAGTACGACCATCAGGTAGTCCGCCACACTCAAGTCGACGGCATATACCTGAGCGATAAATACGGTCGCCACACCCTGCATAATGGCGGTGCCATCCATATTGATGGTGGCGCCCAGAGGAACCGTAAAGGAAGATACGGTGTTCTTAACACCCAGTTTATTGCGGGCGGTTTCTAAGGTTACCGGTAAAGTAGCCGAGCTCGACGAAGAGCTAAAGGCAAACAGCGCTGCATCGCGCATCTTACGAAACAGAATCAGCGGGTTGAGGCCGGTAAACAGCTTGAGGATGACCGAGTAGGACACAAAGCCGTGAAACAGCAATACCGCCAGGACCAGCGCAAAGTACTTACCCAGCTCGCCAATAATTTGAAAGTCTACCGTTGCCAAGAGTTTAGCCATCAGTGCAAAGACCCCATAGGGCGCAATGTTCATCAGGATGGTTACCAAACGCATTACCACCTTGTTAAAGTCCTCAAACACATTGGCAATTCGCTTACCGCCTTCACCGCTCATGGCGATGGCAATACCAAACAAGATGGCAAACACGATGATCTGCAGCATGTTGCCCTCGGCCATGGCATTAATGGGGTTAGTCGGAAACATATCGATGATCACCTGAGAAAGAGAAGGTGCCTCGTTGGCTTCGTAGGTGGTGTCACTGGACATGGTGACATCGCCGCCGGGCTGGAAGAAGATCGCGGCACTCAATGCCAACGTCACGGCAATGGCCGTCGTTCCAATGTACAGTAGAATAGACTTGCCCCCGAGTCGGCCTAACTTACTGGGCTCACTTAAATGGCAGGTGCCACAGACCAGTGAGATAAACACCAGGGGGACCACCAGCATTTGTAAACTGGCGATAAATATCTGACCGATAACGGTAAATATACCGTCGACTAAAAGGCCATACGTAGAAATCTGCAGCCCGAATACACGAAAAGCGAAATCTCCGCTATCATCAAACAGGGCTCGCAGTAGGGAACCGACAAGGATTCCGGCGAGCATACCAATAAAAATTCGGGTGGTGAGACTGTATTTAGTTTTCTGATCGGTCATAAGTGTTCCATAGCTTATTATTATGGCGCTTAGCCTAGCAATTTTGCTGGACAAGCTAAACTAAAACTCGCCCACTAACGAGTGTTTCATGTTGATATTTGGGAGAAGTGAATGCCGTCGACGATCAAGACGCTGGTTCTTATCAGTTTATTATCGCTTATCACCGCCTGCGGCGGCGGAGGAAGTTTAAGCCGGGATGATGACTCAGGCGGTTCAGGAAGTTCGGAACTGTCCGTTTCGTTAGAATTGGTGGATGAGCAATCCGGAGATGCCAGCACAGAACTGTCTGCTGCGACGCCGCTCGTTGCGCAGGCAACGGTTACCGATGAAACCGGTGCAGCAGTTGAGGGAGAGACGGTTACTTTCTCACTGCCGGTATCGGGGCGTGCCAATTTAGATCCGGCTGACGGTCTGGCAGCCACCAACGCAAACGGCGTTGCCAGTATCCGTTTGGTGGTGGGCAGCACTGCGGGGGAAGCCAATATAGTGGCGACCGTAGACGGTGAAGAAGCGTCCACCAGCTTTAACTCGGCCGGCGATGGAGGACAGTCCACTATCCAGGCGGCTTCTATGGAGGTTTATGCTACCTCCAATCAGATGGCGTCGTCAGGGGCTGACAGCGTCGAAATCATCGCCTTATTAAAAGACCAAGGCAATCGTTTGTTGCCCGGCGCAGAGGTGGTCTTCAGCGCGACCTCCGGCGAACTTCCGGCTCCCGGCGTGGCAGTCAGTGGTGAGGACGGCACAGCGCGCACTACATTGACCAGTAAAGCGAACCCCGAAAACCGGGATATCACTGTTACGGCCACATCGGGCACGTTGACGCAGGATGTTGTGGTATCAGTCCTGGGCACCGAAATCCAGATCGATGGTGGTACCTCGGTCGTCTTAAATAACAGCACTGAGCTGTTTATTAGTCTGTTGGACTCGGATGACAAGGGGATTGCTAACCAGACGGTTAGTCTGAGCGCCGAAAATGGCACTTTGGCTGAATCAGAGGTAACCACTAATACCGATGGTAAAGCGACGGTTGTCTACACAGGCACCCAGGCAGGCCTTGATACCATATCGGCCGAGGCACTTAATGCCAGTGCTGAGTTTGAGATTAGCGTGCAGCGGGATAACTTCCGCTTCGTAAGCTTACCCAGCGACAATGTGCCGCTAGGCGATAATGCCACTGTCACGATACGCTGGGAAAAAGACGGCAGTGCCTTTGCGGGAGGGAGTGTGACCTTCCTGACCTCCAGAGGTCAGTTCTCGTCAAGCACAGTCACTACTGATGCCAATGGCGAGGCTTCAGTGAGTATCAGCTCAAATAATGCGGGAACCGCCTCTATTTCCGCCGAAGGTGAGGACAGTGAGGGGAATAAGGTCAGTGTCACTGGCGAGGTGAACTTCATTGCCACCGATGCCGACAGTATTATTGTCGATGCGACACCAGACAGCATTGGGCCGGATGGTCAAACCAGTACCATTACTGCGGTGGTACGCGATCCTAACGACAATCTGGTGGAAGGTATGCAGGTGAGCTTCAATGTGGATGATCCCAGTGCCGGTTCTCTCGAGCCAAACTCGGCAGTCACTAATGATAAAGGTGTTGCCAGTACGGTCTTTACCTCCAATGCCGTGACCAACGAAGAGTTTGTGACCATTACCGCCACCGTCGTAGAAGATAACTCTGTCACCGGGCAAACCAATGTCACCGTTGGTGATCGACCCTTTGATATCTCTTTTGGTACCGGCAATCTGATTGAATCACCCAGTGCTGCTACCTATCGTAAGGAATACGCGGTTTTTGTTACCGATCCTCAGGGCAGCTTGCAAGATGGCGTCGATTTGACTGCGTCGGTGGTACCAGAGCCTTACGCAGAAGGCGGGGTGTACCGTAAGGGGTATTGGGTATGGAGTGAGCCGGATGAGCGCTGGCTGACCGTGGTAACGGCCGTTTGTGATAATGAGGACATTAACGGCAACGGAATCTTGGATGCCGGTGAGGATACCAATGGTGACGGACAACTAACTCCGGGTATTTTGGGCAGCATCAGCTTTAAAGATGGCGAGAACTTTACCGATAGCGTTGTAACTAATAGTTCTGACCCTGTACTGATGTATCACACCTATGCCGAGAGCTTTGCGCCCTGGACGGAAGTTAAGATTTCAGTGGAAAGTGAGTCCGCCGGCAGTGAGTCCGAAGAAAGTCATGTGTTAACACTGACAGTATCGGGAGAGGATGTCAGCAACGAGGACGCCGCCCCGGCACCCAACTCGTTCGGCTCCAGCAATAGCTGCGCAGATCCGAATTAATGCATTGTAAAGTACATCATAACGAAGAAACCCGGCAGTCGCCGGGTTTCTTGTATTTGTAAGAACTTATTGCTTAACGCTGGAAAGGGTATACCGAGCCTAGTTTCAGGATCTGGGTCAGCTCATCCAGTGCATCGCGGGATTCGATCAGCAACTGCGGATCGCGCAGATCGTCGAAGCTCAGTTCATCGCGATAGTGCTTATCCACCCACTGATTCAGACGGTTAAACTGAGCGTCGTTAATCAGGGTATTTTGGTTAACCGCCGCGACCTCTTGATCGGTCAGAGCCACACGCAGACGCAGACAAGCGGGGCCACCACCGTTTTTCATGCTCTGCTTCACATCGAAATAGTGGACCTTCTTAATCGGTGTACCCAAGGTCACCAGCTTATCCAGATAAGCCGAAACCGCAAGGCTCTCCTGACACTCGCTGGGCGCAATAATGGCCATATCACCATCAGGCAGAGTGATGATCTGAGTGTTAAACAGATAGGTTTTGACAGCTTCCTCAACAGAAACATCAGAAGTTTTCACCTCGATAAAGTGCAGGTCGTCGCTGCCAAACTTGCGGCGGATTTCATCCAGCGCCTTTTGGGTATCGGCAAAGGCTTGCTCGTGATAGAACAGCACGTTCTGGTTGCCCACGGCAATAACGTCGTTATGGAACACGCCCTGGTCGATCACGTCCGGGTTCTGCTGAATATACACTACGCTGTCATCGCTCAGGCCGTGCAAACGAGCAACGGCTTCGCAGGCTTCGTAGGTATGACGAGCAGGGAACTTAGTGGGTGCAGGTTTGCTGCTGTCAAAGGCGTACTTGCCAAATACAAACAGTTCCACACCGGCATGACCGTAATTAGAACACAGGCGGGTATGATTGGCCGCGCCTTCATCACCAAAATGATCGTTATCAGGCAGATGACGGTGGTGATTAAAGTATTTCTCGTTGGCAAAGGTGCCTTTTAAAATACGACCGGTGACGTCCGGCTCCAGTGAGCGGTGGAATTTGTTGGTCAGGTTGGCTGGCGTAAAGTGCACACGACCATCGGCCGTATCGGCACTGGGAGATACGGTGGCAGCGTTGGCGGTCCACATGCTGGACGCTGAACAGCAAGCCAGAAAAATCTCTGGGGCTTGTTTAGCGGCTTTTTCCAGAACCTGAGCGTCAGAGCCAGTAAAGCCGATGCGACGCAGCGTCTCCACATCCGGACGTTCCTGAGGCGCTAATAGGCCCTGTAGCATGCCCATATCGGCCAGTGCCTTGGCTTTTTGCAGACCTTGCTTTGCCGCCTGACGGGGGCTGCTAACGGCTTTAGCGTTATTCAGCGAGGCAACATTACCGAAAGACAGGCCAGCGTAGTTGTGTGTGGGGCCGACCAGTCCATCGAAATTCACTTCAAATGCTTTCATTATTTCCTCGTTATTCTCTGTGGTGTGTTGAGGGAAACACTGCGCTTAACCGATCTGTTATTGTTCTTGTTGAGATAAGAAGGGCGCAGAGGCTGCCTATTATACGTTTTTTTAACAAGCTGCCAAATTTGCATCCCCGCTATTGGATGACTACCATGTGCTCCAATTACACCACCCAATAGCAAATTCCCTTGTGTTATAGGGAGTTTGCCGATATATGTAAAAATAATACGCATAGCTGGCATTCCTTAATTTTCATTCAGCTAAGTCTTTCAAACAGTTACGAGCATTGAGTCTATGGCAAAGTCGTTGGTCATCGTCGAGTCCCCGGCAAAAGCAAAAACCATCAATAAATACCTGGGTAACGACTATGTGGTGAAATCCAGTGTCGGACACATTCGCGACCTGCCCACTAAGGCCCAGGGTAAGGTGCCGCCCAAAAAACCGGCCAAAGAATTGAAGACTTTTCCGGAGGAAGAAAAGCAGGCCTACCTGCGTCGTCACGAGTATTTAAAACTGGTGGATCGTATGGGTATCGACCCGGAAAACGACTGGGAAGCCCATTATGAGGTATTGCAAGGCAAAGAGAAGGTGGTCAACGAACTGAAAAAGTTGGCTAAAAATGCCGACACCATCTATCTCGCGACGGATTTGGACCGTGAAGGGGAAGCCATTGCCTGGCATTTACAGGAGCTGATTGGCTCCAACAAGCAAGAGTTCAAGCGGGTGGTGTTTAATGAAATCACCAAAACCGCCATTCAGGAAGCCTTCTCTCACCCGGGGGAAGTTAACGTAGACAGGGTCAATGCCCAGCAGGCGCGCCGCTTTTTAGATCGGGTGGTGGGCTTTATGGTCTCGCCTCTGTTGTGGAAGAAAATTGCCCGAGGGCTGTCGGCCGGTCGGGTGCAGTCGGTGGCGGTGCGCCTGGTGGTGGAGCGTGAGCGTGAAATTAAAGCCTTTGTGCCAGAAGAGTTCTGGGACATTCACGCGGACTTAACGGCCAAGTCATCACCGCTACGCATGTTGGTGGCCAAGGAAAACGGTCAGGCTTTTAAGCCCAAGAATAAGGCCCAGGCTGATGAGGCGGTTAGCAAGCTTAAAGACGCCGACTATAAGGTGGTCAGCCGGGAATCCCGGCCGACCCAGAGCAAGCCCTCGGCGCCTTTTATCACTTCCACCTTACAGCAGGCGGCCAGTACCCGTTTAGGCTTTGGAGTGAAAAAGACCATGATGATGGCCCAGCGTTTGTACGAAGCGGGCCACATCACCTATATGCGTACCGACTCTACCAATTTAAGCAGTGAGGCCGTAGACGCCTGCCGTGGCTATATTGATGAGAGCTTTGGTGCCAACTACCTACCGGATAACCCCAATCGCTATGGTAGCAAAGAGGGGGCCCAGGAAGCGCACGAAGCCATTCGCCCCTCCAATGTAAAGGTGAAGTCCGATTCGTTGTCGGAAATGGAGCGCGACGCTCAGCGTTTGTATGAGCTGATCTGGCGTCAGTTTGTCGCCTGTCAGATGGTGCCTGCCAAATACGACGCCACCACCATTCGCGCCGAAGCCAACGGCTTCGAACTGACCGCTAAGGGCCGGGTACTGAAGTTTGATGGTTGGACCCGGGTTCAGCCGCCAAAGTCCAAAAAGGGCGAGGAAGATCTGACCCTGCCGGATGTGAAGGAAGGCGACGTGCTGGATCTGAAAAAACTGGATCCCAAGCAGCACTTTACCAAGCCTCCGGCGCGTTTTAGCGAGGCCTCCTTGGTTAAGGAACTGGAAAAACGCGGTATTGGTCGACCTTCTACCTATGCCAGCATCATTTCTACTATTCAGGATCGTGGCTACGTCAGGCTTGAAAACAAGCGCTTTTACGCCGAGAAAATGGGTGAGATCGTCAATGACCGCCTGCTGGAAAATTTTAACGACCTTATTAGTTACGACTTCACCGCCAATATGGAGCAGCATCTCGACGAGATCGCCGAAGGTCAGCTCAACTGGAAGCAAGTTCTTAACGATTTCTACGGTGACTTCTATCAGAAGTTGCTGAGCGCGGAAAAGCCCGCCGAAGAGGGCGGTATGCGCACCAATGAAGCGGTGCAAACGGATATAGAGTGCAGTAAGTGTGGCCGTCCCATGATGGTGCGTACCGCCAGCACCGGCGTATTCTTAGGCTGCTCAGGCTACAACCTGCCGCCCAAAGAGCGTTGCACCAACACCATGAACCTGACCTCAGGCGATGAAGTGGTGAAGGTGGACGACGAAGAGGAAATGGAAACCGAGGCGCTGCGGGCTAAACGCCGTTGTAGCCAGTGTGGTACGGCCATGGACAGCTACCTGATCGACGAAAAACGTAAACTGCATGTGTGTGGTAACACGCCGGTGTGCAAGGGAACGGAAATCGAGACTGGCACCTTTAAGATCAAAGGCTACGACGGTCCCATTATCGAATGCGACAAATGCGGCTCGGATATGGAGCTGCGTAACGGCCGCTTTGGTAAATATTTTGCCTGCACCAGCGAGGAGTGTAAAAACACCCGTAAGCTGCTGCGTAATGGCGAAGTGGCGCCACCGAAAGAAGATCCGGTGGATTTACCCGAACTGCCGTGCGAAAAGACCGATGCGCACTTTATGCTGCGTGACGGCGCCTCCGGTATTTTCCTGGCCGCTCATAATTTCCCGAAATCCCGCGAGACCCGTGCGCCCAAAGTGGCCGAACTGGCCCGCTTCCGCGATCGGTTGCCATCTAAATTCCTGTATCTGGCCGATGCGCCCCAGGAAGATCCAGACGGTAACCCAACCGTCGTGCGCTTTAGTCGTAAGACTAAGCAGCAGTATGTGATGAGCGAAACGCCGGAAGGTAAGGCCAGTGGCTGGAGCGCCTGGTACGATAATGGTAAGTGGCAGGCGCAGGATAAGCGCAAGGGCAAAACCACGGCCAAGAAGAAAACCAAGGCTAAGTCCTAATCCCTTTAAAAAGCCCCAGAATTGCTCAGGGGCTTTTTTCATTGGTCTAAGCATTTGCCGGTAAGCGCATTACTTTACGTACATTTTGTTGCATCGCCCTGACAAGTACTGAACAATGAAAATTCATCAATGAACTTGGACGAGTAACCATGGAATATCTTTATGGCGTGTTAGGTTGGGGGGCTCCCATCGGTATAGCTGTATTTTTCTTGTTTTCCGGGGTCGGGATTGGAGTATTCCTCTGGGGACTGTCAAAGGTGATGACGGTCAGTAAAGAGCGCCAGAGCTAACGTGCTAAAGCCTGATTAAAACTTTAGTGAGATTAAAATGTATCAGCTATCTGCCTGCCAGAAAGAGGCTTCTCCATACTGAAATTAATGAGTTCCAAACCTTTTTTGTAAACCTTATTAGAGCGCAAAACCATAAAGTCTCGGTGCTCGAAAAAAGGCTTCGCAACGATTGAGGCCTCCACATAAAGAGAATCTATACCCTTTGCTGTGGCTTGGCTTTCGAGGTGCTGATATAAAGCCGAGGCAACCCCCGAGCCTTGAAAATCCGGGTGTGTATAGGCGCAATCGATATGCCCATCGGCTTCTAACTCCATAAAGCCCGCCACACGCTCATCCACCAAAGCCACAAAGGGCTGCTTATCCTGCAGACGTTTAGCCCAAAAAGTGTAATCCGGCGGTGTTGGTGCCCAGGCTTCTTTTTGGGCCTTTGAATAAACCAATGAATCAATCCCATGCACTGCAGCGTGGTAAAGATCGGCAATGGCCCTGGCATGGCTTGGGGAGTAGGACGAAATGCGGATCTCGGCGTTCAATTCGACTCCGATGAATGTTTACTTATTTGCCGGTAGTCTAGCGCTCAATGACGTTAACTTAAACTTCTCATTAGAGCCAGTCGGGAGGGCCGACTGCACTTGAAGAGCGACTGCCAATCACGTGGGTATAGAGCTTAGTGATTCGTACATCGCTATGGCCTAATTAATCCTGTACCCTACTGATATCCGCGCCATGCAGAAGCAATTGAGTGGCAAAAGTATGTCGGAATGTGTGAGCTGTTACCCTCTTAGCAATGCCACTGTTGTAAAACAGCAGCCCTAAGTGGCTTAGGGTAAGCGGTTTCGCAAATAGGGTGTCGACACACATAACCATCATAGGGACGAATGCAAGGTGTGAAAGGCGGAAATACATATTGCTTGGGCAATTCTCGGTTTGCTGAATCGTCGGGCTCGGTTTTCACAAAATGACGTCGCTAACTCTTTGAAAAGTTAGCGGCAGTGTTGTTGCTGATAGGATGAGGCAAACACCGAGAATAGGGATGCTCCGATGTTAACCTGCCTCGTGGATACCGAGAATTTTCAGTAATACGCTGTTAAGCCCAAAGGAACTCGGGAATCAGGGTGTCAAAGTACGAGCGCTTAAGCGTTCTCTTCGGTTGCATCGCGACGATTGTTAGCTTGGTTGTTTGAGCTGGATAACGAGAATGCAGATAGAAGCAAACGAGCTGCAGCGTGCAACGTCCGAGCTCGCAAAAAAGCAGCTGGAGATATTGCTACGGGAAGAAAAAGAGAGAAATGCTGCTCGACTATCCTTCTATATTTTCAAAGATGGTAAAACTTACCGTTTCCGAATAACAAATATTAGCGGCATTGATGCTAAAAATGTGGGCCTGGGTCTTTTGGTAAAACCGGAAGACAGTCCGCTCGTGAAGAATGATTACGAAGCAAAAGCGCCCTGTACCAAAGCTCCAACCTGGAAGCTCAGTTATACTAATCGCTGTGATCCACTTGGGAATCCTTACTGCATACAGTGCTGTCCTCTCATGGGTTAATCCGGAGGGTACCGAGGGCAGCACTGTATACTTAACAATCGACTGCACAGCGACCGTTCTTCCGACGTTTCGCGGCTCCAGACCGACGTGTGAGCAAGACGTTTATTTAAATTTAGCAATCAAAAAGAGTTTAATGATGAATGTGGATAAAGCGAAAAAACGCATACTGAAACGAGTGCAACGAGGTTTTAAGGGTTATCCGCAAATTTCAGTAGAGTATTTCGGTAAAGCGCCAAATTTAGCGACGGAGGTAGTCATTACCTTTCTGTCTGAAGAGAATGGTGAGCCTCAAATACAAAGGTTTACGGGTGATAAAGATGTCAGAGAGGACGAAGCAATTCAATCGGTCTTGTTAAAAATCATTGAGCGAGCGGGAGCTGTTACAGTAGTTGAAAGTCGAGCAGTATCGGTTATCGCATAGTGGTAGTGGTTGCGCAAAAAGAACCAGATAGCCTAAAGCAGCGATAAAGTGACTTATAACAAAGCCAGAGAGTAAAGCTCAGGGCCTTTAGTTGTGTGCGTTTTGCGTTTCATCATCAAGTAACGGAGTAAGAAATGAGTCAATATTGGGTTGTGGGTGCTTCTTGGGGAGGAACCGAGCATCAGGATCAGAAGTTTCTAGAGCAAGGAATATGGATGCTTGGCTGGAATGAAGGTGAGCAACCGGCACAGTATAAAAAGGCTTCAGGAGTTAAAGTAGGAGATAGAATCGCGATTAAGCGAATGAAAGGAGGCGGCCAAACTGGCATCAGAATATTTCATCTTGGTATCGTCAAAGGGGTTATTCTGGATACCGATAAGGTGGTTTGCACTGTTGATTGGGTTGCAAAAGATCTAGATCGAAACATTGAAGAAAGCCGTGGTTGCTTTAAATCAATACATGGTCCATTTGAAAAAGACGAGTGGGTACAAGAGGTATTCTGCTTATAGTGCCAAGCCACGCATAACAAAGTACTGTAAAGGGACGCTGGCATCTATATCCAATATTGGTCCGAATTAGGCGAATTGCCCTATATATTTTTATTTATGACAACGCCTGATATCAATGAAAAAATCCCACCTTCCCGAGAAAATCTGTCCTGTCTGTGAGCGACCTTTTGCATGGCGTAAGAAGTGGAAAGCCTGTTGGGATGAGGTGAAGTATTGCTCTGAGCGTTGCAGGGGCGAGCGCCACAAGGCTCATAAGGCATAAAAAAGCCGCAGACGTTGCGGCTATTCGCGTTTGGGTTGATGTTGATTTCGCAACTCGCAACTCGCAACTCGCTATTCTCTACTCAGTGACTCGGCCATTTTCATTACGGCCTGAACCTGTTGGCCTTTGTTGGTGGCGTAGTGCTCATCGGTGTAGCCCCACCAGTCCCAGCAGCCTTGGGGGTTCATGGGCATCAGCGCAGAGGCGGTGGTTTGCGGGTAGAGCACCACGGTATTGTGCACCGCGGCCCAGTCGTTAATGCCGTTTTGCTCGATATAGTCGGTGCCAACGGCCTCGGCGTATTGTTTACAGCCGTGAAAGTTTATATGCAGCTGGCACTGATTGCCCTCGGTGCAGCTTTGTGGCACGAATACATAGCCAGTTTCGGCGAGGCTTTCCGCAAACTCTCCGCCAAGCTCCTGTTGATTAAAGCGATAGAGCTCTCCGGTGTCGGTCTCTGTAGCCTTAGCATCGCTAATGGTGTTTAGCATTTCCGCGGCGGCATTATAGCCACAGTTGCCCACGAAAGGCGCCTCGGATACGGCGCAATCGGTTCCGTTGGACTCGGCCGGGAAGTGATGGGCGAAGGGTTTGTCGTTGATGTAAGTGAGCTGTTCTACGCCCCAGTCACGGTATTGTTGCACCAAGGCGTTGGTGACCGGCGCGATGACTTTTTCATCCATACTGCCGTGCAATACCCACACCTTATCGTCCTCGATGGCGGTTTCAGGGGCGATAAGGCCTTGTTGCCGCCACTGAGCTAGGGTTTCATTCAATGCCTTGAGGTCAATGGCACCGTCTTGTTTATTCACGCACTGGCCCAGGGCTGTCATGATCGAGCCTTGGGCGCAGTAGTAGGGGCCGGCGGCGATAATGCCAACACCCGTTATCTTATCGCCATAGGCCTGATGAAACTGGCCGGCCATATAACCGCCGCTGGACAGTCCGGATACAGTCAGATTACTCAAATCCAGTTTGAGAGCGGGCAGCTCACCGGCAAAGGCCGACAAGCTCAGCGCAGAGGTAACTGCTAGGGTAATGGCTTTCATGGCGTTTCCTTTTAGTGATTAACCGGTTCGGCTAAGAAACTGGCGATGCGTTCGCCAGCCTGTTGAACATAACGAATGCCGTTTAAATGGCCCATGTCGCCGCTAAGTTCTTCATAATCGCTACTTTTACCGGCGTTTAATAGCGCCTGGTGGGCCTCATTGGCCAGGTAGGGTGGCAGGATGAGATCGTTCGCGGCGGGTAGGAATAAGGCCTTTGCCTGAACGGTTTGCATGGCCTGTTCAAGGGGCTTATCGAACCCGGCCACAAACAACTGGCTGGCTTTGACCAGATACAACAGGTGGTTGGCGTCGGCGGTGTTAACCCGTTTTGCGGACAAGGCTTCAAAGGCTTTCACACTGGAGTGTTTGTTATTGATGTGAGCCAGAGGTGATTCTTCAATCGGAAAATGCTGGGGCAGCATGGCATTAATAAACTGCGGGTGCAGAGCATCCTGAGTAATCAGTGTCAGGGCGTCATGCAGTCCCTCTTTTGGCGGCACCTTGGCGTAATAATCGCCGTTGTTCCAATTAGGGTCCAAACGAATGGGATTGGCCCAGTGCTCTAAGCGGTTCATGCTCCAGGCGTCGGTTTCTCCCATGCCGATCACCGAAATCATTCGTTCTACGCGCTCAGGGTAGGCGGTGGCCCAGTCCAGTGCCTGCAAGGAGCCCATCGAAGGGCCTATCACGGCGTGGAGTTTGGCGATGCCCAGTGAATCCAACAGGGCTTTTTGCACATTGACGAAATCGCGGATGGTCACCACCGGAAAATCCAGCCCGTAGGGCTTGCCGGTATCCGGATTGATGGTGGCGGGGCCCGTAGTGATCACCTTGGGGTGGTGCACGTTTAAATTCACCAGGGTATCTACACTGAGGACATAATACTTATTGGTGTCGATGGCTTTGCCGGGCCCGATAATGGCGTCCCAATAGCCAGGTTCCTCATCGTCGGGGTGGTATTTACCGGCAGCATGAGAGTTGCCGGAAAAGTAGTGGGTGACCAGAATCACATTGTTCTTATCGTCGTTAAGCTTGCCATAGCTTTCCCAGCCTACTTGTACATTCTTGATGGTCTGACCGGAAAAGGTGGTAAAGCTCTCAAGCGTAAAGTGCTGTTTGTCGACCAACAGTGGCTCTGCGCTTGCGGGTAGACAAATCAGAATAAACCACAGGCTAACTAAAACTCGCATCGTTATTCCCTAGAAAAAGTTAAACATAGCGACGGCCATAGCCAGGCCGACTAATGGCAGTACGACTGTCAGCGCACCCAGCGGCCAGTAAGCGCGCTGGTGAGTTTCATGGCAGATTGCGCGGATGGTGGTCACCACATAACCATTGTGGGGCAGTGAATCCAGTGCGCCGGAGGAAATCGATACGATTCGGTGCAGTTGCTCTGGGTCGACGCCCTGATCCATATAGTGAGGGCCTATCAACGGTAAAGCGATGGCCTGGCCGCCAGAGGCCGAACCGGTTAGGCCTGCAATCACACTCACTGCTACTGCCGCGCCAATAAGCTCGTTGCCGGGTAGGGCAGTCATGGCATCCACGGCCACCTGAAAGGCATCGGTGGATTTGGCTACTGAACCAAAGCCTACCACTGCCGAGGTATTACCAATGGCCACCAATGCGCCTGTGGTTCCCAGAGACACCGCATTGCTGAGATTGTGGAAGTGCTTAAAGTTAATGGCCATTAAGGTCAGCACCCCGCCGCCCAGGGCCACGATCAGCGCCAGTTGTTGCAGGCTTTCATGGAAGAAAAATGAAAACGCCAATACCACCAATAACGGAATGATACCGGTCATGGGGTGAGGGTAGTCACGTTCAGGAATGTGGGGGTCGGTATCGCGGTGCTCAAACTCTTCGCCATTGGCCACGGCTTTGCCAATCATTTTTTTCAGCCACCAGTAGCCAAATACGGCCATAAATACGGCCACCACGAGTGACACCTCCCAAGCGGCAAACGGAGACGTACCCAGGTATTTAATCGGGATCCAGTTTTGGATCTCCGGTGAACCCGCCGAGGTCATGGTGAAGGTGACTGAGCCAAACGCCAGTGCTGCCGGGATAAAGCGCCGCGGCAGGTTGGCATCCTTAAACAGGCTCAGCGCCATGGGGTAAACAGAGAATGCCACCACAAACACACTTACACCGCCGTATGTGAGAATGGCGCAGGCGGCCACAACCGCCAGCACGGCGTGCTTCATTCCAAGACGATCGACGATCCAGCGTGCCACCGAGTCGGCCGCACCGGTATCTTCCATAAACTTGCCGAACAGGGATCCGAGCAGAAACATAAAAAACCAGGAGGCAATAAATCCCGAGAAGCCGTTCATATAGGCTTCAACAAAGTTGATCTCGCCGCTAAATACGGGAATACCACTGGTTAACGCGACAATCAGCGCACAAAGAGGCGCGGCGATAAACAGGTTCATGCCTCTGATGGTCAGCCAAATCAACAATCCCAGCCCGCCTACCAGGCCGATCAAACTCAGCATAATGTCTGTCCTTTGTTGTTATTGTTTTGTCACTGGTGTGCTTATCGGCACGATGACATTTGAACCTTATTGTGTGTCATCGTTATAAATGCGCCCATAGTACTATGGTACAGCCTGGCGCTAACAAATCGGCATCACCCTGTGGAACGAAATTTGTTAACATCGATAACAGTATCACAACACCATGACATCCGCGTCAGAGGCATCAAACCCTATGAGTCAGTATCGCGCCATTATCGCCGACGATCACCCCTTGTTCCGCAGTGCTATGAAACAGGCTGTGCAGAGCGTGATCGGGGATCAGTTACTAGAAACCGCCAGTCTTGAACAGACCATGGAGGCGTTGGCTCGGCATCCGGATATCGAACTGGTGATGTTGGATTTGAATATGCCGGGCAACGATGGGCTGACCGGTTTATCTTTGATTCGGCATACCTATCCCGGCGTACAGGTGCTGATTGTCTCGGCCGAGGAAGAACCCAGCATGATTGCCAAGGCGCTGGAATTTGGAGCCAGTGGTTATCTGCCCAAATCGGCGCCGCTGGATAATATTGAGATTGCCATCACCAAAGTTTTGGATGGCGAACAGTGGTTGCCAGAAGGGGTGGACTCTTTGATAGAACAGCTGGGCCAGAGTGAACACGCCGACTTTGCCCGGCAGTTGGAGCAGTTGACCCCGCATCAATTGCGGGTGCTTAAATACATTGCCGATGGTTTACTGAATAAGCAGATCGCCTATGAGATGCAGGTACAGGAAACCACGGTTAAGCAGCATGTTTCGGCGATCTTACGTAAGTTAGATGTGATCAACCGCACACAGGCAGGCATTCTGTTCCGTCAGGCCATGGAGCGCTAAAAACACTTACCCTCGTTGCGGTTTTATGTAACCATTCATGCACAGGAAAATCAGTTTAAAGCGCCATGTGTGAGTTGTTAGCCATGTCCGCCAATGTGCCCACGGACATTTGTTTTAGCTTTAAAGGGCTGCGCGAGCGCGGCGGGCGCACCGGACCCCATAAAGATGGTTGGGGTATTGCTTTTTACGAGGGCAAGGGCAATTGCACCTTTAAAGACCCTCAGCCCAGTTATCAGTCCAGGATTGCCGAGCTGGTTTCCGATCATCCCATCAAGAGTAAGAGCGTGATTGCCCATATTCGCCAGGCCAACCGGGGCAATGTGAGTATGGCCAACACCCATCCCTTTACCCGAGAGTTGTGGGGACGCTATTGGACTTATGCGCATAATGGTCAGCTAACGGGCTATCGGGACCTTCCCTATAGCCGCTTTAAACCCGTGGGCACCACAGATTCTGAACGCGCCTTTTGTTACCTGATGAGTGAGCTGTACCAGCATTACGGCGATGATATGCCAAATCGTAAAACCGCTTTTAACTTTATTCGTCGCCGCTTGGATGGCCTGCGTGAGCTTGGCGTGTTTAATATGCTGCTCACCGATGGCGAGTACCTTCTGGCGTACTGTACCTCGAAGCTACACTGGATTACCCGCAGGGCACCGTTTAGCATCGCCAGACTGTCAGATGTGGATGTGGATATCGACTTTGCCGAGGAGACCACACCCAATGATGTGGTATCGGTGATCACCACAGAGCCGCTGACCAATAACGAACACTGGCATAAGATGGCCTGCGGTGAGAGCCAGCTGTTTCACTATGGAGAGCCTGTCTAGTACCAGTGATACCGGGCCACAAACTTATGTTTAATCAGTCACTGGCCCAACTCACTCGAGCCTCAGTACTTTCTTTATTAAGCGCTTCAGGGCACCGGGTTTAATGGGCTTATGGATAAACGCCAGTCCGGCTTCGATGGCTTGCTCTCGGACCTGATCGTCATAATTAGCCGAATTGAGAATACAGGGTGGAGAGCATTGCCACTGCGCTTGTAACTGCTCCAGTGCTGTTAAGCCGGTAACGCCATTATCCAGTTGATAATCCATCATCACTAGATCGGGGGCTTGTGGACACAGGTGCAGAGCCTGGCTGGCCTCAGAAGCGGTCATGGCCTCAGCACCCCACTGTTTAAACAGTTGACTCATGGCATGGAGTATCTGTGGATCGTTATCCACAATCAGCACCCGTCGACCATTCATAAAGCGGCTGTTGTCCGGTATTTCAGACGGACGACTGTGTTGAACAGCTTTGGTTGGATACGCTCGCGGTAATGTCAGGCTGAACCGGGTGCCACTATCAGGTATTGAGGCCAGGGTGAGGGGGTGCTCTAGCAACTCGGCAATGCGTTCGACAATGGTTAAGCCCAGACCCAACCCTTGTTTGTTATCGGGGTTGAGCTGCTGAAATTCGTTGAATATCACCTTCTGTTGCTCGGCGGTCATGCCAGGGCCGGTGTCCCATACCTGAACCTCAACCGTATCGTTTCGGTGGCGTACACCCAGAATAACCCGGCCTCTTACGGTATAACGCAGAGCGTTAGACAACAGGTTTTGCAGTACGCGCCTGAGGAGCTTTTTGTCGGAATTTACCCACACCGATGTGGGAATTGAGCGCAGACTAAGGGACTTTTGCTCGGCCAGCAGCGAAAACTCACGCGTCAGCGGATCTAAAACCTCACTGAGCGGAAAAGCTCCCCGATGAGCCTGCAGGCGACCAGAGTCGAGCTTGGTCATATCCAGTAGTGAGGTTAACAAGTTTTCAGCATTATGCAGGGATTGTTGTAAGTGGTCGGCCAACTCATCAATGGCCTGGTTGGGTGCTTGCTGGCGGATCATACTGGCAAACAGTGTGGCGGCGTTAAAAGGCTGCATCAGGTCATGACCAGCAGCGGCCAGGAACTTGGTTTTGCTCTGGTTGGCTTGATCGGCTTCCTGCTTCGCGGTCGCAAGGGCCTTAGTGCGCTCGGCCACCCGGGCCTCTAAGTGAGTTTTAGCTTCCTCTAAGGCTTGCTGGGTCTGAACGTAATTAGAAATATCGCTGTAGGTGGTTACGAAACCACCCCCGGGCATAGGATTGCCCTGAAGTTCGATATAACGGCCATCACTTTGACGCCGCAGATAACGATAGCTGCTACCCTGACGGATATAGGCCAGTCGTTTATCGACTTCAGCCTCAATGTCGTCGACTTCGCCAAACAGGCCCCGTTTGGCATTAAAACGCAAAATGTCTCCCAGAGGCAGACCTGCGCGAATAAAGCCGTCCGGGTAGTGAAACAGGCTGATGTAACGTTGGTTCCAGGCCAGCAGCTTAAGGTGCTGATCTACCACGCTGATGCCTTGCTCGATGTGCTCTACCGAAGAGCGCAGCAGTTCATGATTAAACTGATAGCTTTGTGTCGCTTCTTCCACCAGTCCCACCAGTTCATCCAGGGCAACCTGATGCTTTTCGGTGATGGCTGACAGTAAAATACGGGCGCTGGCATTGCCTACGTGTGCTGAGAGCAACTGCTCGGCTCGCTGAATCAGCTGCTGGCTGGCGTAGTAATGGTCGTTACGCCGATCCAGGTCCGCCTCAAGATTTGCCTGTTGTCCAGCCGGTAAAACCCGTCGTGTAACCGATAACAGAGGGCCTATCTTGACAGCATGGGAGGGGGGAAGAGCCCGATGAGGCTGTTCCTGCAAGTGTTGTCTTTTACCGCGTAAAAGGCTGACTATTATAAACACCAGAAGGTTTAAACTAAGGCTGTAAAAGAGTCCATCGGCCAGCTCGATGTCGCTGGGGGTTTCTTCAAAATAATAGCTGGCCTGAACACTGGGCCAAAGTACCCAGAATAGCCAGCATAGCGTACCGGTTAATATGCTTAAATGGGCGGCAAGCTGGCTGCGCGCTCCGGTGGTTAAGTTTAATATCATGGCCGGTGCCAGTTGAGCCATCAGTGCAATAGCGATCACGCCGCTATTGGCCAACGGCGCTCGTTGACTAACGTGCTCGGAATACAAGTAGGATAACCCGAGGATCGCCAGCACGGTCAGGCGGCGCACAGTTAACAGGGTGGTCGGTTGGATACGGTGGTGGTGATGGCTTTTAATGGTCAGGCTCAGCCACAGCGGGGTCACCAGATTGTTGGCGATCATAATGCCCAGAGCCAGGGTCGCCACAATCACCATACTGGAGGCGGCGGACAGGCCGCCGATAAAGCCAATGATGGCGCTGATAGGGCTGTCTGCCAGCATAGGAATGGCCAGCACGTAGTGATCCGGGCTGGTGTCAGGCTGCAGCAAGGCCCCCCCAAGCGCAATGGGAAATACGCTGATACTCATCAAAGTCAGATACAGGGGAAACAACCAGCGCGCCCGGTTGAGTTCCAGCTCGCCATTATTTTCCACATAATTAATATGAAACTGGCGCGGCAGGATCAGCATGGAGCAAAAACCCAGCACCATATGGCTGAGGTATACCCAGTAACTGGCATCGGCCTGAAGCATTCGACGACTTGTCGGATTATCGTAGGCCTTGGCTGCCATATCGAAAAAACCATCAAATACGCCATAGATAATAAACAGACTGATGGCGATTAAAGCGGCGAGTTTTACCAGAGACTCGAAAGCCATAGCGAGCATCAGACCAGGGCGTTTTTCGGTGAGGCTTAGGCTCCGCGTGCCGAAGATAATGGCAAACATAGCCAGCAATAATGCTACATACAAGCTCATGCCACCGGGCCATTGCGGCTGACCGTCTGAGAGCAATTCGACACTGTTGGTAAGCGCATCCAGTTGCAGCGCCGTATAAGGCACTACACCCAGTAAGCACACGATGCTGACTAAAGCCGCCAGTGAATAGGACTGGCCAAACTGGGCACCGATAAAGTCAGCCAGTGAACTGATATTATGCCGCTGACAGAAGCGGATAATACGCATTAACAGTGGGTAGCCGAATACAAAAACAACAATGCTGCCCGCATAGGTGGGGACAAAGGCCCAGCCATAATTGAGAGTTTGCGACACAGTGCCGAAAAATGCCCAGGAAGTGCAGTGCACGCCCAGCGCCAGGCTGTATATAATCGGTCGTTGACGGGCGCTACGATGAAAACGATCGCCCCAGAAGGCGACACCGAACAGCAAACTAAGGTAGGCTAGAGCGAAGAGCGTCAGCAGCCAGATACTGAACATAATAAAATTTTTGTTATTCTTATACTTATTTGAAACACTTTAACCTGAACTTCGCTGACTGACTAGGGTCAGGTGTTGGTACTGAACGTAGCAATCGGATAATAACAATCACAACAGGAATCGGTAATGAAAAACCTCTTAGTTCCATTTGTTCTGATACTTGGCCTGACAGGCTGTAGCACTTTTGTTTCAGAGTCGGATAAAGCGTCGTCCAGTCAGTCAGCGGAATCGCCGGTAGTCGATGACCGGGCTCATAACAGCCAGAACTCTGTGGATTGGGCAGGTACCTACCATGGTGTCTTACCCTGTGCCGATTGTATGGGCACAGACACCTTGCTGACGCTGAATCCTGATCTGACTTATACCATGGAGACGCGCTATATCGGTACCGGTGACGGCTGGCAACGCCAGGGCGGTCATTTTGCCTGGAGTGATAACGGTTCTGTGGTGACGTTAAAAGACCTGGAAAATGCCCCCGGACTCTACCAGGTGACTGAGAACCAGCTGTATCATTTAACGGAGGAAGGGCATCGTGTGAGTGGCGCTTTAGCCGAGCATTATCGCTTAGCCAAGCAACACGGCCAACTTCCCAAAATAAAAGGCATCAAATGGGTCTTGATGGAGTTAAACGGACAGTCGGTAGACGTGGAAGGTAAGCAACCTTTTTTTCGGATTCACCCAGAAACCCTGCAGCTTGCCGGGATCGCGGGCTGCAACCGTTTTTTTGGTCAGTTCAGTGAAGACGCACCGGGTAAAGTGAGCTTCGGACAGTTGGGCTCTACTATGATGGCGTGCCCTAACATGCAAGTTGAGCAGGCCTTTCTCGAGGCGTTGAAAAAGGCCGACAACCTGACTCGTAAAGGCAATCAATTGTCACTCAATAAGGGGCGTATGGCTCCATTAGCACGGTTTGAAGCGGCGATTCGTTTTAATTAAAACCAATCGCCAGTTTTTGTCGATATCTTCAAGCCTTCTGGGCCAGCATAGCCCGGGCTACTTTGGACTGGTTAGTCTTACCCAGAATCTGGGTAATGCGTTCGCCAGCCGCTACCACTCGATCTAAATCAACGCCGGTGCTGATACCCATGCCGTTAAGCATATAAAGAACATCTTCGGTGGCCACATTGCCTGAAGCTCCTTTGGCGTAGGGGCATCCTCCTAAACCGGCCACTGCACTATCCACCGTGCGCACGCCAAGCTGCAGCGCCGTCAGTATGTTGGCCAGAGCCTGACCGTACGTATCATGAAAATGCACTCCGATCTGTTCTACTGGCACCTGGGATAACACCGATTTCAGCATGGCTTGGGTGCTTTTCGGAGTGCCCACACCGATGGTGTCACCCAATGACACCTCGTAACAGCCCATGTCCAGAAGCTGACGCGTCACGTCGGTGACTTTTTGCGGTGAAACTTCTCCTTCATAGGGGCAGCCCAGTACACAGGAAACATAGCCGCGCACGGGAATGTTTGCCTGCTTGGCCGCATCCAATACGGGCTGAAAGCGCTCAAGGCTCTCCGCAATCGAACAATTGATGTTTTTCTGGGAGAAGGCCTCCGAGGCCGCACCGAAGATAGCCACTTCGTCGGCCCCGGCATCCAAAGCCAGTTCAAATCCCTTGATGTTAGGAGTAAGCGCACTATAGACGGTGTCTTTATGGCGCTCAATTGTCTTGAGTACCTCACCGCTATCGGCCATTTGCGGCACCCATTTAGGCGATACAAAGGCACCGCTTTCCACCACGGGCAAGCCTGCATCGGCAAGTGCCTGTACCAATGCCACCTTATCGGCTGTATCAATGGTGCCAGGCTCATTTTGCAGCCCGTCTCTGGGGCCTACCTCAACCAGTTTAACCTGCGCCGGGATCATGCGTCTTCCTCAAAGGTTAATAGCTCGGCGCCCCCGTCCACTAAGTCACCGGGTTGATAGAAAAACTCGGTAACCTTGCCATCGGCAAAGGCGTTGAGGCTGTGCTCCATCTTCATGGCCTCCATCAGCATCAATGGCTGGCCTTTTTTGACCGATTGGCCCGGCTCAACCATTAGCTTCACGACTGTGCCATTCATCGGTGCCGTAAAGCCACTGTGATGCTGTTGGTCAGCCAATCCCATATCAGGCTGGCGACGGCTAAAGTGCAGGGCGTTATCTTGAGTATAGAGGGTTGCCTGCATGGTGTCTCCGGCCACCAGAGCTGTGACCCTGTGACCATCTACGACGGCGGTCAGGGTTTCACGGTCCAGATCGCCGCTACACTGGCTGACGCCAAAGTCACTGCTAATGCGATAGCCTTGTTGATCACTGCCTAATGGTGTGACCTTAACCGGGTAAAGATCGCCGCGGATCTCAATATCCAACTGATGTTCGGCGGTCAGGTTGGCGCGCCAGTTACTTTGCTGCTGCCAGGGCGAAAAACGGTCGTAATTATTAATGACACTGGGCTTCTGTCGATTGCCTTGCGACAGGACCAGATACAGCGATGCCAGGGTTAACAAGTGCTTCAGATCGGCTTCACTCTCGGCAAAGATGGCTTCACGGTGTTTCTCGATAAAGCCGGTATCCAGTTCCACCTGCTTAAAGGCCTTGCAATTAGCCAGGTTGTAGAGGAATTCCACGTTGGTGGTCAGTCCCTGAATACGATACTCAGAGAGAGCACGCAACAGGCGCCTCAGAGCCTTATCCCGGTTTTCGTCCCAGACAACCAGCTTGGCGATCATAGGGTCATAGTAAACCGATACCTCATCGCCCTGACGCACACCTGTATCAACCCGCACATAATCCGATTCTTCAGGGGGCTGTACAAATTGCAGTTTGCCGGTACAGGGCAGAAAGTCGTTATTGGGATCTTCGGCATAAATGCGCGCCTCAAAGGCGTGGCCCTGACACACTAACTCACTTTGGCTCAATGGCAGCTCTTCACCACTGGCGACGCGAAGTTGCCACTCCACCAAGTCTTGCCCGGTGATCATTTCGGTAACCGGGTGCTCCACCTGTAGACGGGTATTCATTTCCATAAAGTAGAAACTGCCGTCGGTGTCCAGCAGAAACTCCACCGTACCGGCGCCTACGTAGCCGATGGCGTTGGCAGCCTTTAAAGCCGCTTCGCCCATCTGCTGACGCACAGCATCGCTGATGCCGGGGGCCGGGGCCTCTTCGATGACTTTCTGGTGACGGCGCTGGATGGAGCAGTCCCGCTCGAACAGGTAAACACCATTACCATGCATGTCGCAAAACACCTGTATTTCCACGTGTCGTGGCTGAGTCAGGTATTTTTCTATCAGCATGGTATCGTCACCGAAACTGGCCTGAGACTCTCGTTTGGCGGCTGCCAGGGCTTCGGTGAACTCAGAGTCGGACCAGACTGCACGCATGCCTTTACCGCCGCCGCCCGCGGCAGCTTTCAGCAGTACAGGGTAGCCCATATTGTCGGCGTGTTGCTTTAGATTGGTCTCGGATTGATCATCTCCATGGTATCCAGGCACCAGCGGCACTCCAGCCGATTCCATGATATTTTTGGCCGCTGATTTTGAGCCCATGGCGTCGATAGCCGCCACCGGCGGGCCGACAAACAACAGCTGTTTGTCTTCACACAGGCGGGCAAACTCGGCATTTTCTGACAAGAATCCGTAGCCGGGATGGACCATTACGGCGCCGGTACGCTCAGCAACCTCAAGGATTTTCTCCGCCTGCAGGTAACTGTCCTTTGAAGGAGCCGGGCCGATATTCACCGCTTCGTCGGCCATCTGCACATGCAGGGCATTGGCGTCAGCATCGGAATACACGGCCACCGTTTGAAAGCCCATACGCCGGGCGGTCTTAATAATTCGGCAGGCGATCTCGCCGCGATTGGCAATCAGTACTTTTACTACCATGATTTACTCCTGATACCAGTTAGGGCGACGCTTATCCAAAAACGCCTGTAAGCCTTCCTGGCCTTGTTCGGATACGCGAATACGAGCGATACGCAAACTGGTCTTTTCGATCAGCTCTTCATCCTGAGGCAACTCGGCGACATCGAACACCAATTGCTTGGCTGCAGTGACTGCTGCAGGACTGTTTTTCAGAATCTGAGCGGCGATATCTTCGACTGTCTGATCCAGTTCTTCCTCAGTAACTGCCTCACTGAGCAGCCCTAGCCGACGAGCGCGTCGGGCAGAAAATACCTCGGCAGTGGTGAAATAACGTCGTGCCACTCGCTTACCCATGGCGTCGATCACATAGGGGCTGATGGTGGCTGGAATCAGGCCGAGTTTCACTTCGCTCAGACAAAACTTACTCAGCTTGCTGGCGATAGCGATATCGCAGCAGGCAATCAGGCCGATAGCGCCACCAAACGCCGAGCCCTGTACCTTGGCAATGGTGGGCTTGGACAGGTTATTGAGTCGATGCAGCATATTAGCCAGCAACCGGGCATCATTCACATTTTCATCGAAGCTGTAATTGGCCATACGTTTCATCCAGTTGGCGTCGGCACCGGCACTGAAGCTTTTGCCCTCGGCGGTCAGTATCATCACCCGGATGTCGTCATCCTCTTCCACCTGCTTAAAGCATTCGTTTAATTGTGCAATCAACTGGTCATCAAAGGCGTTATGCTTCTCCGGTCGGTTCAGGGTGACCGTGGCCACACCCCGAGCGTCGGTTTCAAATATAATCTGCTCTGACATGTGACCTCCTTACATTCTGAAGACGCCGAAGCGGCTGTCGGCAATGGGTTGATTCAAGGCGGCGGACAGGGAAAGGCCCAGTACCTGGCGGGTATCGGCCGGATCGATGACCCCATCGTCCCATAGCCTGGCCGACGCATAGTAGGGGTGACCCTGACGCTCATAATCATCGATAATGGGTTGTTTAAAGTCCGTTTCTTCTTGTTCGCTCCAGCTCTCACCCTGACGCTCTTTTTGATCTCGTTTAACTGTGGCGAGCACGCCAGCGGCCTGCTCGCCGCCCATTACTGAGATACGGGCATTGGGCCACATAAACATAAAGCGGGGATCGTAGGCTCTACCACACATGCCGTAGTTGCCAGCACCAAAACTGCCGCCGATAAGTACGGTAAACTTGGGTACCTGAGCGCAGGCAACGGCGGTCACCATCTTGGCGCCGTGTTTGGCAATGCCGTCAGCTTCGTACTGTTTACCTACCATAAAGCCTGTGATGTTCTGCAGAAACACCAGTGGGATCTTGCGTTGGGCACACAATTCGATGAAGTGAGCCCCTTTTTGCGCCGACTCCGAGAATAGAATTCCGTTATTGGCGACAATGCCTACCGGATAGCCGAAGATGCGTGCAAATCCGCATACTAGTGTAGAACCATACAGAGACTTAAACTCATCGAATTCGGACCCATCCACAATACGGGCGATGATCTCATGCACGTCATAGCCCTTGCGACTGTCTTTGGGGATGATGCCGTAGATGTCTTGTTCATCGTAATGGGGCGCGACAGGTTCGGTGACATTCAAATTCAGGGGTTTGGTACGATTGAGACGGGCCACGGCATCCCTGGCGATCTGCAAGGCATGGTGATCGTTATTGGCAAGATGGTCCACCACCCCGGAGGTGCGACAGTGCACGTCACCACCACCCAGTTCTTCGGCACTGACCACCTCGCCGGTGGCGGCTTTGACCAAAGGTGGGCCACCTAAGAAGATGGTACCTTGCTCGCGCACGATGACGGATTCGTCGGCCATCGCCGGAACATAAGCGCCTCCTGCAGTGCAGGACCCCATTACGACAGCGATCTGAGGAATGTTGCGAGATGACAGATTGGCCTGATTAAAGAAAATCCGGCCGAAGTGCTCTCTGTCCGGAAACACCTCGTCTTGGCGAGGCAGGTTAGCGCCACCGGAGTCGACCAGATAAATACAGGGCAGGTTGTTTTGCTCCGCAATGGTCTGGGCCCGAAGATGCTTTTTCACCGTTAGCGGGTAATAGGTGCCGCCTTTAACAGTGGCATCATTGGCTACGATCATACATTCGACGCCGTTAACCCGGCCAATACCAGTGATAATCCCCGCAGCCGGGACGTAATCGTCGTAGACTTCCCACGCTGCCAATTGAGACAGTTCTAAAAAGGGGGAACCAGGATCGATCAGGGCGTTAATCCGCTCCCGGGGCAGTAACTTGCCCCGCTCTGTATGGCGCTGGCGTGCTTTGTCACCACCACCTTGCTGAATTTTCGCCACAGTTTGACGCAAATCGTCCACCTGTTTCTTCATATAGGCGGCGTTGTCGGCAAACTCTTGGCTTTTGGTGTTAATGCTCGATTCTATTCGGGGCACAGGGCTCTCCTGTTTGTTGCCTTATTATCGTTATTCCGTCTTAAGTGCAGACGATGACAGCGAATTTGCAAATCGTATTACTTAGATTCTTTAAACAATTCACGGCCGATTAGCATACGGCGGATCTCCGAGGTACCAGCGCCAATCTCATACAGCTTGGCATCGCGAAGCAAGCGACCGGTTGGGTATTCGTTGATATAGCCGTTGCCACCCAGTAACTGAATAGCATCCAGAGCCATTTTGGTGGCAAGTTCCGCCGAATATAAAATAGCACCGGCAGCATCTTTACGGGTGGTTTCACCGCGGTCACAGGACTTGGCCACGGTGTACACATAAGCGCGGGCGGCATTCATCTGGGTGTACATATCTGCCACTTTACCCTGTACCAGTTGGAATTCGCCGATGCTCTGGCCGAATTGTTTACGGTCGTGAATATAGGGCACCACGGCATCCATACAGGCTTGCATAATGCCAAGTGGCCCTCCTGATAGTACTAAGCGCTCGTAATCCAGACCACTCATCAGGATCTTCACGCCGTCACCCTCGTTGCCCATCACGTTCTCGGCAGGAACTTCGCAGTTATCGAATACCAGTTCACAGGTGTTCGACGAACGCATGCCTAGCTTGTCGAGCTTCTGGGCCTGGGTAAATCCGGGGGTGTCTTTCTCGACGATGAATGCGGTGATGCCTTTGGAGCCGCCATTTGGGTCGGTTTTGGCATAAATCACAAACACATCGGCGTCCGGACCGTTGGTGATCCACATTTTATTGCCGTTGAGAACGTATTTGTCGCCTTGCTTTTTGGCGCTGAGCTTCATGCTCACCACATCGGACCCGGCGTTAGGCTCGCTCATGGCTAGCGCCCCGATATGCTCACCAGAAACCAGCTTGGGTAAATATTTTTCACGCTGGGTATCGTTGCCGTTACGGTAAATCTGGTTCACACAGAGGTTGGAGTGAGCACCGTAACTCAAGCCGATACCCGCAGAGGCGCGACTGACTTCTTCCATCGCCACCACATGGGCCAGGTAGCCCATGTTGGATCCGCCGTACTGCTCAGAAACGGTCACGCCCAACAGGCCCATCTCGCCCAGCTTGGGCCAGAGTTCATTAGGGAAACTATTGGCCTCATCGGCGGATTCAGCCAGCGGGGCGATCTCGCCCTGAGCGAAGGCGTATACATGGTCTCTTAACATATCCACGTCTTCGCCAAGACCGAAATTCAAAGTAGGGTAAGGTGCATTCATGACGCTTTTCCTCGTTTAATTTGTTCTAATTCGCGGGCGCAACGGCTTTCCAGATCATCCAATTCCGTCATCAGTGAGTGAATATCGTCCAGTTGCTGTTTCAAGGCCGTGCGCTTTTCTTGAGTCATTTCCAATACGGTGATCAGCTGTGCCTCTGAACTGTCATTGATGTCATACAGGTAAAATAGCGAGCGGATTTCGGCTAGCGAGAACCCCAGCCGCTTACCGCGCAGAATCAGCTTTAGACGAACACGATCCCGTTTATAGTATATGCGGGCCTGGCCATTTCGTTCTGGGTTTAGCAGTTCTTGCTCCTCGTAGAAACGAATGGATCTGGGGGTGATGTCAAATTCCTTTGCCAGTTCACCTATGGTGTAAGTGCGTTCATCGGTCATACAGCTTTACGTTTACGTAAGGGTTGAGTTAACGTAAAGGTAAAGTAACCATAACAAGGCGTCAACAACTGCGGCGGGGAAATTGGTACAAAGTCGATGAAAGACGATGTTCATTTTTATGTGCAGCACTGTACCAAATCCTTATGGTTGAGGAGCCCTTGTGGGATTAAGCTAAGTTAATTGAGATTAATAGCAAAGAGGTGATAACCGATGAGTCAGGATTCTGTGGTAATAGTGGCAGCCAAACGCACACCAATGGGCAGTTTTATGGGGGGATTGGCGCCCGTTTCCAGCACCGATTTAGGCGCTGAGGCCATTAAGGCCGCCATCAAGCAAGCCGGTGAAGGTGGTGTGGACGAAGTCTTTATGGGGTGTGTATTGCCCGCAGGTCTGGGTCAGTCACCCGCTCGCCAGGCATCCCTGAAAGCCGGGCTGCCATTGAGCTGCGGAGTTACTACTATCAATAAGGTCTGCGGTTCGGGTATGAAGGCGGTGATGTTGGCTCATGATCTCATTAAAGCCGGGTCTGCCAAGAGTGTGGTAGCTGGCGGGATGGAGAGCATGAGTAATGCGCCTTACATGTTACCCAAAGCGCGCACAGGCTACCGCATGGGGCATGCCCAAATGCTCGACCATATGATGCTGGATGGTTTGGAAAATGCTTACGATGGCAAGGCGATGGGATGTTTCGCACAGGATACGGCCGATGCCGAGAACATTACCCGAGAGCAGATGGATGAGTTTGCTGTGGAATCGTTGGCGAGGGCCGGTGAGGCCATTAAGCGTGGTGACTTCCAGGACGAAATTACACCAGTGACCATGCAAACCCGTAAGGGAGATGTGGTGGTGGATACCGACGAGGGGCCGGGCAATGCTCGCCCCGATAAGATTCCCAGCCTGAAACCGGCGTTTAAAAAAGACGGCACTGTTACGGCGGCCAACTCCAGCTCCATCTCTGATGGCGCGGCAGCCCTGGTGGTCATGAGTGAGGCAGAAGCGAAAGCGCAAGGCGCAAAGCCCATTGCCCGGATTTTAGGTCACAGTACCCATTCCATTGAGCCTGAAAATTTCACTGTGGCGCCAGTGGGTGCCATGCAGTCGCTGTTGGATAAGCTGGATTGGAGTGTGGATGATGTGGATCTGTTTGAGATCAACGAAGCCTTTGCCATGGTGACGATGCTGGCAATGAAGCAGCTGAATATTCCTCACGATAAGGTCAACGTGAATGGTGGGGCCTGTGCCTTGGGTCACCCCATCGGAGCTTCCGGAGCGCGGATTATTGTGACCCTGCTGCATGCCTTAAAGGCGCGTAATCTGAAAAAAGGTGTGGCGTCACTTTGCATCGGCGGTGGGGAAGCTACAGCCATCGGTGTTGAACTTATCTAAGTTCAGGCCGCCATTTTGTTGATAAAAGCCAGCGCCATGACGCTGGCTTTTTTATATCAAGCAAATTGTTTTTACTGAAAATTGTCTGATACTGATTCGTGGGAGATTTGATAAGGAACCACCTGTGAAAACGTTAATGATGATTGCCACTATCGTGACTCTGAGCTTTTTTTCCTCATCAACGATGGCGTTGCAGCCACCAGAGGACAAGGGCAGTAAGCAAACTCAAATGGATAAAAAGGCCGAACGTAAATATGAGAAAGCGCAGCGGAAACAAGCCCGTGAAATGAAGAAGGAAGCGCGCATGGCGGAGCGTGAAGCTCGTCAGGGAGAAGGGAGGCATCAGGCTGAAATAGCCAGGGAGCACGCCAAAGTAATGCGGGAAGGGGACAAAGAGCAGCGGGAAATGGAACAAGAGCGTTGGCAGGAAGAGCGGGAGGAATGGCGTGAAAAGCGCCATAAATACGAGCAAGATATCAGTGAGAACGAGTATGAAAGACGCTTTGAACAACAAGAACGTACGCGTGAGTTACAACGGGATAAGGAAGAAGAAGCCAGGGAGCGCATAGAAAAGGAGCGTGAGCGCCAGCAGGATGCATTTGAGGACGAGAGGGAACGTCGGGAAGAGGAACGAGAAAGCCAACAGGATGCGCTGGAAAGAGAGCGTGAGATCATTGAGCAGGAAAATGAAGAGGCCGAACAAGAGAAGCGCCGCGGTCCCCCTGCAGACAAACGCCGGGGCCCGTCGGAAAAATAGAACTCAAGACGCACAGTGATGTAAAGCTTTAACGGCGTTGAATCGGCTACTGTTTTATTCTGTTCCCTGTGTTCAGAAGTGGATATTGATATAATCAGCGGCCTTTGTATTATCGTAAAGGCATAGATTAATGCAGCGACAGTATCCAATTGGTATACCGGGCCAGCCCTGGGGCGAGGCTGAGAAGCAGCAGTGGTTCGAAAGCCAGTCCGTGAAACGTTCTTACTTTGACGATGTGGTCAGCGAGATTGATGCGCTTACTGAGTCATTCGACGTCCATCAATACGGCACTCTGGACTATCAAACCAACAACTATCCGCTGTATGTGCTAAAGGCAAAACAATGGCAGAATGATAAGCCGGTAGTACTGGTGACTGGTGGTGTTCATGGTTATGAAACCAGTGGCGTACACGGCGCATTGCGCTTTGCCAAGACCAGGGCAGGCAGTTACACCGATGCGTTTAATATTCTGGTGGCGCCCTGCATCAGCCCTTGGGGCTATGAGACCATCAACCGCTGGAACCCGGCCGCAGAGGACCCGAACCGTTCCTTTGTGGCAAACAGCCCGGCCCCGGAAGCGGCGAATATTATGGGCTTTCTGGCCGCTCAGGGCATCGAGCCTTTGGTGCACATCGACTTGCACGAGACTACGGATACGGATAACTCAGAGTTCCGTCCAGCCTTGGCAGCCCGCGAGGGAACGGTCAATGACAACTGGAATATTCCCGACGGCTTTTATCTGGTGGCGAATGCGTCACGCGCCGAAGTGGAATTCCAGCGATCCGTATTGCGCGAGGTAGAGAAGGTGACCCATATAGCCGAGGCCGACGATCAAGGGAAACTCATTGGCGTGGATATCACCGAGCATGGCATGATTCACTTACCAGCCGATAATCTGGGCTTGTGTATGGGCCTGAGTCAGGCGCGTTTTACCACCACCACCGAAGTCTACCCAGACAGCCCTAAGGCCAATCCTGAGCAATGCATTCTGGCACAGGTGGCGGCCGTTACCGGCGGACTTGATTATGTGCGCGGACAGCTGTAAGGGAGCTTAAGTATCCTCGTCGGAGACGTTTAACCAAACGCATACACGTTGGAAGTCCATCTATGGAACTCTTGTTCGACGTCCTGTCTCACAAGGTCAGCTGATTGGTTAAACGTCCCCGCTGAGCCAAAAATAGTCGCGTGTATGCCTTAGGCAGATGCCGCTTGAGGTGACTGGCTTGGGGTGGAGCGCAGACGTTTTTGTACCACCATCAGCCGCCAGCCTAAGAATATCGCTGCCGCTGTCAGACCGGTAATAAAGCCAATCCAGAAGCCCTCTGCCGCCATGGGTTCAACAATCCAGTCAGTCAGACCCAGCACACAACCGGTGGTCAGGCCCACCATCCAGTAAGACACAAAACTGATATAGAACATGGCCTTGGTGTCCTTATAGCCTCGCAAAGCGCAGCCGGAAATCACCTGAATGGCATCGGAAAACTGGAACACCGCCGCCAGGAACATCAGGTTAGCGGCCATATTCACGACCTCGGCGTTGTTGGAATACAGATTGGCAATGGGGTAGCGCAGTAGCAGGCTGAGGCTGGCGGTGAAAACAGCCGCACTCAAGCCGGTAATCCAGGCCCCATACACCGCTTTTCGGGCATTGGCAGGTCGGCCCTCACCGAGTAAATGCCCTATGCGAATGGAAGTGGCAAAACCAATGCTCAGCGGCACCATAAAGGCCAGCGACGAAAAGTTCAGCGCAATCTGGTGTGAGGCCACGATTTCGGCGCCAAATGGAGCCAAGAGCACCGCCACTAAAGCAAACAGAGATACCTCAAACAAGATGGTCAGGGCAATGGGAAGGCCAATGCCCAGCTGAGCGCGGAAATCACTCAAGCTGGGCCGGTAAAAGCGCCGGTACAGGCTATGGGCCTGAAGCCGGGGCGATCTGAGCGTATACCACCAGGTCGCCACCATCATGGCGGCGAATACAATGCTGGTGGCGATGCCACAGCCCGCACCGCCAAAGGCGGGCAGACCAAGCTTGCCATAGATAAACACATAATTGGCGGCGATATTGACCAACAGCCCCATCACCATGATGACCATGCTGGGCCGGGTCACGGATAATCCCTCACAATACTGGCGGAATACCTGATAGGCCACGAAACCAGGAATGCCCAAGGCCAAATACTGCATGTACTCGGTGGTGATGGCCTTAAGCTCGGCTTCCATGGTTAGCCATTGCATGCAGTAGGGAATGTAAAAATACCCCGCAGCCAGCGGCAGAGACAGTAGTAATGACAGCCACAGCATCTGCTGGCCCTGATTGGGAATACTGGCACTTTGTCCGGCACCATTGAGCCGGGAAATAATGGGCGGCAGCGCCAGGATAATCCCTTGCAGAAAGAACAAAATGGGCATGATGATGCTACCGGCGATAGCCACCGCGGCCATATCTGATGCAGAGACCTGACCGGCCATAATGGTGTCGGAGACACCCATCAGTGTTTGAGTGACCTGGGCGATCAACAGTGGCCAGGCGAGCTTGAGTAATTGTCGGATTTCAGTTTTTAACATCGCCGCTTAGATCTGGATAAGAGTGATTTCATTTATTGCAGTCGCTCCTTACGACTGCGAGCCACGGATTGTACTTGATTCCACTGATTGGGTCGCGGTCAGTGACCGGAAATTTTACAGCCTTGGGGACGAAGAGTTTGCAAAAAACCACAAAGCATTCTTAATTGAGAACATAAAGCAGGACAAAAAGTGGGAGATGGACAGATGTTGAATAACCCGGAAATCGGTGCGGCGGTATTCTCGGTGAAAAACTTAAAGCGAACCCGACACTTTTATGAGGGCATATTAGGTCTTGAAGCGGAACTGACTTCCGGTCATGAATATCCTTACCTGGTCGTCAATACACGGCATATGGTGTTGGTGTTTATTGAGGGGCAAGAGAAGTCGTGCCGCACCCCGGTACTGGTGTTTAATATTGACGGGCACGATATTTACGAGTTAGTGGAAGAGTTGGTAAAGCATGATGTGCAGATTATCGAGCCGGTCCAGCCTGCGCCAGATGGCGGATTAACTGCCGATTTTCAGGATCCCGATGGTTACGTGCTGAGTTTTTATCACAGCCCGTAAAGTGTGTTGGATTTGGTCCTTGAGACAGCGGGATTTAGCACTGTCAGTAAATTTTACACCGAGTCAATAGTCTCGCCAGCCTCGATGCTAACTGGCTGATTAATTTAAGGTATTTAAAAAGGCCCGCTTCTTGCTAATTAATAAGTCTCAATATGGATGGTTTGGAGCCGAGCATGTACAAATTTTGCGTAACAATCGTGGTCATTATTGCTGCCTCCTTGACCTTTACGGCCAAGGCCGGTGTTCTCAGTTGCGATCCCTCAAAGGTTACTCTGAATACGGTAGCGTTACTGACTGATCTTAATGACAATTTATTACAGAATGGGCCCTATGATGCGAGTCAGTGTTTGGGCTACGATCCTGGTAATGATGACCAGTGGGGACTTAGCAACCCCACCAATAACATTGGCCAGTACAATGATGGTTTACTCAATGGCGAAGGTGACTTGTTTGATGGGTTAGAGTTTATTGAAGCCGATGAGTTGCAGGTCTTGGGCACGTGGGCTGGTGACCCTGAGCCTGCCGATGCACAGAATGATCCGGGTTGGATTCACCTTTTGAACTTCCAATGGGACGATGAGCTGGAAACCGGTAGCTATAACTACAGCTCCGTGAAGCCTAATGACAATACAGGTTTGTTTATAGGAGACCTGTTGGAGATGAGCTTCGACTGTGCAGATGGCGATTGTACCTCGGCTGACTGGTCATTAACCGTCAAGCTCGACATCATTGAGCAGGTGCAAGCGGTATTAGGCGATAAAACCTTTGACCACTTGGCGTTTTCCGTCAAGGCAGGGACCGGTTTTGCTGTGTACGACTTTGACTTTATTGATATTTTCAATAATGAGCCGAACCCAGCGCTGAATTTCCTGACTCCTTATGCCTTTACCGGGACATTGAATACCATGGATCTGGCAGGAAAAGGGGTGTCCCACATCAATGTGTGGGCCAGAGACCCGGCCGATACCACAACGGTGCCTGAGCCTTGGTCATTGGCACTGCTGGCATTGGGGCTGTTGATGATGGGACTCAGTCGGTGGCGACTGAAAGCCTAAACCAAAAAAGAGCGGCTTAGCCGCTCTTTTTTTATCCGTTCAGTGCCGTTTTATGGCTGGCAATAGAAGCACAGCGCATAGGTTCCTTTGGGATCATTGAGCTTGGCGAACTGGTCAAACTCCGACAGCGTCTTGCGAGCCATCTTGATCAGAGTGCTGTCGCTTTGTGATATCAACATGTCGCCCATCCAGACTGAAGCTGTGCCAAAAAGCTCGCGCCAGAATTTTTCTTGTGGGCTTAATGGCGGCTCAACATAATGTGTGTCGTACTTATCCAGCTCCGCCAGCTCCGCAGCGGCCCGCACAGCGTCATCCACATCACCGAGTTCATCAACTAATCCGAGCTCTTTGGCCTTGCTGCCAACCCAGACACGTCCCTGGGCGATTTCATCCACCTCAGACTTCGTCATGTCTCTGTGGGTTGCCACCAGGGAGATAAATTGATCGTAGGTGTGCTCGATGCTTTTCTGGATGAGTTCGCCAGCTTTCGGTTTCAAACCATTGAAGGGGGAGAGGCCGGCTAAGTCGGTCGTTCCAACGCCATCGGCATTGATGCCCAGGTAATCCAGCGAGTCCTCAAAGGTCATAAACAGTCCGAATACTCCGATAGAGCCGGTGATGGTGCTGGGGTTTGCCCATATTTGATCGGCACTGGTAGAGATCCAATATCCGCCGGAGGCGGCATAAGTACTCATGGAAACCACCACAGGCTTGCCAGCCGCTTTCAACTGTTCTACTTCCTGACGAATCAGTTCAGAGGCAAAGGCGCTGCCACCGGGACTGTCGACCTGCAGTACCACGGCCTTAATATCGTCATCCATGCGAGCCTGGCGCAACAGACGGGCCGTGCTGTCACCTCCAATGGTGCCTGCTGGCTGGTTGCCATTTAAGATGGTGCCTTTGGCAACGACCACACCTACATTGTCGGTACCGTTATCTTTACCGATAAAGGGTAGCTTGATGACTTTCAGGTAATTGTCGTAGCTGATATGGCGAAAGCCGAGCCGGGAATCATCTTTGCCCACCAGGTCCACCATTTCAGTGCGCACTTCCTCGCGGGTCTTCAGCGCGTCCACCCACTGATATTCCAGCGCGTACTGGGCGAAATCGCCATCCACAGAGGAAAGCTTTTGGTTGAGTTTGTCCAGATCGTCGTCAAAGTGGCTGGCTTCCAGGCCACGGGCACTGGCAACGTCCGTTTTGTATTGATCCCAAAGGGCATTAAGCCAGGCCAGATTGGCCTCTTTAGCCTCATCGGACATATCGTCACGCATAAAGGGTTCTACCGCAGACTTATAGGTACCGACCCGGAAAATATGCGGGTTCACTTTCAGCTTTTCCAGCGCCGAGCGATAGTAGAGCTTGTAACGACCATAGCCGTCGAACATGAGCCCGCCCATTGGATTGAGATAGAGATTATCGGCATGACTGGCGATGTAATACTGGCTTTGAGAGAAGTAATCCCCAATGGCGTACACGCTCTTGCCACTCTCCTTAAAGCTGTCGATGGCTTCGGCAACACGCCCCAGCTTATCCAGTCCACTGCGACGCAGGCCGTGTAAGTCGAGAATCAGAGTTTTGATGCGGTTATCCTGCTTGGCATTATCAATGGCGAAGATCACATCGCGTACCAACACCTCAGGATCTTCTTCTTTCTCACCCAGGGCTTCCTGCATAAACTTTTCGAACGGATCGACCTGTGTTTCCTGTACCACCAACTTACCGTTCAGATTCAGAACCAGGGCAGAGTCTTTCGGTACCACCACCTTGCCATCTTCTGAGTTGACGATGGCGACAATGATGCCCACTGCAATGGCGATGAAGATCAGATTAAAGAACAGCTTGCGACTGAAGTTAAGTACAGCCCACAAACCGGTAAACAGGGATTTGGTAAAGCTCTTGCCGGATGCCATCGAAATAAATACTCCTTTCACTACTTATCATCCGTATCCTATCTGATATGGCGCAAAGCCCGAAATCGCAAATGTAAGTTTTTGTAACTCGGCCAGAGACAGTTTGTTATTTACTGTCTGGTGAACGCGTGTACGCCCAATAGCGGGTGCAATTGGTAAAACTCTTGGTTAGACTCAACTAATCAGACCAGTAAATCAATAATAATCATGGCAGATAACTCTCATTACCCTCATCTTTTCAGACCCTTGGATTTAGGCTTCACGCAGCTGAAAAACCGCGTATTGATGGGCTCCATGCATGTGGGCCTGGAAGAGGAGAAAGACGGCTTCGATAAGCTGGCCGCCTTTTACGCTGAGCGGGCCGCCGGTGGCGTAGGCCTGATTGTAACCGGTGGCATCAGCCCCAATCGTCAGGGCTGGGTGTTTCCCTTTGCCTCCCGCATGGCAACCAAACGAGAAGCCAAAAAGCATCAGGTGATTACCGAGGCTGTGCACCAGCATGGCGGTAAAATTTGTATGCAAATTCTGCACACCGGTCGCTATGGTTATCATCCCATTAATGTGGCGCCTTCGGCGATTCAGGCTCCGATTAACCCGTTTAAACCCTGGGCCATGTCCAAACGAGGCATCAAGAGCACCATTAAAGATTATGCCAACAGCGCGGCCATGGCACAGCTGGCCGGTTATGATGGTGTCGAAATCATGGGCTCGGAAGGGTATCTGATCAATCAGTTTTTATGTCCACGCACCAATCAGCGCGACGATGAGTGGGGCGGCAGCTTCGAAAATCGCGCTCGTTTCGCTCTGGAAGTTCTTAAAGCGGTGCGCGAAAAAGTCGGTGAGGACTTTATTATCATCTTCCGTCTGTCCATGCTGGACTTAGTGGAAAATGGTAGTGAATGGGAAGAGGTCGTTAAGCTCGGTAAATTGTTGGAGCAAAACGGCGTTACCCTCATCAACACCGGCATCGGCTGGCACGAAGCCCGGGTTCCGACCATTAACACCTCGGTGCCAAGAGCCGCTTTTACCTGGGTTACGGAACGCATTAAGCAGGAGTTGTCGGTACCGCTTATCGCCACCAACCGCATCAACATGCCCGATGTGGCCGAGAAGATTCTCGCGGAAGGGCAGGCGGATATGGTGTCTATGGCACGGCCCATGCTGGCAGACCCCGAGTTGGTGATTAAGGCCGAGCAAGGCCGGGCCGATGAAATCAACACCTGTATTGCCTGCAACCAGGCTTGTTTAGACCATGTGTTTGAGAAAAAGCGGGCCAGCTGCCTGGTCAACCCAAGGGCTGGCTACGAAACCGAATTAAATTTCACCCTCACGCATCATAAGAAAAAGTTGGCGGTGGTCGGCGCGGGCCCGGCGGGGCTGGCGTTTAGCTGTTACGCTGCTGAGCGTGGTCATGAGGTGCATCTGTTCGATAAAGCGTCTGAAATCGGCGGGCAGTTTAATTATGCCAAGCAAATCCCCGGTAAAGAGGAGTTTCACGAAACGCTGCGCTATTTCAATAAACGACTTGAGGTAACCGGCGTTAAACTGCATCTAAGCAGTGAGCAGACAGCCGAATCGCTGGCTGAAGCAAACTTCGATGAAGTTATTCTGGCAACGGGAATTCAGCCCAGAGAGCTGGATTTACCGGGCATTGAGCACGAAAAAGTACTGTCTTATCTGGATGTATTGCGCGACCACAAGCCGGTGGGCGACAAGGTGGCGATCATTGGTGCCGGTGGCATTGGCTTTGATGTGGCGGAGTTTTTGTGTCATGACGAGTCTTTGTCCACCAATGTGGATAAATGGCTGACCTACTGGGGCATTGATAAAGACTATCGCAATAATCGCGGTGCTCTGGCTAAGCCTCAAATTAGCGCATCGAAGCGGGAGATCTACCTTTTGCAGCGTAAAACCTCAAAAGTGGGCAAAGGCTTAGGCAAAACCACCGGCTGGGTGCACCGTAAAGACCTGAAAAATCAGGGGGTGAAGATGATCGCCGGGGTGGAGTATCGAGCCATTGATGATAAAGGCCTGCATGTAAGCATCGAAGGCGAGCAGCAGATACTGGCCGTGGATAACGTGATCATCTGCGCCGGCCAGTTGCCGCTTAGAGCCTTGCAAAAGGGCCTGACGGATAAAGGCATTCCTAATCATCTGATTGGCGGCGCCGATGTGGCTGCGGAGCTCGATGCCAAGCGTGCTATCCGCCAGGGGGCCGAACTGGCGGCCAGTATTTAATCCTAAAAATGCTCAACGCCGCTGGGAACGGCGGCGTTGAGGTTTCTCCGACTCCTCCAGCCATTTGGCTATCAAGGCCGCGATCCGCTGATAGTCGTCCTCGGCAAACGTCGTCAAAAGCTTTGACGTGCCCCTTTTGGCACCCAGCTTGGGCTGCTGTTTCTGATACAGTTTATGTAATGCGCCACTTGACGATGGTGTGGGTTTACTCATAGTTATTGACTGATACTGGCTTTTGAAAGGATATTGCTGTGTTGCCGTTCCTTAATTGTAGAAATTGTCACTGTGAATAACCATAAAAATCAGCAGGAGAGAGCATGGACATCGTCAATACCGGTAAAAAACTTCACCAGGCGTTAAACGTCACAAACGTTGCTGAAGGCCTTGCGCCTCTGCTGATTCGGCTTTATCTGGCGCCGGTGCTCATTCAGGCGGGATGGAATAAAGCCAACTCCTTTGACAGCGTGGTGCAGTGGTTTGGCAATAGCGAGTGGGGACTGGGAATGCCGTTTCCGGAGCTGATGGCGTTTTTGGCCATTGCCGCCGAACTGGTGGGGGGCGTGTTGATTCTGGTGGGGCTGGCAACACGCTGGGCCAGTATTCCGCTGATGATCACCATGGTTGTGGCCGCTGTGACAGTGCATTGGCAGAACGGCTGGCCCGCCATAGCCGATGCCTCGAGCTGGTTGGCCGATGGCACCATTTTACACAACGAACAGGTCATGCAGGCTCAGGAAAAGCTGGCCATGGCCAAAGATATCCTCCAGGAATACGGCAATTACGACTGGCTGACCAGCAGTGGTAACTTCGTTATCCTCAATAATGGTATTGAGTTTGCCGCCACCTATTTTATTATGCTGCTCAGTTTGTTTTTCACCGGCGGCGGCCGCTTTACCAGCGTGGATTACTATTTATGCCGCTGGCTGTGCCGATAACCGAATGCGGCATCAGTAAAACGGCCCCATCATTTAAAGACTCGCCGCGAACGTTCCCGGAGTGAACCTTTGCGGCTTTCTAAAGGTATGGTTTTGTACCTTCGATGATCAGAACAGGATTTAAGGAGCGCCCATGCAGGCACTGGAGTTGTTGTTAACCCGTTCCTCCCAACCTCGCTTACAAGCCCCGGCCCCCGAAGGGGAAGCGCTGGAAAATATTATGCAGGCCGCCTTGCGCGCACCCGATCACGGAGCCTTAACGCCCTGGCGTTTTATTGTCTGTCAGGGCAAGGGGTTGAAAAAGCTCGGGGATATCTTTGAGCAAGGGGCCATCGCCGAAGATATGTCGGCAAAAGACATTGAACGTGCGCCAGAGTTGCCTAAACGGGCCCCTATGGTGATTGTGGCGATCAGCAAGTACAGCGAACACCCTAAGGTGCCTTGGGTAGAGCAGGTCGCCTCCACCTCCTGTGCCGTACATGCCATGCAAATGGCCGCTGTGGCCCAAGGATATAGTGGTATGTGGCGCACCGGTAGTTACGCTCAAAACGGTGAGGTGAAAAATGCGCTGGGTCTGGCCGAGCAAGATGAGATTGTTGGCTTCTTGTATCTGGGTACCCCGGTGACCGAACCACTGCCCAAACCGCAGAAGGAGACAGGCGACTTTTTCGAGTTTTGGGATTAAGCGACCAGGGTTGGCGCCCTGAATCAGACCAGACTCTTTATGCTAACTGTGGCCCTGAATTCAATTCCGGGCCTCGCCCTCGGTCCCCCTTACTCAACGCGCGGTCAGAGCCGATATTATCCTCAAAGCATCAGTAACCCTCGTCGTCCCGGCAGGCCGGGACTCAGGTCTTTTAGTTTATTGATAAGCCGGAATTCTGCTTTTGAGGTTGATTCCAGCTTTGGCCTCCTTGCCGAGCATGATGCACTAATCTTAAAGTAATCGTCACCCCGTACTCGATACGGGGTCCAGTTCTTTTAGCGAGTTTGCTAACCTAACCCAGTCGCCCCGGCGAAGGATTCAACCATGGCCTCCCTGCCGGATATGACTCGCGCTCCCTCGCGAGCCAGCCCCTTTTAGAAAGACCTAAAAGGGGCGAAAAGGTCTTTAGTCGCTGCTGACTTTCCGGGAACCTTGTCGCCCCAAGGCTCTGACTACGTCGAACCGGCTCTAGGCAACATCCTGTAAAACTATCGCCTCGCGAAATCGTCCAGGATTTCGCGTTCGACTGAGCCTTGGCACGTCAAGGGAAAGTCAAAGCGACATACCAATCCTCACTATTACAGTCACCCTGAGGTCGCCTCAGGGTCTCCAACATTAAGCGCAGATGTCTGAGGGTGCACCCTTGGCCCGTTAAAACACCCTGTGGCGGGCCGGCGCCGGAAAAAGTGGGGCGATTTTCAGGGAAGAAAATCGAGTGAAGACGAACAGGGAGTGAGTGTGAGCGACCCGCTTTTTCCAAGCCTAAGCCAATAAATATACAGGTATAATAGAACTTGCCATGAATTGGTGCCTGCCCGCGAAGTAAAGCGCTCGCTTCCTCCAAAGGCAACTAAGCATGGTATTGATATTAAATACTTTTTTCTCTAGCTTGTGTTTTTAGCGAGCGCTCGGTTAGACTGTGCTCACTTTCTACATATCTTCTGGCGCATGGCAGCCTACCAAAAAGCCATTAACGGATTGTTTTAAAAGGAGTTAACCGATGCACTATCCTCAAACCAGCTATCACCCTCCCGTATTTAGTGCGCGTGCACACTAATAACTGTTAAATGGCAAAAGGAAGGATTGTGCGAGACCTGAAAGAAGAGATGTTAACTAGCGACATTAAGTCCGCAATGGGCTTTGCATCAGTATCTAAATGGGTGAAATCTATTCTGGCTATTGTCGTGATCGTAGCATACTTCACTAGCAGCGCTTGGCTCACTGAAGTAATAGTAATATCCGTGGTTGTATCACTAATACTTCCACTTGGGTTCTTTGATGTGTTTATCCAAAAACTATTAGAGTACAACACTCAAAAAGTAGAAGAGCGTCAAACACTAAATGCTACTGAAGCCAATGAACACTTTGAAAAGCTATATAAAAAGGTTGGCAAATAATGCCACTTAACAAGGCAATTAAAATTCGCCCACAAAAAAAGCGTGGGCTGGACTCGCTAACGCTCGCCTTTTATTGCGGCGTTAGCTGCACTCTACACACGGAGGTTATATGTCTATTCAAGAAATTGAAGTAACTCTGGAGGAGTTGCAATCACTAGATCAAGATCAAATACTCTGTTCATGCAGCAAGCCTTTGTATTATGAATTGGAGTCAGCTTTGAGGAGTATTGAAGGCTCTAATGCCGCAAAACTGTTATCTGCCACTTGCTCGATGCACCTAAAGCCTGAAAATCCGAAAGCGCCATTTTCACCTAAATTTATAATGCAAGACCGCAGAGGTCTCATTGCCAGTGATTTTTCTAAAGAGTCTTTGAATGCGATTTCTCAATTTTGCGACTCTGTGACAATACCAGAGTTACAAGCACGGTTAGCAGATATTTCTTGGGTTACTAAAGTTGGAAGTGTTGATCATGCCTATATGGCAATAGAGGCATATCTTGAATCAGCAAAACAATTATTAGCATTAGGTGAATCATGGATATACCCAGCAGAGAGAATAGAACGCGCCTTAAGGTTAAGCTGCATGTTCAGAAGAGATACTCAGCGGCCTGATTTGTTCGAAAAATTAGCAGACTTCATTAAATCTGAGATAGATAGTAAAAAACTAGATGATTCACCTTTTTATGCATTGCGTTTATTGACGTTATCACATGAATGTGGCGTAGGTGATGATGACTGGATTCTTAATACAGCAGAGGAAATTGCTCAAACTCGTTTTGAATTAGGTGATACTAGAACAGCGATAAGTGGATGGGAGTGCGCACTAAACTCTGCTAATTCATCTAGAAATAAAAGCAAACAGCAAGAAATATGGAGAGAAATAGCAGCTTGCCACATCAAAGACTCAGAGCTTCAAGATGGTGGACTGATAGCTGCAGGATGCATACTTAAAGCAATTGATGCATTGTCTAAAGTCCCCAACACTAGGCAAGAAAGGCTTGAACTATATGAGACAATGAGAGATCACCAAATTGAATCTCTACATCAACTACATGAGTTTTCAACACCAGCACAAGACATTAGTGAAATTGTTCATCAAGCAAAAATTCAAGTCCAAGGTAAAGATTTCTTCGATATGCTTTTTAGGCTTGGTGTTCTGGTTTCAAGACCTACAGATATTAACAAGCTGAAAGAGCAAGCAATCGAACAAATGCAAAGTAGCATCGCATGGATGTTTGGTGGAACGCATATAGATCACGAAGGTATCACAGTTGCAACAGTTCCTGCTGGTATGGGACTAGATGAAAGTCAAGATGGTCCTGTCACTTGGGCTACAATGATGAAAAATATTGGAATTGATCATCAATTAGCAGTACAGGGACAGATAAGACCTGCCCTAAATGAGCTAATGACTCAGCACCATGTTTCTGAATATGCTCTAGAATCTATTTTAAAAAATAGTCCGTTCATACCATATGGGCACGAATATTTTTATATTAAAGGGATTATATTTGGCCTTGAAGGGGATTTTCTAAGTGCGTGTCATATTCTTATTCCACAGATTGAAAATTCACTTAGGTACGTGGCAAGAACTCAAGGAGAGGAGCCAACAACATTGCACGGTGATGGTTCTCAAGAAAGAAGTGGCCTGAAATATTTATTAGATCATCCAGCTATTATTGAAGTTTTAGGTCAAGATATTGTCGGAAATCTTCAATCAATTTTAATAGATAAGATATATGGAGACTTAAGAAACCAGATGTCTCATGGCTATATGCCGGCTGGTCACTTTTATGGTGTTGCACCGATTTTTCTTTGGTGGTTAGTTTTACACATTGTAATGTTGCCTTTAGGTAGTCACTGGAAACAGTACTACAAACCAGAAAATAGCAGCTAACAAAGCCATTAAGTCGGATTCGTAACAGTTGGCTCGGTTCCGCTTCGCTAGAAAGTTTAGCCAACTGTTACTCACCGCTTATGGCGGCGTTATAAACTACAGGGAGAGTTCGTTTGAATATTAATGCTACGTTGCTTGGCGAGTTTATCGCACTCTTCGCCTTAATCATGGGTGCAGTCTGTTACTACCTTGGCCGTCGTAAAACACAAACTCCTGTTTTAGCAGGTTTATTGGGTGGGTGTTATCGTTGATTCCGCCTTTCGCTTTGGTTTACTTGGTCGTGTTACTGCTTAAAAAAGATGTAGGTTCTACATCAGAGGCCGTAAATGGATAAGGTGATTTATAACGCTCTAAGCTCACCAGAGTAAACAATAAAAAAGCCGACAAAGGTGTCGGCTTTTTTAGTTCTACAGGAAGTAAAATCGCAGTAATTAGTATTGTGCATTCCCCGGCGTTCTGGGGAAGGGGATCACATCCCGGACGTTTTGCATGCCGGTGACGTAGGCCACCAGACGTTCAAAGCCCAGGCCAAAGCCGGAGTGGGGTACGGTGCCGTAGCGGCGCAGATCCCGGTACCAGGCGTAGTCTTCTCTATTCAGGCCCATTTCATCCAAGCGGCGGTCGAACACATCCAGACGCTCTTCACGCTGGGAGCCGCCGATGATCTCACCAATCCCCGGGGCCAGCACATCCATGGCTGCGACGGTTTTCTCGTCGTCGTTGATGCGCATATAGAAGGCCTTAATGTCCTTGGGATAGTTCTTCATAATAATGGGCGCGCCCACATGCTCTTCGGCCAGGTAACGCTCGTGTTCAGACGACAGATCCACGCCCCATTCCACCGGGAATTCGAACTTCTTGCCCGAGTTTTTCAGGATTTCGATGGCATCGGTGTAATCCATATGCACAAAGTCCTGTTCCACCACCTTTTCTAACCGGCTGATGGCTTCTTTATTGATGCGCTTGGCGAAAAACTCCATATCGTCGCGGCGCTCTTCCAGTACCGCCTTAAATACGTATTTCAGCAGCTCTTCGGCAAGCCCGGCAACGTCGTTTAAGTCGGCAAAGGCAACCTCGGGTTCGATCATCCAAAACTCGGCCAGATGGCGGCTGGTGTTGGAGTTTTCGGCGCGGAAGGTGGGGCCAAAAGTGTATACCTTGGACATGGCGCAGGCGAAGGTTTCTACGTTTAACTGGCCGGATACGGTCAGGAAGGTTTCTTTACCAAAGAAGTCTTCCGAGTAATCCACATGGCCCTTGTCGTCCAGCGGCAGGTTCGCCATATCCAGCGTGGAGACGCGGAACATCTCCCCGGCGCCTTCGGTGTCACTGGCGGTCATAATCGGCGTGCTGATCCAGTAATAGCCTTGCTCGTGGAAAAAACGGTGAATGGCCGCCGACAGGCAATGGCGCACGCGCGTTACCGCACCGATTACATTGGTGCGCGGACGCAGGTGAGCGTGTTCCCGCAAGTACTCGATGCTGTGGCGCTTGGCGGCCATGGGGTAGGTGTCTGGGTTTTCTACCCAGCCCAGGATCTCGACATCCTGAGCCTCAATTTCCAGCGCCTGGCCCTGACCCTCAGACTCTTTGACCGTGCCGGTGATGCTGACCGAGCATCCGGCTGTGAGCTTGAGTATATCGTCATAGTTATTCAGGGTGTTTAACGCGATGACCTGCACCGGATCGAAGCAGGACCCGTCATGCAAATTAATAAACGACAAACCGGCCTTGGAATCACGACGGGTACGAACCCATCCTTTGACCAAAACGGTATCGCCGACCGCGTGTTGACCCTTAAGAACATCGACAACTGGGGTATGCGCCATTAAAACTCTCCATCTCTGGCTGTAACAAACCGGTACATAAGATCTTTTTGCCAGATAAAATTCTGATATTTGAACGAAAAATGAGCGGCTATTGCCTAAAATACTATAACTGCCTCTCGATCGTGGGGCTGAGAAGCAAAAACGCTATCTTACTTAGCTGTATCAGAGACTCAAGCATAAATCATGAAGACAGACAAAACGCCTGAACGTGCCGAACGAAGAGAAGCTCCCAAAACCCGGGATCCAGTACTCAAGTTATTGATCGTACTTAGTATCCTCGGCTGGAGTGTGTTTGTGCTGGCGCTGGTGCTGTTTCATTACGCGCGGCCCGAGCTCATTACGGGGCTGATCACCTATTGGAAGCTGCAAGTTAGAGAGCACTGGCTGGAAAGCTACAGCGTCTATTTAATCATTACGGTGGTACTGACTTTTATCATCAGCGCGGCGGGCACCGTTATTCGCCGCAAGCGTATCCGGCGTCGGGGCGATGCTATCTGGCTTAATTTACCCGTCCTTCTCGTTATCTCGGTGATGTTTATTCTCTACCTTTTCAAACATATGGACTGACCCTTGCGTTAGAGTAAGGAATGGGTTGATATAACCACACCGCTGTTACTAATTGTTTTCTATGCCACCGATTGTATTGTTTGATACTGAGTTTACCGCCTGGCCCGGCTCCAGGGAGCGCAATTGGCGTGGACCCGGGGAGCACCGTGAGGTTATACAGTTGGCAGCACTGAAAATCGATTATATCTCTGAGGGAATCCAGATAGAACAGAGCTTCAATGAGCTCGTTTGCCCGGCAATCAACCCCACGCTCAGCGACTATATTGTGGATCTGACGGGAATCACTCAGCATGCGCTGGAGAATCATGGTGTCGATTATGCGTCGGCGTTAAAGGCTTTTCACCAGTTCACCGAACAAGGACAGCTGCGCTGCTTCTGCTGGGGCAAAGATGATGAAGTATTAATGGAAAATGCCCGGTTACTGAGCTTACCCCAGCCTGAATTTGGCGGCGGTTTTGAAAACCTGATGGATGTGTTTAACCGCGCAGGGATAGCGGTGAACGATGTATGCAGTGGCGATCTGCATAAGGTGTTTCAGCTGCCACTGAAAGGTGAAGCCCATAATGCTTTGCATGATGTTCGCAGCATGGCTGTGAGTTTGGAGCACATACTCGCTCAAGGGCTTCTTGATTGGTCGGAGCTTACCCAAACCCGATGAATCGAATATTTATCATATGGACTGCTGCGTGTCTTTTAACCATGTCAGGCGCAACCGGTGCCCGGGCATTGGATCTCACTTATCTGATCTATCCGGGTCAGGTACAGCCACTTCAAATATCGCAGCCCGGCCAGCCTATGCACTCAGGAGTGATAACGGATATTGTTAAGGCCATATTTGCGCAGCAGCCTTATCGCTTAAAAACGCTAATGGCACCTGCCCAAAGAATGCAGCGTATGCGGGAACAAGGCGAGGTACATCATTGGCTAACCTATGGGGCCGAACCTTGGTTAATCGACGGCGCACGTTTGTCGCAGACGCCGCTGTTTGACTGGCGGCATGTACTCATCACTCGCCGAGACATCGAGGTTAATCAGTGGAATGATTTAGCCTCTGTGCATCTGTTACTGGTGCGCGGCTATGACTATCCGCAGCTGCAAAGTTACCTGTCTGAGCAAAGCGACGAAAATGTGCGTTTTCGTATCTCTTACGTTGCATCGCCGGCTCATGCTCTGAGAATGCTGCAAAAGGGACGAGGTGATGCCTACCTGGATATTGACTTGCGTTTACAGTACCACCTGAGGCAGTTAAACATGCGCGCCAATGATTATGTGATCCAGTCACTCAGCCATTTGATCCCGACCATACAAATGTACCTGATGTACGATGGGCACCTTCCGGAAGAGGCCCAGCATTGGTTGGAGTACCGCTTGGCTGAATTAGCGCAAACGGGCGAACTGAAACGTATTGTCGACACCTATCGTTAGTTGACCGCTTTTGACTAATTGAGCGCTGAGCCAATCGCTTGAGTTAGCTGGCGCAACTCATCGGGCTGGATGATATAGGGGGGCATTATATACACCAGCTTGCCAAACGGACGGATCCAGACCCCGGCGTCTACAAAATGGCGTTGAATGCTCGCCACATCCACCGGTTTATGAGCTTCCACCACACCAATGGCACCTAAAACCCGCACATCGGCCACGGCTTCTAACTCTGCAAGAGGCGCTAATTCTTGCTGTAATTGTTGTTCGATATTGGCGACCTGCTGATGCCAGTGGCCCTGCTGAATCAGTGAAAGGCTCGCGTCAGCCACTGCACAGGCTAAAGGGTTGCCCATATAAGTGGGGCCGTGCATAAACACACCGGGCTCGCCCTGGCACACGCCCATCGCCACATCCTCGCTGCACAAGGTGGCGGCCATGGTCATGTAGCCGCCCGTTAATGCCTTACCCACGCACAGGATATCCGGGCTGATATCGGCGTGTTCGCACGCAAACAACTTGCCGGTACGGCCAAAGCCGGTAGCGATTTCATCGGCGATCAACAACACGCCGTATTCGTCACACAACTGGCGGGCTCGCTGTAAATAATTGGGATGATAAATGCGCATGCCGCCAGCGCCTTGTACCACGGGCTCCAGGATCATAGCGGCAATTTCGTGGTGGTGCTGCTCCAACAGTTCGATCAGCGGTGCCATTTCATCTTCGTTCCAAAGCTGGTCAAAGAGCGTCTGAGGGGCGGGGGCAAAAATCTGCTTGGGCAGGACATTGCTGAACAGCGAATGCATGCCGTTGACCGGATCGCACACCGACATCGCGCCAAAGGTATCGCCGTGATAACCGTTACGAGGGGTCAGAAACTTATGTTTTTGCTGATTGCCCTGACAGGCCCAATATTGCAAGGCCATCTTCATGGCCACTTCCACTGCCACCGAGCCTGAATCGGCCAAAAACACCCGTTCTAATCCGTCCGGGGCCATATCGATCAGCTTCTTACTCACCTCGATAGCGGGCTGGTGGGTCAGGCCACCAAACATGACATGGGCCATATTGTCGGTTTGTTCATGAACGGCGCTATTCAGAGCCGGGTGGTTGTAACCGTGGATGGCTGCCCACCAGGACGCCATGCCATCGATCAGCTTGCGGCCGTCGTCCAACTCTATCCTGACACCTTCAGCCCGTTTCACCGGGTAACAAGGCAATGGATTCAAGGCTGAGGTATAAGGGTGCCAAATGTGCTGCTGATCGAAAGAAGTATCCATGGTTAAAATATCACCAGATGTAAAGTGTGGTAAATGAAATCGGTTGACAACTTAAGGTCGGCGCTTAGACTACTCGAGCATATTACCCCTGTAAAGGAAGCGCTATGTCTGCTGAAGAAATCCGTCACGACTGGACTCTGGATGAAGTGAATGCCTTATTCGCTTTGCCCTTTAACGATCTCTTATTCCGCGCCCAGCAAGTTCACCGCGAGCATTTTAACCCGAACGAGGTTCAGGTCAGTACCTTGCTGTCTATAAAAACCGGCGCCTGCCCGGAGGACTGTAAATACTGTCCGCAGAGCGCGCGTTATGACACTGGTCTGGAAAAAGAGCGTTTGATGGAAGTGGAGAAAGTGTTACAGCGGGCTAAGGAAGCCAAGCAAGCCGGCTCTACGCGCTTTTGCATGGGGGCGGCCTGGCGTAACCCGAAAGACCGCGATATGCCTTATATCATCGAGATGGTTCAGGGGGTCAAAGATCTGGGGCTGGAGACCTGTATGACGCTGGGTATGCTGACCCGCGAGCAGGCTATGATGCTCAAAGATGCCGGTTTGGACTATTACAATCATAACCTGGATACTTCTCCCGAATACTACGGTGAGATTATTACCACCCGAACGTATCAGGATCGTCTGGATACCTTGGAAAATGTGCGTGCAGCGGGCATGAATGTGTGCTCAGGCGGCATCGTGGGCATGGGCGAAAATGCTAATGACCGCTCTGGTCTGCTAATGCAACTGGCCAACCTGCCTGAGCAGCCCGAGAGTGTACCGATCAACATGCTGGTCAAAGTGGAAGGCACGCCGGTGGATCACCTTGAGGATATGGAGCCCTTTGAATTTGTGCGCACCATTGCCGTGGCCCGGATCATGATGCCGAAAAGTTATGTACGTCTGTCGGCAGGCCGGGAAGAGATGAATGAGCAGATGCAGGCGCTGTGCTTCCTGGCCGGCGCTAACTCGGTATTCTATGGCTGTAAGCTGCTGACGACCTCCAACCCGGACGAAGACTCGGATGTGCAGCTGTTTAAGAAGCTGGGCATCAACACCGAGCGCGGCCGGGATTATTCCGATGAAGCTCATGAATCGGTGCTGCGTGATGCGGTGGCCGAGAAAGAGTCCGAAGCGCTGTTTTACGACGCGTCCTAAATGGGCTTTTCCCGTTTACAGGCCGAGTTGGACGCGCGGCACGAGGCGGCGCTATTGCGTCGCCGCCGGGTGATAGAGCCGGTAGACGGACGCACGGTTAAATTGGATGGCCGGGCCTACCTGAATTTTTCCGGCAACGACTATCTGGGCCTGGCGCACAGCGATGAGCTTAAAGCCGTGGCGGTGCAGGCCGCCGAGCGGGTGGGGGCAGGCAGCAGCGCCTCACCGTTGGTGACCGGCTTTACCGTGGAGCATGCCAGGCTGGAAGCCTTTTTATGTGAGCGGCTGGGCTATCGACGAGCGTTACTCTTTAACGCAGGTTTCAGTGCCAATCACAGCCTGATCCACACCCTGATGAAAGACGGCGGCACCATTTTGGCCGACCGCCTCAGCCACGCCTCTATGCTTGATGGTGCTACCCATACCAAAGCGAGGTTGATGCGTTTTCGCCATAATGACAGTGAGCATCTGGCACAACTGATGACTAAGGCTAAGGGCGATACTCTGGTGATCTCCGAAGGCGTTTTCAGTATGGACGGTGACAGAGCGCCTCTGGCCGAGTTAGCACAAACGGCCACCGCCAATAACAGCCTGCTGATGCTCGACGACGCTCATGGCTTTGGCATATCCGGCGAGACGGGCTTTGGCAGTGTGGCTGCATCTGGTTTGGATGCGACTCAGGTGCCTTTGCTAATGGCTACTTTTGGCAAAGCGGTGGGTACCAGCGGTGCGTTTGTTGCCTGTGACGAATTGTTGTTCGAATATTTGCTGAATTTTGCCCGCGACTATATCTACAGCACCGCCATGTCGCCGCTGATGGCGGCGGTAACACTGGGCGCTTTGCAATTGATGGAACATCAGAGCTGGCGGCGCGACAGACTTAATAACAATATCGCCCTGTTTCGTCATCTGGCCCAGCGCGCCGGACTGCCGCTGAGCGAGTCACAGACCGCTATTCAGCCCATTATCCTCGGGGATGCGGCAAAGACACTGGCGATGAGCCAGAAGTTGGAGCGAGACGGCGTGATGGCTGTCGCCATTCGTCCGCCCACGGTACCCGTGGATTCGGCCCGTATCCGTATTACTCTTAGCGCAGCTCACCAGGATCAGGATATTCAGCAGTTGGTGACTTTAATGGAGCAAGCTTTTGCAAAGCCTGATTGAGCCGGATATTAAACACAGTATCGCCCGGCAGTTCAGTCGTGCGGCGGCGGATTATGATAAAGCCGCCGAGGTACAACGCCGGATCGCCGACGATGCCGTAAGCCGACTGCCAGCCTCGGCAAACCGGTTGTTGGATATTGGCTGCGGCCCGGGCCGGATAACAGTGGGCTTACAGGGGCGTGCCAATCAGGTGCTGGGATTGGATTTGGCCTTTGGCATGCTGCAGGCGGCGCAGCACAATGCGCAAGACGTTACCTGGATGCAGGGTGATGCCGATGCGTTGCCGCTTCGCTCTGAAAGCGTGGATGTGGTGTTTTCCTCCATGGCACTGCAGTGGTGTGACCCCTTAAGCCTGTCTTTAGATGAAATATACCGGGTGCTTCAGCCTCAGGGCCGGGCAGTGCTTACCCTGATGGTGGATGGCTCTTTTTATCAGCTTAACGATTGCTGGCAGAAGGTGGATAAACACCAGCATGTCAATCGCTTTGCCGATCCGGGCAAGGTGATTCAGGCTGCTACAGAAGCCGGGTTTACCGTGCAGAGCCACCAACAGGATTATTTGACGTATCACGCAAGCGTTCGCCAGTTACTGGGCTCCATTAAGGCTATCGGTGCCAATGTGGTGATCCAGCGCCAGTCCGGGTATTTGGGGCGCCACACCTTAAAGAATATTGAGGGGCAATACCTAGAGCACTATGGCTGCGAACACGGGTTGCCGCTGACTTATCGAATTTTGACTTTGGAACTGAGTAAATGAAAAAGTTGTTTGTAACGGGAACAGACACGGATGTGGGTAAAACCTTTGCGACTTCCGCGATTTTAAACCAGCTTAAACAGCGCCGTTTCAGTACCGCTGGGTTTAAGCCCGTAGCAGCGGGTTGTAATAATTTGGGGGGCGCCCTGCGTAACGATGATGCGTTGCTACTGCAAAGGGAAAGTACGGTAGAGCTGACATATGAACAGGTCAACCCCTGCGCCTATGAGCAACCCATCGCGCCGCACATTGCGGCTGAAAGCTTGGGCCAACGGATTGATTTAGACCCGTTAAACCAAGCGGTGAGCAATATTGAGCGGATGCAGCCGGACTATCTGGTGGCAGAAGGTGCGGGAGGCTGGCGTTTGCCGCTTACAGACGGGATTTACCTGAGTGATTTTGTTAAACAGCAGCAGATGCAGGTAATCATGGTAGTGGGCCTGCGGCTGGGATGTTTGAACCATGCCTTGCTGACCGCCGAAGCCATTCAAAATGATGGTCTTAAACTGGTGGGCTGGATTGCCAATCAGGTGGACTGGCAGATGCCCTATGCCGACGACAACCTCAACTATTTACATAAGAGTATCCAGGCCCCTTTTCTGGGCAAAATACCGCGCTTATCCGGCCCGGCAGAAGCATTTAAGTATCTGGATCTGACGCCCATTCTTTAAGTGGGTGGATAGCAAGTGGACTGTTGTCATAAATGTTCACACTTTGTCTATTGGAAAGCGATGACTGTGACACTACATTAATGACGGTAATGAAACGTCTATACGCATTGGTATAACTGGAGTATGTAACCATGAAGCGAGTGCTGCTGTTTTTGGCAACCAATTTGGCCGTTGTGCTGGTACTGGGTGTGGTGATGAACATTGTGTTCGCGGCCACGGGAACATCCATGCAAAGCTACGGTGGTTTGCTGATCTTTGCCAGCGTGTTTGGTTTTGGCGGGGCCTTTATATCTCTGTGGCTGTCAAAGTGGATGGCCAAACGCTCGGTAGGGGCCTATGTCATCGAGCAGCCGCGCTCGGAAACCGAGCGCTGGCTCGTGGATACCGTGGCCCGTCAGGCTAAACAGGCCGGAATTGGCATGCCGGAAGTGGCGATGTACCGCTCGGCAGATATGAATGCCTTCGCTACCGGAGCCAGTCGCAATAATGCCCTGGTCGCTGTGTCCACCGGGCTTATGGAGAGTATGAGTCGGGACGAGGTCGAGGCGGTGCTGGCCCATGAAGTCAGCCATATTGCCAATGGCGATATGGTGACCATGACTTTACTGCAGGGCATCTTAAATACCTTTGTGATCTTCCTGGCCCGAGTGGTGGCCAATGTGATTTCGAGTGCTATGCGCGGTAACAACGAGCAGGGTGGCGGCATGGGCTTTTTTGCCTATATGGCGACAGTGTTTGTGCTTGAGATGGTGTTTGGGTTGATTGCCAGTATCATCGTGATGGCTTTCAGTCGCTTCCGGGAGTATCGGGCCGATGCCGGCTCGGCGAACCTGGTGGGCAAACAGAAGATGATAGCAGCACTTGAGCGGCTAAAACTCAGTCAGGAATCTAAGTTGGACGGTACCCTGGCGGCCTTTGGCATTCGCGGACGGCACAGTGTCAGTGAACTGTTCTTAAGCCATCCCCCGCTGGAAAAGCGCATTAACGCCTTGCGCCAGGGGTAAGTGACTGTGTTGACTGGGGAAGCCAGTCTGACATAGTACCGTTTATCAAGATAGCTGGTTGGGCTTAGGGGCATTGTGAGCAGACCCTCTGCAGCAAGGCTGCTGGACAGGCACCCCAGGGACGGTCTCACGGCGAGTCTGCCAATAATGACCTCTAATGCCCAGTTTATTAATAGTTGCATCAGGCAATAAGACGTCTTGTTTAAAGGAGCACTATGCCAACACCCACCTCTGTATTATTTGTCTGCCTGGGCAATATCTGCCGTTCACCCACGGCTCATGCGGTTATGCGCGCCAGAGCTAAACAGACTGGTGTGGAACTGACCATCGATTCGGCGGGCACCGCCGCCTATCATGTGGGCAAAGCACCGGACCCGCGAACTCAAAGGGCCGCGTTGGATAGAGGTTATCCTTGTGATGATCTGCGCGCTCGTCGGGTGGATGATAGCGACTTTGAGCGTTTTGACTGGATACTGGCCATGGACGAAGACAACCTGGCTGACCTGCAGGCACGCTGTCCCGACGAACATCAGCATAAAGTGCGTCTGTTTTTAAGTTTTACCGATTTGTCTGATCCTATCGTTCCGGATCCGTACTATGGCGGGCAGGGCGGTTTTGAAGAGGTATTGGACCGGGTTGAAGCCGGTGTGGACGCCTTGTTGACTCATTTATCGCGCCAATGAGCCACCGTACTAAGTTGCTGGTGCTCACGGCGCTGTTGTTTGGGCTGAGCCTGTGGGTGTTGCTGCACGGACTCCCCGGTGACGATGGCGCGCAGCAACAGATCCTCTGGCAGTTGCGGCTGCCTCTCGTGTTAACCGCCTGGACTGTCGGTGCTGGGCTTGCTGTCAGCGCTGCCTTGCTACAGGTTTTGTTAAAAAATCCTCTGGCCGATCCCGGTATTATCGGTATCAGTAGCGGTGCCAGCTTATTTGCAGCGCTGTTTCTGTTAACCGGTTTCGGCGCGAGCTGGGTTTACGGCCTGCCGGTGTTTGCCTTTATCGGGGCCATGCTCACCACCTTGCTGATTTATTTTATTAGCAAACGATTAAGCTTTTATGCGGCTAATACAGTGATTCTCGCGGGGATTGCTGTGTCGACCTTAGCCGGTGGTATTATTGCCTGGCTTTACTTTTTCAGCGATGCCCAGTCGCTGCGTAATTTGACCTTCTGGCTGCTTGGGAGTTTGCATCAGGCTGACTTGACCCTCGCATTGATCACGCTGCCGGTGGCGTTAGTCTTATTGGCCTATGTGACGACGCAATCCAGTGCGTTAAACTGGCTCTATCTGGGCCACAGCGCTGCCCAGCTCAGAGGCCTGGATATGGGACGTTTTTATCCGCGCATTTTATTAGTCAGCGCCATGCTGGTAGGTATAGCCGTGTCACTGGCAGGCTCCATTGCCTTTGTGGGGCTGCTGGTGCCACACCTTCTCAGGTTGTGCTGGGGCCATGATAACCGTCTTATTCTACCGGCGTCGGCATTGACCGGTGCGATTTTAATGCTGATCGTGATTCTGGCGTCTCGTGCCTTCGGCGGCGTCGCGGTGCCGGTGTCCATGCTGACCGCGACGGTAGGAGGCCCCTTGTTTCTTTACATCATTATTCGTCAGGTGGGCCGTTGATGATTCGTCTGCAAGCAGTAACGGTCACAGGGCGATTGCAGGATATCAGTCTGAATCTGACGTCCGGCCAGTGCGTGCATTTAATCGGTGCAAACGGGGCGGGAAAATCAAGCCTGTTAACGGTCCTGGCGGGGTTGCTGGATATCGATTCCGGTCAATATCTGTTACTGAATAACGCGATTAATACCTACCAGCCAGCAGAGCTAGCGTATTACCGCACGTTCCTGGAACAGGATTATCACTGCGCGTTTCCGTTGACGGTGGCGGAGCTGTTGGATTATTACAGCGGGGGGAGCCACATTGATGACTCTTTGGCCGCAGCGCTGGAAATTAGCGCTTTTTACCACCGGCCATTAACCGCGTTATCCGGCGGAGAACTGCAGCGGGTGCATTTGGCGCGAGTATTGCTGCAGCTTTGGCCGCAGATAGAACACGGCCAGGCTTTGCTCCTGCTGGACGAGCCTTTACAGGGACTGGATTATCGTCATCAACATCAGTTGCTTACGTTGTTAAACGCGCTGGCTATCAAAGGCAATCTGGTGGTGATGTCCAGTCATGATTTGACCATGAGTTTTGACTACGCCGACCGTCTGGTTTTGTTGAAAAACCAACGGTTGCTGGCCTGTGACACGGTGGGAGAGTTGGTGGAGTCAACTCGTCTGGCAGAGACACTGGATTGTCGGGTTCACTGGTTATATGACTCAAACGGTCGTTGTGCAGTGCGCACCGAGCCTGATTGAATGAGTTAGATGCATTTCGCATTGAAATATTCTTACAGAGGTCGTAAGTTGTCGGGTCTGTAACTAGTTGAAGCATTAATAAAGGAAACTTCGTGACACATTGGCAACCTGATAGCTGGCGAGAAAGGCCGATTCTGCAACAACCCACTTACCCGGATAATGACAAGCTAAGCGAAGTGGAGCAGCGTCTGTCGTCGTATCCACCGCTGGTGTTTGCCGAGGAAACCCGCGCGCTCTATTCCCAGTTGGCCGATGTGTCCCAGGGCAAGGGCTTCTTGTTGCAGGGCGGCGATTGTGCAGAGTCTTTCAGTGAGTTTAATGCACCGAAGATTCGCGACACCTTTAAGGTCATTCTGCAGATGGCCATCGTGCTGACTTATGCGGGGCGCTGCCCGGTAACTAAGGTTGCGCGAATGGCAGGCCAGTACGCCAAGCCTCGCTCCAGCGATATGGAAACCATTGATGGGGTCTCTCTGCCTAGTTACCGGGGCGATATCATCAACAGTTTCGAGTTCACAGAAGCTGCCCGGGTACCGGACCCTGAGCGCATGGTGGAGGCTTATCACCGGGCGTCGTCCACGTTAAACCTGCTCAGAGCCTTTGCTCAGGGTGGGTTGGCAGACTTACATCAGGTTAACCGTTGGAATATGGCCTTTGTGGAAAATAATCCGCTGAAAGAGCGCTATCAGGATTTGGCCAATCGCCTGCAGGATGCGCTCGAATTTATGGAAGTGGTGGGGATTAATGCCAACAATCATCCGGCACTTCACGAGACCAACCTGTTTACGTCCCATGAGGCATTGCTGCTCAACTACGAGCAGGCGCTAACCCGCGTCGATACCTTAACCGATAAGTGGTACAACTGTTCGGCGCATATGCTGTGGATTGGCGAACGAACCCGCCAGTTGGATCATGCTCACGTGGAATTCTTCCGCGGCATTCATAATCCCATTGGGGTTAAGGTTGGGCCAAGCATGGCCGAAGACGAGTTGATTCGCCTTATCGATGCTTTAAACCCCAACAATGATCCGGGCCGGTTGACTCTGATCACTCGGATGGGGGCGGACAATCTGGCTGAAAACCTGCCGCGCTTACTGCGCCGGGTCAAGCAGGAAGGTCGTCATGTGGTGTGGAGTTCCGACCCCATGCACGGCAATACGGTGAAGGCTTCAAGTGGCTATAAAACCCGTAACTTCGACAGTATCCTGCGAGAGATCCAGCAGTTCTTCCAGGCTCACCGGGCCGAGGGCACCCATGCAGGTGGCATCCATCTGGAAATGACCGGCCAACACGTGACCGAGTGTACTGGTGGTGCCTATAAGATCAGCGAAGCGGATCTGGCCGAATGCTATCAGACTCAGTGTGATCCTCGTTTAAATGCCGATCAGGTGCTGGAGTTGGCCTTCCTGGTGGCCGATCATCTGAAAAACGACTAACACGTTGCACCCTCAGGCCGCCCGTTCCGGGCGGCTGCATGCTTTTAGTATTTTTTCCGTGTCAGGCCTGTCTGGGCTAAGATCTTGGCGGAAATTTCCTCCACTGAGAAACGGGTACTATTGAGGAAGGGAATTTTTTCCTTACGGTACAGGTTTTCTACTTCCCTGAGCTCCATGCGACATTGGCGGATGGAGGCATAGCGGCTGTTGGCGCGTCGTTCATTACGGATCTGATGCAGCCGGTCGGCGGAAATAGTCAGCCCAAACAGCTTCTCCTTAAACCGCCTGAGCTTGGGCGGCAGCTTTAACATATCGCCCATATCTTCTTCAGTGAACGGATAATTGGCAGCCTTGATGCCGTATTGCAGCGCCAGATATAAGCTGGTCGGTGTTTTGCCAGAGCGGGACACGCCTACCAGGATAATATCGGCCTCGGCGTAGTTATCTGTGGTACTTCCGTCATCATTGGCCAGCGCATAATTGACCGCTTCAATACGGATATCATAAGTCTTTTCATGAATGCTGTGGGTGCGGTGTTTTTCAGGCTTGGCGGGCAAGCCGAGAATCTTCTCTAAGGGTGCGACGAATTGATCCAGAAAATTATAATTGATGCCTTCCGAGCCGCTGATGACTTCGCGAACGTCAGAGTTAACGATGGTATAAAACACCAAAGGGCGTTCACCCGTTTGCTTAAAATTGTCCGAAATTTCCTTACAAACCTGTCTGGCCTGTTCTTCGGTTTCCACAAAGGGAATGGTGATGTGGTTGAATTCAGTGGGGAACAGGGACAGCAGGGCATGACCGAATACCTCTGAAGTAATGGCGGTACCGTCTGAAATATAAAACGCGCTGCGCACAACATCTCCTTAACATTGTCGTAATTTTATTACGAAAACAAATAAAATTTTACTTTTTTATACCCACCATTTTAAAATCCATCCCACAAAAAGCGAGTAAAAATGCATAAAGGAAATAAATCATCCTTAATGCATTTAACAACTATCCGGAGGCGTTGCAGTGCAAGATTACGTGTTGTGGTATCAGGAATTGGGGATGCAGGATGTCGACAAGGTGGGCGGCAAGAATGCATCTCTGGGGGAGATGATTTCCAATCTGGCTTCGGCCGGGGTGTCGGTTCCTGGCGGCTTTGCCACCACCGCGGCGGCGTTTAATCAGTTTCTGGAACAGAGCGGGCTTAACGATCGCATCCATCAGACCCTTGACGCTTTGGATGTGGATGACGTGGACGCTCTGGCGAAAGCGGGCGGAGAGATCCGCCAGTGGATCATCGACACGCCGTTTTTGGCCGAGCAAGAAGCGGCCATTCGCGAGGCTTTCGACACATTAGAGCAAGAAGCAGGCAGCGACGCCTCCTTTGCGGTGCGCTCATCAGCTACCGCCGAAGATATGCCCGATGCGTCTTTTGCAGGCCAGCAGGAAACCTTCCTGAATGTGAAAGGCTATGAAAACGTACTGACTGCCATCAAGCACGTGTACGCCTCGCTGTTTAATGATCGGGCCATTTCATACCGTGTGCATCAGGGCTACGACCATAAGGGCGTAGCCCTGTCGGCAGGGGTTCAGCTGATGGTACGCAGTGACAAGGCCTCTTCTGGTGTCATGTTCTCCATCGATACCGAGTCTGGCTTTGAAGATGTGGTTTTTGTCACCTCTTCCTGGGGCCTGGGTGAAATGGTGGTGCAGGGCGCCGTAAACCCGGATGAATACTATGTCCATAAACCGACGCTGGCTGCCGAACGTCCGGCTATCTTGCGTCGCAACATGGGCAGCAAGCTCAAGCAGATGGTTTACTCGCAGGATGCCAGCCACGGTAAGCAGGTGGAAATTGTCGACGTCGACGCTGAACTGAGCCATAAGTTCTCCCTGACAGACGATGAAGTAATGGATTTGGCCCGCCAGGCGGTGATTATCGAGCAGCATTACCAACGCCCAATGGATATCGAATGGGCCAAAGACGGTGTGAACGGCAAGTTATATATCGTGCAGGCGCGTCCTGAGACGGTGCGCAGCCGCGAAGACATGCAGGTAGTAGAGCGCTTCCAGTTAAAAGGCGATGCCAGGCTGGTCTGCGAAGGCCGTGCTATCGGTCATAAAATCGGTGCCGGTGAGGCGAAGGTGCTGAGTTCGCTGGATGAAATGAATAAGATCCAGGTCGGTGATGTATTGGTGACCGATATGACTGACCCGGACTGGGAGCCGATCATGAAAAAGGCCTCGGCCATTGTCACCAATCGCGGTGGTCGCACCTGCCATGCGGCGATCATTGCCCGCGAGCTGGGCATTCCAGCGGTTGTCGGTTGTGGTGATGCCACTGAGGTAATTAAAAACGGTGATAAGGTCACAGTCTCCTGCGCCGAAGGGGACACCGGCTACATTTACGGCTCTGAGTTGGAGTTTGATGTGACGCGCTCGCGCATCGATGCCATGCCGGAAGTGCCCTTTAAGATTATGATGAATGTGGGCAACCCGGACAGAGCCTTTGGCTTCGCACGTCTGCCACACAAAGGGGTGGGACTGGCACGGTTGGAATTTATCATTAACCGCATGATTGGCGTTCACCCCAAAGCGCTGCTGGATTTTGATAATCAGCCTGAAGATGTCAAAGCGGAAATCCGCGATATGATGGCCGGTTACGAGTCACCTCGTGAATTTTACATTAAGAAGCTGATGGAAGGCATCGCCACCATCGGTGCGGCCTTCTCGCCGGAAAAGGTTATTGTGCGCATGTCTGACTTTAAGTCGAACGAGTACTTTAATCTGGTGGGTGGTTTCCAGTATGAGCCCGATGAGGAAAACCCCATGCTGGGCTTTCGCGGTGCCAGCCGTTATATCTCCGAGGACTTCCGCGAGTGCTTTGCGCTGGAATGTGAGGCCATCAAGCGAGTACGCAATGAGATGGGACTGACCAATGTGGAGATCATGATTCCCTTTGTACGTACCTTGGAAGAGGGGCGTCAGGTTATCGAGCTTCTGGCCGAGCAGGGACTTAAGCAGGGCGAAAATGGTTTGCGCGTCATTATGATGTGCGAGCTGCCTTCCAATGCGGTATTGGCCGACCAGTTCCTGGATATTTTCGATGGTTTCTCCATCGGCTCCAATGATATGACACAGCTGACGCTGGGTCTGGATCGGGACTCGGGTCTGATCGCTCACTTGTTCGATGAGCGTAACGAAGCCGTTAAGGCGATGCTGTCCATGGCCATTAAGGCCGCTAATGCCCGTGGTAAGTATGTGGGTATCTGTGGGCAGGGGCCGTCGGATCACGAAGATCTGGCTCTGTGGCTGGTAGAGCAGGGCATTGACAGTGTGTCCTTAAACCCGGACTCGGTGGTTGATACCTGGCTGCATCTGGGTGAGAAATATCAGCAGTAACACCTAATAAGGCTGGCGTCATGCCAGCCTTATACTATTTCCAGTCTTTACCTCTTTCGGTGCCTACCGGAGTATAGAAAATCCTTCCCTTTGTATATGGCACGCCAGGGAGGCCGCTGCAGGCAGCAGTTAATGGGTTTAGGTGGGGCCCAAACCCATACCGGCTGTCGGTGGTGCCAGTTCACACTGTTTAAAAAAGTCCTGCCACCACTGGATATGTTCCTGCATCGCTGTTTGATACTCCTGAAAGCCTTGTAACCAATAGCTATCCAGCCACCGAACAATGGCTTCGGGTTGGCCGGGCTGTCGGTATAAGTCATCCAGCATGGGATTTAACCGGTAGTGGTAATGATTCAGGCGAGCGCCGACAGGCTGAATACGTTCGATAAAAAAACGGCCGAAGACGTTGCGCAGATACTGCGCCGAGTCGTTTGTGCACTCTGGACGGTGTTGCTCGAGCCACTGGGTAAATGCCGGCAGCTGCTGCGCCAGATAGCGCTGGGTGCGGATCACGCGGCTAACCACATGAGCGTCGGCAATTCGTTTAAGGTGCTGTTCCAGTATGGCAAGGTCGATATCTCTGGCTGAGGGAGGCCGCATTTGCTGAAGATAACGCCAGCTCTCCACAGCGTCGCTATGTTTCGGCTGAGCTGAAAGCCAGCCCTGATTGCGACTGAGTCCATGGCGCAGTTCTTCACTACCCAGCAGCCAGTACCAGTTTTGTGCCCGTTGTTGCTGTTTTAGGCGATACCATTGATTGAGTTTCGTTTTGAGCTTGCTGTCCTCAGTGTTGTCAGCACAACGCTTTAGCGCGTGCAAAAGCCGTTGTTCATAATGATAACGCGTCGAGGGGGCCTGCAGACGCCCCAGAGTCGTATTGCGCTCGGCGACCAGGCTATAAAGTGGACAGTCGCTGAGTTGATAAAACTCATTGAGGGTCAGTTTAATTTTATTCTCTGGCTTTTTGACTCTGGGAAAGGGCTGCATCGGCGATACTGCGGTAGGGCTTGGAGTATCGACCTCTAGTACATTAGCAAGCCGGTCCCGGTAGGTCGTCACATGTTCCGGGAGCTCAGGGGAACAGGCGAGCAGATTTAGGGTTGCCAGTACTATGCAGAGTCTTTGACATAAACGCATTCGATCAGTCAGTAAAGCTGTTCGTCATCGCCGTCGATACGCACACTGAGCTTTTTATGCTCCTCATCGATGTGCAATTGCAGATGGATAGGGTTACAACAGTTAGTACAGTCCTCGTAGTAATTCTGGTCGCCCTGGCTGTAATCCAGTTCTATATGCAGGTGATGACCACAGTGAGGGCATTCGATGGTTTGCGATTGATTGTGCATGGTGACTCCTTAGCAGCCAGACAGGCTTTTACCGCCGTCTACCTTTAATATATGGCCGGTGATGTACTCAGATTCAAGCAAAAACGCCGCCGCCTTGGCAATATCCATCGGTTGACCCAAACGTTCCAACGGGATTTCTGACAGCATACGCTCTTTTTCCTGTTGGTTCGGTTCGGGCTCCGGCCAGAGAATGGCACCCGGGGCAATGGCGTTGACTCGTATCCGCGGAGCTAATTCCAGTGCCAGGCTTCTGGTCAGATTATTTAGGCCAGCCTTGGCGGCACAATACAGACTGTAACCTGCCCGTCCCGTCATTCCGTAGATGTCAGTGATATTAATAATGCAGCCGTTGTGGTGACTCAGTTGTTGACGAAGCTGCTGACTCAGTAAAAGCGGTGCCGCAGTGTTGGTGGCAAATAACTGGTGCCAGTGTGGCTCGTCGATCTCCCCCATGGGACTGGGATAAAAAGCTGAGGCGTTGTTGATCAGCCCATTAACCTCTCCGAACCGGGCAAGAGCCTGATCCACGATGCCGGTTATGCTGGCAGCTTGGGTGAGATCTCCGTGCACGGTATTGACCGAATTAGGACGTTGCTGTTCCAACTCGCTCCGCAATTGTTCAGCTGCCTCAACCGAGCGATGGTAGTGAATGAGTATTCGGTAGCCCTTGCTGTGCAAATGCCTTGCGAGGGTAGCGCCCAAGCGTTGTGCGGCACCGGTGATCAGAATAACCGCATTCGACGGCAGGCTGTGTTCAGGCAGTGGCATTCAGTATTCCAGGTGATCCAAATGTTGTTGCGCGCTTTGCAGGTAGTGGCCGCCGAACATCAGTGCATGGTTCAGGATATGATACAGCTGATAAACGGATTTACGATACTGGTATTCTTCCGGTAAGGGCCACTCGTCCTGATAATGCTCATAAAAAGTGTGGGGAAAACCACCGAACAACTCGGTCATCGCCAGATCCGTCTCCCGATCCCCGTAGTAATATGCAGGATCGTACAGTATCGGTCGTTGATGACTGAAGCCGACGTTACCTTGCCACAGATCGCCATGCAGTGGACTGGGCAGGGGCTGGTGACCTGCCAGGAGTCGCTGCACTGAATCCACTACTCTATCAATGTGCACGTTAAGCTGACTTGCTTCGCTGAGCCGTTGAAGCTGATACCCGATTCGCTGTTCGGCGAAGAAGCGATGCCACTTCTTGTGCCAGCGGTTAAGCTGCGGAGTGCTACCGATGTAATTGTCTTCCTCCCAGCCATACATGGCCTGAGTGTCCTGACGGTGAAACCGAGCCAGGGCACGACCGAGTTGCCCCCAAAGAGCATGGTCGCCCTCTTCAAACCGGATGTAACTGAGTACTAAAAAACTGTGCTGAGAAACCTGGCCGACACAGATCACTTTAGGGACATCGAAATCCGCAGCCTGGGCCAGATGGGTTAAGCCATTGGCTTCTGCTTCGAGCATGGCGAGTTGATTGGGCTGGCCGAGTTTGACAAAAAATCGGCGCTTGTCGTTGGCGATGCGAAAGCTTTGAGTAAATTGCTGACCCAACTGGCGAATATCGTCACAGACAAAGTCGATGCCCAGAGATTGACTGATTTGCTCACTGATAAAATGCCACATAGGGGTTCTTAATCAACGGATGAGGTTATTAGTATGGAACAGAACGCTGAGAAAAAAAGTCATCTACGCTGCTGGCGAAACGGAAAATTCCGGTAATTCTCGCAAGCGGGTAAAGGTGCGCTTCATGGCGGACAGCAACAGGTTATTCGACAGCCATTGCGGCAGTCGTCCGGCGGCTGAACCACTGCCGCGATAGCAGAGGTTAAAGGTGCCTGACGACCCTGGTGTTAGCTGCCAGCGGCCCCGCACATGAGTCATTCTGACAAAGCCGGTTTCTTGGGGGTAGTGCTGCCCCAGATCGGTGACCTGAATGTGAATATGTCCGTCCGGATCTCTTTTAATCGTTGAGCGGGTGACCATATCCCTGTCTCTTACCGGCCAGGGAGCGTTGAGCTTGGTGTGTACAATATCCACATTCGGTTCCGGTTCTGACAGTACTTCCACGGACCTTACGTTAGCCATCCACTCTGGCGCCCTTTGAGTTTGGCGCAATAGTCTGATGAAATCTTCAGGCTGACCGGACAGTTCTGTGGCTGCGGTGACTTCTAAATGACCACTATCCGGCAGAGTCCGGTAATAAAGCTGGATTGTAGAGGGCGCCTTGGCCTGTTGCCAGGTATCGGCAGTGGTGAGACAAGTCGGGTTTGCCCCACTGGCAATACTGACCAAAAACAGCAGAGAAACGGCTAGTCGTTGCATCAAGAGTCCTGTATTGGGTATAGTGTGCGCCTGTCTGATGGTAACAGACATTATCTCGTATTTTTATTTTAGGTCAGCACGCCCTGGGGGCGTGCTTTGTTTTATAAACAAGTGGCACTTGGTTTGTGTCACCACTGTAAAGGATGTTTCATGCCTGTAATTACGCTTCCCGACGGTAGTCAACGTCAATTCGATCACGCCGTTTCGGTCATGGATGTGGCCAATGATATCGGCCCCGGCCTGGCTAAGGCCACCATCGCTGGTAAGGTCAATGGTGAGTTAGTCGATGCCTGTGACCCTATTGAGCAGGACGCCGACCTTCAGATCATCACCGCTCGTGATGAAGAAGGACTGGAAATTATCCGTCACTCTTGTGCCCACCTGCTAGGCCATGCCATTAAGCAGCTATGGCCCAATACACAGATGGCCATTGGTCCTGTGATCGATAATGGCTTTTATTATGACGTGGACATGGATGAACCCTTGAGTGAGGACGATCTGGCGAAGCTGGAAAAGCGCATGAAAGAACTGGCCAAGACCAAGTACCCGGTCATCAAAAAAGTGGTCAGTTGGCAGGAAGCCAGAGATACCTTTGAATCCCGGGGTGAACCTTACAAGATGGAAATCCTGGATGAAAACATCAGTCGGGATGATAAACCGGGTCTATACCATCACGAAGAATACACCGATATGTGCCGTGGCCCCCATGTTCCAAACATGAGCTTTTGTCAGAACTTCAAGGTAATGAAGGTTGCTGGTGCCTACTGGCGTGGTAACAGCGACAACAAAATGCTGCAGCGAATCTATGGCACAGCCTGGGCTGATAAGAAGCAGTTGAAGGCCTATTTGCAACGCTTAGAAGAAGCAGAGAAGCGCGACCACCGCAAGATTGGTAAAGCACTGGACTTGTTCCATTGGCAGGAAGAAGCCCCGGGCATGGTATTCTGGCACAACGATGGCTGGACCATCTACACTGAGCTGGAGCAATTTGTGCGTCAGAAGCTGCGCCAATATGAGTATGGCGAGGTTAAAGGGCCTTTGATGATGGATCGTACCCTGTGGGAGCGTTCCGGTCACTGGGATAAGTACGCGGAGAATATGTTCACTACGCATTCAGAACATCGTGAGTACGCGGTGAAACCGATGAATTGTCCCGGGCATGTGCAAATCTTTAATCAGGGACTGAAGTCATACCGGGACCTGCCTCTGAGAATGGCCGAGTTTGGCTGTTGTCATCGAAATGAGCCCTCGGGCGCTTTGCACGGATTGATGCGGGTACGAGGCTTCACCCAGGACGACGCGCACATCTTCTGTACCGAAGAGCAGATTCTGGCCGAGGTGGGCAGCTGCATCGACATGGTCTATGAAACCTATGAGGCTTTCGGCTTCGAGAAGGTGGCCGTAAAACTGTCGACCCGCCCTGAAAAGCGCGTAGGTTCGGATGAAATCTGGGACAAAGCCGAAAAAGCCCTGGCCGAAGCATTAGAGGCGAAGGGAATAGAATTCCAATACCTTCCGGGGGAAGGGGCCTTCTACGGGCCGAAAATCGAATTTACCCTGCATGACTGCCTGGATCGTGCATGGCAGTGCGGTACGGTACAGCTGGACTTCTCCATGCCAGGACGTTTAGGTTCTACCTATGTGGCTGAGGATGGGGAGCGTAAGGTACCAGTGATGATCCATCGGGCCATTTTAGGGTCGTTGGAGCGCTTTATTGGTATTCTGACCGAGGAGTACGCCGGTTTCTTCCCGCTGTGGTTGGCTCCTACCCAGATGGTAGTACTGAATATTACCGATAAACAGGCGGATTATGCCCGTGATGTGGTAGAAAAGCTCAATCAAATGGGCTTTAGGGCTAAGACTGACTTGAGAAATGAGAAGATTGGCTTTAAAATCCGCGAGCACACTCTAAAGCGTGTGCCTTACATGCTGGTGGTCGGCGACAAAGAAATGGACGCAGGCCAGGTAGCCGTAAGGACTCGCCGCGGCGAAGACTTGGGCAGCATGAGTTTGGCGGATTTTGCCGAACAGGCTCAGACTCAGATTCGCAACAAAGTGATTGAATAATTTAATTCTTGGAGGAACAACACATTAAAGGCGCTAACAATCGGGGAAAAAACGAATCAAAAGCCCGTATTAATGAAGAAATTAATGTATCCGAAGTCCGTTTAGTCGGAGCCGGTGGTGAACAGGTAGGCGTGGTCTCTATTGATCAGGCCATGGAAGCTGCCGCTGAGGCTGGTGAAGATCTGGTCGAGGTCAGCCCGAACGCTAACCCGCCGGTCTGTAAGATCATGGACTACGGCAAGTTCCTCTTCGAAAAGAGTAAGGCTCAGAAAGAGCAGAAGAAGAAGCAGAAGCAAATTCAGGTCAAGGAGGTGAAATTCCGTCCTGGCACTGATGAAGGCGATTACCAGGTCAAACTGCGCAACCTGCGTCGCTTTCTGGAAGGGGGAGACAAGGCCAAGGTTACGATCCGCTTCCGCGGACGTGAAATGGCCCACCAAGAGATCGGTATTGATCTTTTAAACCGTGTAAAAGGGGACCTGGAAGATATCGCCAGCTGCGAATCTTTCCCTCGTCGGGTTGAAGGTCGTCAGATGATCATGGTGTTAGCTCCCATCAAGAAGTAGATAAGGCCCAAAGCATTGAGCGACTGCGCGCTCGATCGCCTTACTGCTAATTTTAACTGTAACAATGCGGAGTTTTAGCAATGCCTAAAATGAAGACTAACAGCGGTGCTGCCAAGCGTTTCAAGAAAACTGCTTCCGGCCGCTTTAAAAGTAAGCAGTCTCACTTGCGTCACATTCTGACCAAGAAGAGTTCTAAGCGTAAACGCCATTTGCGTGGCAAGAAACTGGCACATGATGCGGATACTGCGTTAATCCAACGCATGATGCCGTACGTTTAAGCTTAAGGAGACTGTACAATGGCAAGAGTAAAAAGAGGCACCATTGCCCACGCCCGTCATAAGAAAATTCTGAAGCAGGCGAAAGGTTATTACGGAGCGCGTTCACGCGTTTACCGTGTTGCATTCCAGGCCGTTACTAAAGCGGGCCAGTATGCATATCGTGACCGTCGTCAACGCAAGCGTCAGTTCCGCCAGCTGTGGATCGCCCGTATCAACGCGGCCGCTCGTCAGAATGGTTTGTCTTACAGCCGTTTTATCAATGGTCTGAAGAAAGCTTCTGTTGAGATCGATCGTAAGATTCTGGCAGACATCGCTGTGCACGACAAGACAGCGTTTTCCGCTCTGGTAGATACTGCCAAGGGCGCCCTTTAAGCGAAGTGAATTTTCATTAGCTTTATGTTCTTTCAGGAAAACGGGATGCAGGATGCATCCCGTTTTTCGTTGCAGTGACGAAAACTGATAGCGATTACAACTTCAAAGTTCGTCGTTTTCTTCCTTCAAATTGTCACAGGCTTGGGCCCAGATGAGACTGGTTTGATGTAACTGAGGGAGTTTATCCGGGTGGATTTCACACACATTTGACCAACGTTGGGTCCAATACCAACTGCCTTCTTCGTAGGATTGCACCAGCGCCAGAATATGCTGCAATGCATTGGCCTCTCCCAGCAGAGCGCCTTTGACATCGTCGTCTACTGGCAACTGCTCAACAATCTCTTCCATGGGCAGGTCAAGAAAGCTGTCCAGCATGGAAAAAAGACCTACCAAAAAAGCGCGGGTACTTTGCTCCGGACAATGCCGCTCTGCAATCAACTCGCAGAACCGGGCCCGGATGATGGATACAGTGAGCAACTCCTTGGGCTTGCCGTTATCAATATGAGCGGTAGCAATTAACGACACAAATTTTCTGGCTGTTTCGTTGCCTAGATAAATAATGGCCTGGCGAATGGACTCAATGGGGCGAACCAGTTCGTAGACTCCGGAATTGATGAAGCGCAGCAGCTTGTAACTGAGTGATACATCGCGTTGGAAAAGGTCGGCGATACGATCGATGTTCATGTCTTTTTTCAGTACTTCGGCATAAATGGCCATGATTAGGATATGATTCGACTCAATATCCCGGCTGGCTATGGCTTCCGGTTGATGAAAGCTGCTGCCCTGAAAAAACTCGAAGGCCAGTGACTTGGCTCTGTCCAACTGTTCCTTGTTGTTGATACCGTAGGCCAGCAGCTTGATGTTGTTGCGCTTTTTCAACGGTTCAGTGACGGTTGCGAGCTTAGCGGTATCGAATTGGTTAAAGTCGTAACGCACCAGGCGGGTAAAATTAACAAACTCATCCCAGCCCTGGCCCGGTATGTAATTAACGAGGGCGAAGCGAAAGCCTTGGTGGAACAGCCGTTGGCACTCTTCATAAACGGTCTGGGGCAGTGATACAGAGGCATCAAGCTCTAAAACCACATCTTTGGGCGACAGGAAGCGGCCAATCCCCTCGTTAATGGCTTCCTGAGTGATGGGAAGAACTGCCTTACGGCTTTGGGTCAGAGTTCTGAAACCGACGCCGAAGTGCTGCTGAGATACAAGTCGGCTCAGGGCCTGATAGCTGTTGTCGCTGTCATCGTCATCGAGTGAATGGCGAAAAGTCAGTTGGTATGCCACGGTATTGAGGCGGCGGTTCAAAATGGCCTGGCGGGCACAATATACATTCATATCAGGGCTATTTGTGTTGCTGTAGCTATTATTCTGCAGTTTTTATCCGCTAAAGCCTAGCAGTAAAAACGAATAATCGTGTAGAATTCAACGCTTTATTTTATCGAAGCATAACGTCATCGCAATTGACACTTGAGGAATCTATGGATCTCGAAGCCATCAGTCGTGAAGCCGAACAGCGCATCGCCGACGCTACCGATGCCGCCGCTCTGGACAAGGTCCGAGTGGAGTTTCTGGGCAAGAAAGGTAAGTTAACCGAATTATTAAAGGGCCTAGGTAAGCTAAGTCCTGAAGAGCGTCCTAAGGTTGGAGGCCAAATCAACCAAGCCAAACAGCAGCTGCAAGGCTTGATTCAGGAGCGAGGCAATTTGCTTAAGCAGCAAGAGCTCAATGCCAAGCTGGCTAAGGAAACCCTGGATGTCACTTTGCCCGGACGAACGCTGGAGGCGGGCGGCATTCATCCTGTCTCGCGTACCATTGAGCGTATCAGCGCCTTTTTTGGTGAGCTGGGCTTTGTGGTCAAATCCGGCCCGGAAATCGAAGATAGTTTCCATAACTTCGATGCGCTTAATATTCCGGCTAACCATCCAGCGCGGGCTGACCATGACACCTTTTATTTTAATCCCGATGCGATGCTGCGTACCCAAACTTCGGGGGTGCAGATTCGTACTATGGAACAGGAAAGACCACCGCTGAGGATCATCTCGCCGGGACGGGTTTATCGTAACGACTATGATCAGACTCACACGCCCATGTTCCATCAGGTAGAGGGCCTGATGGTGGATAAGAACGTCAGCTTCGCCGAACTTAAGGGTATTTTGCAGGATTTCCTGACGCACTTTTTCGAACAGGAGTTAACCATTCGCTTTAGGCCATCGTACTTTCCCTTCACCGAGCCTTCTGCTGAGGTGGATGTGATGGGCAAGGATGGTAAATGGCTGGAAGTGTTGGGTTGCGGCATGGTGCATCCAAATGTATTGAGAGCGGTGAATATCGATCCGGAGGAATACACCGGTTTTGCCTTCGGTATGGGGGTTGAGCGCCTCACCATGCTGCGCTATCAGGTGACCGACCTTCGCGCCTTCTTCGAAAACGATCTGCGCTTCTTGAAACAATTTAATTAAGGTTATACGACGCCATGAAATTCAGTGAACAATGGTTAAGAGAGTGGGTAAGCCCCCAAGTTAGCACCGAAGAGCTGGCGGAACAGATTACCATGGCCGGGCTGGAAGTGGACGCTATTGAGCCAGTCGCCCCCGCATTCAGCGGCGTGGTGGTCGGTGAGGTGGTGGAGTGCGGGCCGCATCCGGACGCCGATAAACTGCAGGTGACCAAGGTCAATGCCGGTGACGAAGAATTACTGGATATTGTCTGTGGTGCGCCGAACTGCCGTCAGGGGTTAAAAGTGGTGGTGGCCAAAGTAGGCGCGGTATTGCCCGGTGACTTTAAGATTAAAAAGGCCAAGCTTCGGGGACAGCCCTCTCATGGGATGTTGTGCTCGGCTTCTGAGTTGGGCTTGTCAGAGGATCACGACGGTATTACCGAGTTGCCTGAAGACGCACCTATTGGTGTGGATATTCGTGACTACATGCAGTTGGACGATGTCAGTATCGAGGTGGATCTTACGCCAAACCGCGCCGACTGCCTGGGACTGAAGGGCTTGGCTCGTGAGGTTGGGGTGTTAAACCAACAGGACGTGTTGGAGCCTCAGGTGAACGATGTGGCGGCGATGATCGATGATAAACGGGAAATCCGTCTGGTCAATGGTGAGGCTTGTCCCCGTTATTTAGGTCGTGTCATTAAAGGCATTAATCCCATGGCCAAGACCCCCTTATGGATGCAGGAAAAGTTGCGTCGCAGCGGTATCCGCAGCATCGACCCTGTGGTGGATGTGACCAACTTCGTGTTGCTGGAATTAGGTCATCCCATGCATGCTTTCGATAACGATGTTCTGAGCGGCGACATCCAGGTGCGTAATGCCAAAGCCGGTGAGAAGCTCGTATTGCTGGACGGTGAAGAGGTGGAGTTAAAAGAAGATACGCTGCTTATCGCCGATCAGGAAAAGCCCCTGGCCATGGCCGGTATCTTTGGGGGCAAAGGTTCGGGCGTGACCGAACAGACTCAGAATATATTCCTGGAAAGCGCCTTCTTTGCACCGGACGCCATCATGGGCCGCGCACGTCAGTACGGATTACACACCGACGCGTCTCATCGCTATGAGCGAGGCGTCGATCCGACCTTGCAATTCCAGGCCATGGAACGTGCTACCCGGTTGTTATTGGATATTGTTGGTGGTCAGGCAGGTCCTATTACTGAAGCGGTGGATGAGCAGTATTTGCCGGGCTTTAAAAATGTCCATGTTCGTCGTGAGCGCCTGGATCGGGTCTTGGGCATGCATATTGATGATGACAGAGTTACCGATTGCCTTAAGCGTCTGGGCTTTATGGTGGAGTTTGACGGTCAAAAGTGGCAGGTGGATGTGCCTCCCTATCGATTTGATATCGACATTGAAGAAGACCTGATCGAAGAAATCGTACGAGTATATGGTTACCACAGGGTAGAGCCGGTGGCGCCGATGGCCAGGCTTTCCATGGCTCCCACCAGCGAGCAACAGTTACCCCTGGTCGCACTGAAACAACGTTTGACCAGCTTGGGCTACCAGGAAGCTATTACCTATTCTTTTGTCGATCCTAAGGCGCAGGAAGCCTTATTCCCAGCCTCCGGAGCCTGGGTGCTGCCTCACCCGATTTCGGTGGACATGTCGGCAATGCGAGTCAGCCTGTGGCCCGGCTTGTTGCAGGCGGTTAGCTATAACCAGAATCGCCAGCAGCAGCGAGTTGCGCTGTTTGAGACTGGCCTGCGTTTTGTGGTGCAAGATGGCAAGATGCAGCAGCAGCCGATGATCAGTGGCGTACTGGCTGGTCAGCGCCATCAGGAGCACTGGGATAAGGCGAATGCGGGTGTGGATTTCTTCGACATCAAGGCGGTGGTTGAAAGCCTGATTCAACTGACTGGCGCCGAGAATGAATTTAGTTTCCGGGCTGCCGAACATTCGGCTTTGCATCCAGGTCAGAGCGCCGAGATCCTGCGTCAAGGTGAGGTGATTGGCTGGTTAGGGGCCGTACATCCTCAGTTTGAAAAGCAGTTGGGTCTGAAAGGTCGGGCTTTTGTGTTTGAGCTGCATCAGGATGCCTTGTGTCAGCGTCGTTTGCCTCAGGCCAGAAAGGTTTCCAATCAGCCGGCCAATCGTCGCGATATTGCATTAGTGGTGGATGAGGCGGTCGCGGCCGGGGATGTTTTGGATGCGATAGAAAAAGTTGGCGGAAATCAATTGGTTGCCCTAAACTTGTTTGACATATATCGTGGTGATGCGCTCGGAGAAAACAACAAGAGTCTGGCAATTTCTCTGACTCTTCAACATGCCGAACGTACACTGGAAGAACAAGAGATTCAGGCGACAGTGGAGCAGGTGGTTGCTCATCTGTCGGAACACTTCGGAGCAACACTGAGGGATTGACACCTATGGCGCTGACCAAAGCCGAAATGGCAGAACACTTGTTTGAGAAGTTTGGAATCAACAAAGGTGACGCCAAAGCACTGGTGGAAGCCTTTTTTGAGGAAATCAAAGAAGCGCTGGAAAGCGGTGAGCAAGTCAAGCTGTCCGGCTTTGGCAACTTTGACCTCAGGGATAAAAACCAGCGGCCCGGCCGCAATCCTAAGACGGGCGAGGACATCCCGATTAAAGCCCGTCGGGTGGTGACGTTTCGACCCGGTCAGAAGCTAAAGAGCCGGGTGGAAAATGCCGAGCCCCTGAAATAGTAAAAACGCGCCAATCGGCGCGTTTTTTTATGATCCAACGCAGGATCGTCGTCGTTTATTCTTCATTGAGAGGAGGAATCTATGACTGCTACATTTGCCCGTCCCAAAGTGGGTGTCAGTGCCTGTGTTATGGGACAAAAGGTGCGCTATGACGGAGGCCATAAGCGCTCCCATTTTGTGACCGACAAACTTGCCGAAGTGGTTGAGTTTAAGTCCCTGTGCCCTGAGGTGGGCATGGGTATGCCAGTACCCAGGCCAACTATCCATGTTCGAGAGTTGAATGGTGAGTACCGTTTAACCGACACCAGAGACGGTCGTCTGGATCATACCGACAAGATGCAAAGCTTCTTCGATAGGCAGCGACCCGTGCTCGACACGCTGGATGGGTTTGTCCTGGCCGCCAAGTCCCCCAGTTGTGGCATGGAGCGGATTAAGGTTTATAACGAAAGCGGTGAACTCATGCATCGAAAAGGTGAGGGCGTGTTTGTCCACCTGTTGCGACAGCATTATCCGCACTTGCCGCTGGAAGAAGATGGTCGCTTGAATGACGCTGGCTTGAGAGAAGCTTTTGTCACCCGGGTGTTCGCCTATCGTGATTTTAAACAAAACGTACTGGCATCGAAGAAGATGGCCGAATTGGTGAACTTTCAGAGTCGTTATAAATTGCTACTGATGGCTTACAGTCCCGCCGCTTGTCGCCAACTGGGCAGGGTTGTGGCATCGGCCTCAGAACACTGGCAATCGGCCATCGATCAATACCTGACCTTATTTATGGCAACGCTCAGTAAACCAACGACTCGTAAGAAACACACCAATGCTCTGATGCACTTACAAGGTTACTTTAAGCAGCAGCTATCGGCGCAGGATAAACAGGCGCTTTCTGAGCAGATTGACAAATATCGCCGCGGCTACGTGCCTTTAATGGCTCCGATGGCGCTTTTACAACACCATCTTAGGCATCATCCCGACGACTATGTCTCTAAGCAGGTCTATCTTGACCCTTATCCGGAGCAACTCGGTATCAGGAACCTCATGCAGTGAGTGCGTTAATCTGGCTAAGAAGTGATTTGCGGGCCGATTGGCACAGCCCTTTAAATTATGCCATTGAGCAGCATGACAGCGTTACTGCGGTGTATATCGTTACTCCGCAGCAGTGGCGGCATTATGGGCTGGCACAGGCGAAGACAGATTTAATCCTGGCACGGCTCGCTGAGCTAAAAAAGCGACTCAAAGATCGCAATGTTTATTTGAACATAGTCAAAGAGCCCGATTACACGTCGTCTGTTAAGCGTATTGCCATAGAGTGTCAGAAACACAACATCAATAACGTGTATGTTAATGCTGAGTATGAGTGGGATGAACGGCAACGGGATAAGGCACTGAAGCTAGCGTTACAGGATCAGGGCATTCAATGTGGCGTGTTTCACGATACATGCCTGGTGCGTCCCGACGCCATCTTCAACCAGCAAAACAAACCCTATAAGGTGTTCACACCGTATTTTAAGGCTTGGCTGGCAGAACTTGAGCGACAAAATATGACGCCTTTGTCGGCAAACAGCCAGGCCAGCCAGACTCAAACATTGGATGAGGAAGTCGAGCTGGACTCACTGTCTGATTGGTATTGGTCGCGGCGTGATTCGAAGCGCTGGCCTGCCTGCGATAAAGGTCTGACCGAAAAGGCCAGAGCGTTTGTCAGTGAGCGAGCTGCGGATTATGCGTCAAATCGGGATATCCCGATCAAGGAAGGCACCAGTGAGTTATCGCCGTATCTTTCTATTGGCGCTATTAGTCCGGCCAGGCTTTATCACCAACTGTCTATCGAAGCCCGTCAAAGCCTCGAGCAACGCAACGGAGGAGAGTACGAATGGCTGCGTGAGCTGGCGTGGCGTGATTTTTATCGCTATGTAATGTTTCACTTTCCTCATGTGTGTAAGCACAGATGTTTTCAGTCCCAGTATGATGAATTTCCCTGGGAGACCGATAAGAAGGCTTTTGAGGCTTGGTGTGAGGGGCGCACCGGCTATCCGGTCGTCGATGCAGCCATGCGTTGTCTCAACCAGACCGGTTGGATGCATAACCGGTTAAGAATGATCGTCTCCAGCTTTTTGTGTAAGCACCTCAGACTGCCCTGGCGCTGGGGGGAAGATTACTTTATGTCACGTTTGATCGACGGAGATTTCGCCTCTAACAACGGTGGCTGGCAGTGGAGCGCTTCCGTGGGCACCGATGCGGCGCCGTATTTTCGTATTTTTAATCCCACCACGCAGGGGGAAAGATACGATAAGCAGGGCAGGTTTATTCGTTCTTGGGTACCTGAGCTTGAGTCTGTACCTGATAAACATCTGCACCAGCCCAGTGCTTGGCAAGGATTCTCAGACGTAGATTATCCAGCCCCAATTGTCGATCATAAAGCGACGGTGGCTGAAACCAAGCGTCGGTTTCAGGATTTTTTAGCCAGCCACTAAAAAAGCGGCCGTTGGCCGCTTTCTCTATATCCGTTATCAACGAGCAAATTAGCGAGGCAGGCGACTGCCTTCGGTTAATTGCTCGCCCCAGAATGCCTTAACAGAGAAGCCGCCTTTGGCAGGGGCTTTCTTTTTGGCTGGTTTCTTAGCCGGAGCACTCTTGGCCTTGGCGGCAGGCTTAGCCGGTTTGTCGGCTTTGGCCGCAGGTTTGCTGGCGGTAGTGCTCTTACCAGCGGCGAGTTCGTCAGCCATTTCATCCAGTGTCGCCAGGCGAACATTCTTGCCGCCATCGACGCTATACCAACCACTCTTGGCTTCAATTTGTGGCTCTTTACCATTGGCAGCTTTGTACGCTTCGGTAAACTTCGCAATGACCTGGTCTTTATCCAATTTACTCATAATCTGGACTACTACCTTTATTAAATGTGTAACTCAATTTGAAAACGGATAAGCCCCTGTTATACCTTGTTTGCATTTTAATGTCTAATTTTCAGCCGATAGAGAGTGGATATGCGCGCAGAAGTACAAAGAGACGCACTGATTCAGTATTTAAATGACACTTTGAGAGTGTCTCAGTTCAAGGATTATTGCCCTAACGGTCTGCAGGTTGAGGGGAAGGAGCGCATTCAAAAACTGGTCACTGGGGTGACGGCTTCCCAGGCATTGGTGGATAAGGCCATCGACTTAAACGCTGATGCCTTGTTGGTGCACCATGGCTATTTTTGGAAGGGCGAGCCTCAGCCTGTCACCGGCATGAAAAAACGTCGTTTACAGGCGCTATTGGCGCACGATATCAATCTGTTGGCTTATCACTTGCCATTGGATGCCCATCCAGAATACGGCAATAATGCTCAACTGGCCGCTATGCTGGAGATTGAGGTGACAGGTACCCTGGAGCCAGAGAACCCTTGCAGTGTGGTAATGACCGGTGAATTATCCGAGCCATTGACTGCGGCTCAGCTGGCCGAGCGCATTGAACAGCGCTTACAAAGAAAGCCGCTGGTAGAAGCCAGTGATAAAATCATTAAGACTCTGGCCTGGTGTACCGGTGGTGGTCAGGGGTTTATCGATATGGCAGCCGATAGCGGAGTCGACGCTTTTATTACCGGAGAGGTATCTGAACCGACCATTCACACGGCCCGAGAGCGGGGTATTCAGTTTTTTGCTGCAGGGCACCATGCCACAGAGCGCTATGGAGCAAAGGCCCTGGGAGACCACCTGGCCGAGGAGTTTGGACTGGATGTGGCTTTCGTTGATATTGATAGTCCGGCATAGACCGTGTTTACATTTTAATAGACGTCCCCTGCCGGCGGGCATTTTTTCATCCCTGCAAGGCAGGGGGAGCGTAGTTTAGAGGGTCTAAATAAGTGACCGATAACGACGCTGGGTGGAAAAATAACAGCAGCTCTTCGGGTCGAGGCTAAAAAACGTCAGTCTTCGCTACTCGTGGTCGTTTAGATGACTAACCACAGCCTTCGCGCCCTAATTGACGCTTTTTACGCTATCAACAGAGACGAATATGAAAGACAAACACGGCCTAGTTATGAATCAGGATCAAAGCTTCGATCGTATCGCCGGAAAATTCGATAAAAACATTTACGGCAGTACCAAAGGGCGGCTGCGTCATGAGCTGTTAGTGCACTATCTTGATGAATTACTCGATAGCAAACCTCAGCGCATTATTGATGCAGGTGGTGGCACCGGTATGATGTCTCTGGAATTGAGCCGTCGCGGCCATAAAGTGCTGCTCAACGACGTTTCGAATGATTGTCTAACGTTGGCCAGACAAAGGCTTGAAAGTCTAGATGTTGACTATCATCAAGGCCCGTTGCAGTCGTTGCCTGATAACTGGCGACCCGATGGTATCGTCTGTCATGCAGTACTGGAGTGGCTGGAGAAGCCTTATGAGGCGGTTGAACATTTGCTTGACTTGTTGCCGGAAGGCGGCTGGCTATCGCTGAGCTTTTTTAATAAGGATGCCCATCGTTTTGCCAACCTGCTGTACGGGAATTTCGAATACATCGAGCGGGATCTTAAGGTCAAAAACCGGGTTCGGCTGAACCCAAATAACGCGCTGGAGCCAAAAGCAGTGTTGGATTTTTTGGCACCCAAACCGGTGACCATTCAACACACCGCTGGCATCCGTTGTTTTCATGACTACTTGAAAGAGCGTGACATGCAAACCGAACGCTATGATGAGTTGAAAACCATGGAGATAGCCTACGGCCGCACTCATCCGTATTTCTGGCTGGGCCGCTATATGCACCTGTTCATGAAGAAGCAGGGGTAACTAAAAAGCTCGGAGCGCTATAATCACCCTGCTGGCTGGCAAGCAGGTTGTCTGCGGTAGTTTGGGCAATGTGGGTCATGGCTTCCCGGGTGAAAAAGCCCTGATGACCGGTAATTAATACATTGGGGAAGGTTTGCAGGCGCTGAAACACATCGTCCTGAATGATCTGGTCAGACAGATCCTCAAAAAACAAGTCCCCCTCCATTTCATACACATCCAGACCCAGGTAACCGATATGACCATTTTTCAGGTGCTGGATCACGGCCTGGGTGTCCACCATAGCACCTCTGGAAGTGTTGATTAGCATAACACCCGGCTTCATCTGCGACAGTCGGGCGTCATTGATCATGTGTCGGGTTTCGGGCGTCAGGGGGCAGTGGAGGCTGATAATATCGGCCTGACTCACTAGTTCATCAATGGGAACATAGCGGGCACCCATGGCTTTAACCTCGTCATTAGGGCTGGGGTCATGGCAGAGAATCTTGCAGCCGAAACCGCTTATTATACGGCAGGTGGCAGCGCCGATACGCCCGGTGCCGATAATGCCCACGGTTTTGCCGTGCAGATTAAAGCCCATCAGCCCATCAAGGCTGAAGTTGCCCTCTTTGATACGGTTATAGGCTTTATGTAACTTACGATTGAGAGTCAAAATCAGTGCCAGGGTGTGCTCGGCAACAGCCTCAGGTGAATATGCCGGCACACGGGAAACGCTAAAGCCTAGTCGTTGGGCCGCCTGAGTGTCGACATTGTTAAAGCCAGCGCAGCGCAGCGCTATGTGCATTATGCCCATCTTTTTGAGCTGGGATAGCGTCGTGGTATCCAACTGGTCGTTCACAAAGGCACAGATAGCGTCCATTCCTTTGGCCAGGGGTAATGTCTGCTCACTGAGACGGGTCTCAATAAAGTGCCAGTCTATGTCGGGCGCATCAACCTCTTGCAAAAACTGGCGATCATAGGGTTTGGCGCTGAATACTCCGACTTTCATAGGCCCTTCTGCAAAGCTTGGTGCACATGGCGGGAGAGTTCTTTGGGTTTGGTTACACTGCCAAAGCGCTTCAATACTTTGCCATTGGAGCCAACTAGAAATTTGGTAAAGTTCCACTTGATGCGGCGACTACCCAAAATGCCTGGCGCGTGCTGTTTTAAATAGTCAAACAGGGGCTCAGCCTGTTTGCCGTTCACGTCCACTTTCTTAAATAATGGGAAGGTAACACCATAATTACGCTGGCAGAAAGACTGAATGGTTTCTTCTGAATCCGGCTCCTGATTGCCAAACTGATTACAGGGGAACCCTAGCACCACAAAACCATTGTCTTTGAATTTCTGATACAGGTTTTCCAAGCCCTGGTATTGAGGGGTAAAGCCGCAATAGCTGGCCGTGTTTACAATCAGCATTACCTGACCACGATAATCGGCCAAGGGTTTAGGCTCGCCATTGGCAAGTTCAATGGTAAAGTCGTATATGGAAGTCATCCTGATCCCGTCTAAAATACTGCCGGATACCCACTGCACACTTGTTTCAGCTTAGGCGTTTTTCAGGACAAAATAAATACCTAACCAAATAAGAGGAATGATCTATGACAAAGGTAGCGTTTATAGGCCTGGGCGTGATGGGCTACCCGATGGCGGGGCACCTCGCGCAGGCCGGATTTGATGTCAGAGTATACAATCGCACCAGGAGTAAAGCGGACAATTGGTGTGACCAATTCGGTGGGAATAGCTTCAAAACACCGCGTCAAGCGGCAGAGGATGCCGATGTTGTGCTTCTTTGTGTGGGCAATGATGATGATGTTCGTTCAGTAACGATAGGCGAGCAGGGCGTTTTGGCCTCAATGAAGGAACAGTCGGTATTGGTTGACCACACCACTGCCTCAGCCAGTTTGGCCGAAGAATTAGCCGACGCGGCAAATCGGGTTAACGTCGGGTTTCTGGATGCTCCCGTTTCCGGCGGTCAGGCGGGAGCAGAGCAAGGCCAACTGACCATCATGATGGGCGGTGATGAAACCAGTTATCAGCGCGTAAAACCGGTGCTGGACAGCTACGCCAAACACAGTCAGTTACTGGGCCCTGTGGGCAGCGGCCAACTTGCCAAAATGATGAACCAGATCTGCATTGCCGGTATCGTACAGGGACTCTCTGAGGCGTTAAATTTTGGTCAGGCCAGTGGCTTGGATTGTGAAGCAGTGGTTGAAGTCATTCGACACGGCGCGGCACAGTCCTGGCAAATGGAAAACCGGTATAAAACTATGTTGCAAGGGGAATACGACTTTGGCTTTGCGGTGGACTGGATGCGTAAAGACTTAAACATTGCCTTGCAACAAGCGGCTCAAACTGGCGTGAGTCTGCCGGTAACGGCCTTGGTGGACCAGTTTTACAGTGATGTACAGGCCATGGGTGGGGGACGTTGGGATACTTCCAGCTTGCTGGCGCGCCTGAATAAATAGGTATAGGCCGGGAGCTAACTGCCCGGCTTATACTGCCATTCGTGCTCGATATAAAGCACCTGACCGGTGCCAAAGTCGCGCTCTGCCTTCCAGTTTCGGTTATTGAGGCGAACTTTGACACCGGCTCGGATATTCTTGGTGGCCACCACGCGCGCATTGCTTTCAAGGTAAAGATCCTTACCTTTTTTGAGGTGATCGATCTTTAGATACATCCATTTTATCAACTGCTTCTCATCATCAAACAGCTTATTAGCCCGTTCCATTTTCGACTGCAGGCTATTGGGGACGCGGTATTTGGTTAGATCATTAAATTTCTTGCGGTGCCGCTTGTGAGTTCGCTCATAGGTATTCAGCATCTCTTCAAGCGTATCGCGGCGCTCCAGCAAGTCGTTATAACCATCGCTAAAGTCGATGGACAGCACACTGCCGGCCTTAGCGCCAATCACCCCGGCGGTGACTCTGTCCCGACATTTAATGTCACATCCAAATAAGTTGCCACTGGGGTTATTCACCGGCCCAACGGTGAGAGCACCTCCGGCATCAACGCGGCTATAAGCCAGCTGCTTACCCACATTGACATTGCCACCGCACCAGATGTCCAGACCCTGACCGTGTTGGATAAAGATGCTGCCCTGAGCCACCAGCCGGGTGCCATATTCTGGGCTATCGTGATCGGCTTGCTTGCCGACCGCACCCTGGGTGATGATGATATCGCCGCCCGACTCTATGGTGGCCGATTCTACAAAACCATTGATGGTCACATCGCCGTCAGCCTTAATGATCATCTTCTCTGTGACATCGCCATTGACAATGACCGCACCGTTATAGGATACATTCCCAGTACCCACGTTAACGCCTTTGGAGATGTAGGTGTCATCCACCCACATGCGACCATCGCGAAATTTTGGCATGCCGGAGATTTCAGCCAGTAGCAGGTGAGGATCATCGGGACTGACAACCGTGCCATCGCCGGGCTGTAACGGCACCCAATTACCCACATTGGGGACTACGGTTTCATTTTTAACTGTGTAACCTGCTCGCCCCTTGCTGGGAGGTACCTGGCGTAATACCGGCGTACCCGCTTTAACACAGATAATGTCCCCCAGATCACGCATATCCACGCGCGACTCGCTGACTTCCTGAGGCTGTAATATACGTTCTAATGCATTGGGTACCAAAGGCTTGACGAGCGAGTCATGCCCATGACGTACCGGTAGACCCTTGGCAAACACTCTGGACAGGGTCGTGCCAGGGGACGCTTGCTGTAGCTCTTTGACTAAGGTTTTTAAACGCTTACGACTGATACCGCGCTGAATACCCGAGCGTTTGGCTTCCTGAATGAGTTGTGTATAGCTGATTGGTTTGCCACCACAGGCGCTGGTGACCTCGACGGTGGCTTCCATATTATCTTCGCCAATAGTAAAGCGCATCTTCGCGTCACGCCGCTCGGCGACGGCTTCTTTAAAAGACTTACTGGCACCGTCTTTCTTAGCCTTACTGTAGTCCTGGAACAGACTTTGTATCTGTTGCTTATGGCGGAAAAACTCGGCACCGTCGCTTTGTTCGATCAGAGCTTCCAGACCATGGACAGTAATTTCGTCGGTGACTTTCGACGTATCTATCTCCATGATCAGCTCATTCTTATCATTGGACAGATACAGCGTGACCCCATTCATATCGTCTGCCTTTATCGTGTCTTATTTTGCTATCGGCGAGAATAACAATAATGTTACAACTCAGAGGCATATTGATACAAAGCGCGTAAAATTGCCAGCTTATTCGGGTCTTCTTTTACCGATTCACTGAGAATTTCCAGCTGCTCGGCAAATTCGGTTAAGTTGATACTGGCCGGGGAGTCGGGGGCAGTCAGTCGGTATTGCCGGTGACGTTGCCAGCGGTTCATCTCCGCCTCAGTTAGAGTCTGGGGATAATTTCTGGCCCGATAGCGAAACAGCAGGGTGTTCAGACGTGGATCCTCAAACTGCCAGTCTAATCCGGTTAACTGCTCTGGCTCACTCAGGCGGACTTGCTCGCAGCGACTCTTGTCCGCATCACCGATAAAGCCACCGGAGTATAAGGCGTGGTCGGCGTCCTTCTCGATGGATTCCGGCTCGGTATCGAACACATCCTGCAGTTTTTGCACCAGTCCGGGGCTGTTTTTAATCAAACTCAGGTTATGTAAACACTGCTGACGATCCAGCCCGAGCCGGTCGGCGTTATCCTCGGTCAGTGTCTTAGCCGGGGCCAGTACCGGTGATTTATTCAGATGCACTAATTTTATTGGTAAGCGCTGTTCGCCCTCGGTCAGCTCGCTGCTGGGCTGATAGAGCTTATGTCGTAATTGCTCGGCATCCAGATCAAACAAAGGGCTGGGATCCAGTGCCAGGTTCAGACAGATAATGGCGTTTCGATTGATCGGGTGTGGACAGACGGGCACTATCCAGCTCGTACAGCCATTAACCGCAGGGAGCTTTGAAGATACATGCACTAAAGGTGTCAGGTTGTGATAATCGATAAGGGCCTTAACCGCTGATTTCTTGCGCAGACCAAACAGGTAGTGATAGAGCTTAGGCTGTTTTTGCTTGATCAGGCGCGCCATATCGATGGTGGCGTATACATCGGACATCGCATCGTGAGCCCGGTCATGGCCAAGCCCGTTGGCTTGGGTTAGATGCTCCAGCTTAAAGCTCGGGCTGCCGTCTTCTCTCTCCGGCCATTCAATGCCTTCAGGGCGCAGGGCATAGCAGGCACGGACCATATCAATGATGTCCCATCGGCTGTTGCCGTTTTGCCACTCTCTTGCGTAAGGTTCATAGAAATTGCGATACAGCAGGTGGCGGGTCACTTCATCATCGAAGCGAAGATTATTGTAGCCCACTACGCAGGTGTCCGGGCGGCTGAACTGATGCTCAATGTGCCGGGCGAACTCGGCTTCGTTCATCCCGTCTCTCAGGCTCTGCTGAGGAGTGATACCGGTGATAAGACAGGCCTGGGGATGGGGCAGGTAGTCGTTGGGGATCTGGCAGAACCATTCTACAGGCTCTTCGATGATATTAAGCTCCAGATCCGTTCTCACACCAGCAAATTGGGCAGGAACGTCCTTAACCGGGTTGGCCCCCCAGGTTTCGTAATCGTGCCAGAATAAACTGGGTTGATGTGTTGCCACCGGCATCTCTCTTGATCGTGAATTAAAAGTAGGCGCCATTCTAGGCGGGTGATTAGGGGCTGGCAAATAAGATGAAAATAATCACTTTCTTGTTGGAGTTTGCTAGTCTGGCAACAGCAATCTCATTGTAAGGAACGTCAAATGAAATCATTAGTGATAACCGGTTTGGGGGTATTGGCACTCGGGTGTTTAAGTTTAATACCTGTTCAAGCCAGTGAGGGGCCAGTCGCGATCGCCATTCACGGGGGGGCCGGTACCATTACGAAGGCCAGGCTCACTGATAAACAGGAAAAAGCCTACCGAGCCAAGCTACAAGAAGCGGCAGAAGCAGGTTATGCAAAGCTTAAAGCTGGTGCCCATGGCACTGAGGCGGTCATGGCAGCGATTACCATCCTGGAAGACTCGCCACTGTTTAATGCGGGCAAAGGGGCAGTGTATACCTATGATGAAACCCATGAACTGGATGCCTCTATTATGGAAGGTCGCCACAGGCAGGCTGGGGCTATCAGCGGTGTAACTGGCATTCGTAATCCTATCACTCTGGCTCATAAGGTGATGACCAACTCCAAACACGTGTTCTTAAGTGGGCAAGGGGCGGCAGATTTTGCCATCTCTCAGGGCATCACCATGGTACCGAACAGCTATTTTAACACCGAACGCCGTTATCAGAGTCTGCAGAAGGCCAAGCAGGCTATTGAGGGAACAAACTCGGCCGTGTTGTCAAAGGGGGGGGGCGATTATAAATTTGGCACCGTAGGGGCGGTGGTATTAGACGATCAGGGAAATCTGGTGGCAGGTACCTCTACCGGCGGCATGACCGCGAAGCGCTGGGGACGTATCGGTGACTCACCGGTGATTGGTGCCGGAACGTTTGCTGATAATGACAGTTGTGCGGTGTCGGCCACTGGTCACGGTGAGTATTTTATTCGCTTTAACGTGGCCGCAGACATTTGTGCCCGGGTTAAATACCAGAATGTTAGCGCCGCTGAGGCGGCTAATACGGTGATCCATCAGGTATTAAAGCCGGCCGGCGGCGATGGTGGCGTTATTGTGATTGATTCACAAGGCCATATTTCCATGCCTTTTAACACCGAAGGCATGTACCGGGCGGCCATTGATACTGATGGTGCTCTCGATGTCGGTATTTACGGAAAAAAATAAAAGCACGAAAAGCGGGAAAGGGCGAATTACAGGGTCTACATTTAAAGTGTTGTTGTAGTAACACTCAATCTAAGGAGGCCTAATGGAGTCCCTGAAAGTCAGTGATTATATGAATCGTCGCCCGCTGTTATTTACCCCGGAAATGACGGTAGCCGAAGCAGTGGAAATTTTCCTCAACGGTCACCAAACCGGTGGACCGGTGTGCGATGGTTATCGCAAGGTTGTCGGCTTTTTATCCGAGCAGGATTGCTTGAATCGTATGCTTGAGTCGAGCTATTACCGGGAGCAGGTGGCCCGCGTAAAAGAGGTAATGCAAACTGATGTGATGACGGTAAAACCCTACACATCGATTATCGATCTGGCCCAGCAGATGCTAACGGAAAAACCGAAAGTGTATCCTGTGGTTGATGACGATGGCGTTATCAAGGGCATTATAACTCGCACCGATGTGCTCTATGCCATCGACATCCAGCTCCACGATGGCTACCGCCGAGTGGGTTAGGCTGGAAATCTAACCTCGCACGGTCTAGGATCGGCGCCCATTATTGATGTGGAGCGCCGCTTTTGAGTTTTTCTGTTGCCGAACTAAAACAACAAATCGAACAGAGTCAGACCAGGGATCGCCACCGCTTGCGCCGTCAATTGCAGCGGCTTGGCAAGTCACCGCAGAGGGAAGCTCTTGAGCAACTCGCCGACAGGATTCAACGTTCGGTGGATAAGACCCGCCAGAAATCGGACACGCGTCCGCCTATTGAGTACCCTGAGCTACCAGTCAGTGATCAGAAAGACGCCATTGCCGAGGCGATCCGTGACCATCAGGTCGTCATCATTGCCGGGGAGACCGGCTCAGGCAAAACCACTCAGATCCCCAAGATATGCATGGAACTGGGCCGTGGTGCGACCGGCATTATTGGTCATACCCAGCCACGACGACTGGCGGCGCGCAGTGTCGCTAACCGTATCGCCGAAGAACTGGACTCGCCGCTGGGCCAGGCGGTGGGTTACAAGGTGCGCTTCACCGATAAGGTCAGTGATTCTACCTATGTGAAGTTGATGACCGATGGCATCTTACTGGCTGAGTTGCAACAGGACAGGTACCTGAATCAGTACGATACCATCATCATCGATGAGGCCCATGAGCGCAGTCTCAATATCGATTTTATTCTCGGATATTTAAAACAACTGCTGCCCAAGCGGCCCGATCTGAAGCTTATCATCACCAGTGCCACCATCGATCCACAGAGGTTCTCAAAGCACTTCAATGACGCTCCTATCATCGAGGTCAGTGGTCGTACCTATCCAGTGGAAGTGCGCTATCGGCCGATACAGGAAGAGGGCGGTGAAGATCGCGATCAGACTCAGGCCATCATCGATGCGGTGGACGAGTTAGGCCGTGAATCGCGTGGCGATATTCTGGTGTTTCTCAGCGGCGAACGAGAGATACGGGATACCGCCGATGCCTTAAATAAGCAACAGTGGCGAGGTACTGAGGTTCTGCCATTGTACGCGCGATTATCCTCCGCCGAGCAAAACCGTATTTTTTCCCCTCACGGCGGTCGGCGCATCGTGCTGGCCACCAATGTGGCGGAAACCTCGCTCACGGTTCCCGGCATAAAGTATGTGATCGATCCTGGCTTTGCTCGTATCAGTCGTTATAGCTATCGCAGTAAGGTACAGAGGCTGCCCATCGAACCAGTCTCTCAAGCTTCAGCCAATCAACGCGCTGGGCGTTGCGGCCGGGTGTCTGAGGGTATTTGCATCAGGCTGTATTCAGAAGAAGACTTCATGGCTCGGCCCGAGTTTACCGATCCAGAGATTCTGCGGACCAATCTGGCCTCGGTGATCCTGCAGATGCTGGCCATCGGTCTTGGTGATATTGACGGCTTTCCTTTTGTGCAGCCACCGGATTCACGCCATATCAAGGATGGCTTCCGGTTGCTCGATGAATTGGGTGCCATCCGCCAGCAAGGCAAAGGCTTTAACCGGGCTAAGTTGACCCGTCAGGGCCGCCAGATAGCCCGTTTACCGGTTGACCCGCGCTATGCCCGGATGGTGGTTGAAGCGGCTTCCCGAGATTGTTTGTCGGAGGTGATTATCATCACCGCGGCGCTGAGTATTCAGGATCCCAGAGAGCGGCCTCAGGAAAAACGTCAGGCAGCCGATCAAGCTCATAGCGAGTATCAGGACAAGGATTCCGACTTTATCGCCTTTTACAATCTGTGGCAGAGTTTTAAGCAGCAACAGAAGGCCTTGTCGGGCAATCAGTTTCGCAAATGGTGTAAGCAGCAGTTTCTCAATTATCTGCGTCTGCGCGAATGGCAGGATATTGTCAGCCAGCTTAAGCAGGCGATTGCGGATCTCGGCTTTGGCATTAACAGCCAGCCAAGCGACTATGATGCCATTCATCAGTCAATCGCATCAGGCCTGCTGTCTCATATCGGTTTTAAAGACAAAGAAAGAGAGTATCTGGGTGCTCGTAATACCCGCTTTATGATTTTTCCCGGTTCGGGACTGGCCAAGTCGGCACCAAAGTGGCTGATGGCCGCCGAATTGGTGGAAACCTCCCGCCTGTTTGCCCGGGATGTGGCACGCATTCAACCCCAATGGCTAGAGCCGCTGGCCAGGCATCTGGTGAAGTATCATCACGCCGAACCCTATTGGTCTAAGAAACAGGGCGCGGTTATGGCCAAGGAGCGCGTTTCTTTGTACGGACTGGACATTGTGCCGTCCCGGCCGGTGCGTTTTGCCAATATCGATCCCGTTGCCAGTCGGGAAATTTTTATCCGAGAGGCGTTGGTTAACCTGAACACCAAGCTGGATTACGCGTTTTTGCGCGAGAATCAGCGGCAGATCGCCGAGATAGAGGCAGAGGAAGCCAAGGCTCGCCGTCGTGATATTTTGGTGGACGAAGAACACTTAATGCAGTTTTACGACGAGCATCTGCCTGATTCCGTGGTTGGCGAAGCGGAATTCCGCCGCTGGTGGAAACAGGCCCATCAGCAGGTGGACTTAGTGCTGACCCGGGATAAACTGATGCGTGATGATGGTAGTACTGTTAGTGAGCTGGATTACCCAGAAGCCTGGCAGCAAGGCAACCTGACCCTTCCGCTGAGCTATCATTTCGAACCCAAAGACGACGATGACGGAGTCAGTGTTGAGATACCCCTGCCTTTGTTGAACCAGGTCCGCCCGCATGGTTTTGACTGGCATGTGCCCGGGCTACGTGAAGAATTGATTACGACTTTGATAAAGTCGCTGCCAAAACGTTTACGCCGCAATTTTGTTCCGGCACCGGATTATGCAAGTGCCAGTGTGTCGGCGATGGAAGTGGGCGACAGCCCCTTTTTGGACTCACTGAGCCATCATCTTAAACGCATGACCGGTGTTGAAGTGCCTGAGGATGAGTGGGACTGGGCGGGATTGCCACAGCACTTAAAGATGAACTTTAAGGTGTTTGATCATAACCACAAGTTACTCGCTCAAGGACGAGATCTGCTGGCTTTGCAACAGCAGTTAAAAGGTCAGGTAACTGAGAACCTGCAGCAGGTGGCCAGTCCGGGCATAGAACAAGACAGTCTGAGCGATTGGCAGTTTGGGCCACTGCCCACTGAATACCATCAGCAACAGGGCAGCTACGAGGTGAAGGCTTATCCGGCGCTGGTGGATGAAGGCAAGTCTGTCGCCATCAAGTTGTTCGACGGTGAGCAGAAGGCGCAGCAAGCCCATCGTCAGGGGGTGCGCAGACTGCTGTTGTTACAGTTACCCTCTCCGGTGAGTTATCTGCAGCAAAAGCTCCCCAACAAGGCTAAGCTGGGGCTGTACTTTAACCCTTTCGGACAAATCAAGGCGCTGATCGACGACTGTATTGCGGCCGTGCTGGACGATGCCATCATTAACTGGCCAGAAGATGTCCGTGACCCTGAGCAGTTTGACGCCCTCAAGGAGCAGGTGCGTGGCAGGCTCAACGACGAGGTACTCGCGGTAGCGGTCAAAGTTGAGACTGGTCTCACTCGTGCTCACGGTATCCACAAGAAGATTAAAGGCAATGTACCCATGACCATGATTAATGCCATTGGTGATATTAAGGCGACACTGGATGATCTGGTCTACCCCGGCTTTGTGACCGATCTGGGCGTGGAACGAATGGATGACTGGAATCGCTACTTACAGGCTATCGAACGGCGTCTGGAAAAGCTGCCTATCGATCCAACGCGCGACCGACAGCATCAGCTGAGTATCGAAAAAGTCCAGCTGCGCTGGCAAGCCAAGCTGAATAAAGTGCCAAAGGGACAGGTGGTGCCAGAAGCCTTAAAAAACGTACGTTGGATGCTGCATGAGCTCAGGGTGTCGTATTTCGCTCAGCAGTTGGGTACAGCCTATCCCATCTCTGAAAAACGCATTATCAACGAGTTAGAGACTTTGTAAGCGGATTGACATCACTGGCCGCTCGATTTATAACCGCAACAGGCTTTTATTCAGGGGGATGAGCAATGCTGGGCTATGAAGATAAAAGGGATTATTTACGCATGATGGTGAACACGCCGGTGGAGCTGGCCGTGGACGATGCTGAGTCTTTGCGCACTCTGACTGGGCTGTGTAAGGATTTAAGCGCCAGTGGCATGTCCATTGAAGTGGAAGAAAGCATTGAGCCTGGAGCACAGGTTCGGGTTAGCATGGATTCACCCAACAGTCAGTTACCTTCCCTGAATGCCAAAACTAAGGTGGTGCGCTGTCAGTCTGAGGACGATGGACAATTTATTGTCGGACTGGAAATTCTGGAGATGATCTAGAGCCGGTTTTTAGCGTGGAGCGTTCGCCTGACGTACAGCCTAGTATAACCCTCATCCAGCCGCCCGTTTGTATTGCTCAGATGTCTTGAGTGTATTCACCGCTTTTTGTTTGTTTTGTTGCGATAAAGGGCCACGTCAAAAGGTGCCAGTTTAGCTGCTGTTTCTTTACATTGTATTAAACAATTTTCAGTCATTTTCACTATCCTCACTTCTATGATTTAACCTTCAGGAGTGCCAATGAATAAAAACACGGGCATTAGAGCCATCGTATATGGTCAGGTACAGGGCGTATTTTTTCGCAAGAGTACCCAGCAACAGGCAATCAAGCTGGGATTAACTGGCTATGCCAAAAACCTGCCCGATGGTAGCGTTGAGGTGCAGGCTGATGGCGGCCATGACAAGCTACAGTTGCTGGTGGACTATCTGCATAGGGGGCCTGAGCAGGCCAGGGTGGACAGAGTTGTTGTCGAGGAGCGTCCTGCTCAGGATTATACAGGCTTTGAGGTTCGCTGATGCGTTACTTCACCGTCGATGAGCACGGCCAGATGCAATTGGCTGAAATGGATAAGCCCAATCCCGGTGACTATGAGGTCATTATCAAGGTAAAGGCTTTTGGTATAAACCGGGCCGATCTGCTGCAAAAACAGGGCAAGTACCCACCTCCTAGGGGGGAAAGCCAGGTTTTGGGTCTTGAGGTGTCCGGTACCCTTGAGTCTGTAGGCAGCATGGTAACTGCCTGGCACGAAGGCGATCGCGTATGCGCATTAGTGCCGGGCGGCGGTTATGCTGAGTACGTCAGAGTTAGAGCCGAGCACCTGATGCCACTGCCCGATAATATGAGTTTTAGCGATGGCGCGGGACTCATGGAAGTGTTTCTAACCGCTTATCAGGCATTATTCTGGCTCGGTAAGTTGGCAGAAGGGCAAAAGGTATTAATCCACGCAGGGGCCAGCGGCGTCGGTTCGGCGGCCATTCAACTGGCGAAAAGTCGGGGGGCACAGGTGGCCATAACGGCATCTAATGCCGACAAACTCAGCTTCTGCGGGCGACTTGGCGCGGATGTGACCATTAATTACCGCCAGCAGGACTTTGTCGATACAGTGCGAGAGCGCCTGGGGGGTGTGGATCTCATTCTGGATGTGGTGGGGGGAGATTATCTCAATCGCAACCTGAGAGCGTTGAATCTGGACGGCCGTATTGTCACTCTGGCCATCCTGGGTGGGCGTTTTGCGGATAAGCTTGATATGGCACGGCTTTTACAGAAACGGGCCACGGTAATGGGGTCAACGCTGCGAAATCGCTCCGATGCCTACAAGGCGGAGCTGATTCAAGCCTTAAACAAAGATTGTCTGGCTCTGTTCGGGCAGGGCAGCTTAATGCCCTGCGTGGATAGGGTCTTTTCCCCAGAACAGATAGACCAAGCCCATCAGCGAATGGCGCGTAATGAGAACCTCGGCAAGTTAGTTATTCACTGGTAAAGCCCGTGTCTTCTAACAAATTATCACTTTGTGCTGCATTGCGGGCTAAATCATCGCAACGTTCGTTTTGGGGGTGCCCCGAGTGGCCTTTCACCCAGTGCCAGTGAATCTGATGTTTTTGCACTGTTGCATCCAGGCGCTGCCACAGGTCAGCGTTTTTTACCGGTTTCTTGTTACTGGTACGCCAGCCATTTCTGCGCCAGTTATGGATCCATTGGTTGATGCCCTGACGCAGGTATTGGCTGTCGGTGGTCAGGTCAACTTCGCAGGCCTGATTGAGACTCTCAAGTGCAGCAATGGCGGCCATCATCTCCATGCGGTTATTGGTGGTACGCTGATAGCCTTGGCTTAACTCTTTAGAATGCTTCCCGTACTCGAGTACCGCTCCGTAGCCGCCTGGTCCTGGGTTGCCCAGACAAGAACCATCGGTAAAAATTTTAATTTGTTTCATTAATCACTAAGTCTTTGATTACTGGCTTAATGATAACACCTGCTTGTCGTGAGCACGATGTCAAAATCCATCCGTAGGCGTCGTGCAGAGTTCTCTCGCTATGTATAATGGCCGTTAATGAGATAAGGAGCGGCGTTTATGGCAAGACAGATAGTATTGGATACCGAGACGACGGGCATTGATCCTAAGCAGGGGCATCGCATCATTGAGATCGGCTGTGTCGAAATGATCAATCGTCGCCTGACGGGCAATAATTTTCATGTCTATATTCATCCCGAAAGAGAGGTAGAACAAGAAGCCATTGAGGTCCATGGCATTACCAATGAATACCTGGCGGATAAACCCAAGTTTCACGCCATCGCCGACGACTTTGTCGATTATATTCGCGGTGCTGAACTGGTGATCCATAACGCGCCTTTCGATGTGGGGTTTATGAACCATGAATTTGGTTTATTGGGTAAACCACAGGATCTGACCAACCAGTTATGTCAGATTCGGGACACCCTGACCATGGCGCGGGAGCTGTTCCCAGGGCAGAGAAACAGCCTGGATGCGTTGTGTAAACGCTATGGCATCGACAACTCCCATCGTACACTGCACGGTGCCTTATTGGATGCTGAGATTCTGGCCGACGTCTATTTGCACATGACCGGTGGTCAGACGGCTTTGAATTTGCATGGTCATCAAAATAGTGGCAACGACAACAATGGTGCGGAGTCCATCCGTCGTTTAACCGCCGATCGAAATCCGCTAAAGGTTATTCGGGCCACCGCCGATGAACTAGAAGCGCATGAACAGCGTTTGGACTTGATCGAAGAGGAAGGCGGCCAGTGCATATGGCGCCAATAGGCGGGTTATGACAAAACATTTATGGGCCTTAGCAGGCGTGTTATTGAGTTTGACGGTATGGGCGCAACAGGGAGAGGAGGAGCAGTCTGAATCCGACAAGGCTAATCCTATTACCATGTTGGGAAATGAGTACCTCAATAGCATTGAACTGCTGAATAACCGGTTTCGTATCGATTATAAGGTCGATGAAGTCACCATGGTGTTTTTCCGTGAGTATGGCAGTGCGCCGGTGGTGTTGGTCAGGCCCGATGGTTCTAAGATCTTCGCCAGCGATGAAGATGTGGAAATGGCCGGTGAGCCGGGTGCCGATAAGATTCGTTGGTTCGATGACGTGAACTATGACCTGATCCGCATTAAAGAGCCCATGCCCGGGCCCTGGCAAGCCATAGGGGCGATCAAGCCCAATAGCCGAATTATGGTGATTAGTGATCTCAAGCTGGAAGTTGAGCCGTTCCCCGAGACTCTGTTCAAAGGCGAAGTGTTAAAGGTGATCGCGACACTCAGTAATGATGGCGAGCCTATCGACGAAGTTGGCTTTCGTGATGTGGTGGAGCTTGAGGTCGAGCTGGTCAGTACCAATGACGCTGAATACGATAACTTCGGCGCCGGTACCGTCACCCTTGCCACCTTTAAAGATGATGGACGTGGCATGGATGAGAGGCCAGCGGATGGATTATTTACCGGACAGTTTAATCTGCGCATCAATTCCGGAAAATGGACACCGGTTTATCGGGTGAAATCTGAGCTGTTCAACCGAGAACACAGAGGCGAGCCCGTTCACCTGTTACCCAACCCTTTCGAACTGTCGGTGGAACTGGATAAGGGGGACGGACGCCATCATTTATTTATCGACGCTACACACCCCAAGATTGATATGGAGTCGGTGTTGATCGACGGTAAAGTACGTTACCCCAACGGTGACGTCCAAAACTTCTCGTTAACCGAGACAGGTCCCGGGCCCCGGGAATTCGAAATTTTTAATTACGAATACGGTATGTTTCGCGCAAAGGTGACCGCTTTTGGCAATACCACCTCGGGGCGTGATTTTATTATGGACGTGCCTGAGTTTAGTTTCCTCGCTGAAGAACAAGCGGTCAAGCAGCAACAGGCCATGGCTGAGCAACCGCAAGATGATAACCAGGCGGAAGCTGGCACCAGCGGTGAAGCGTCGCTCAGTGAAGCGCAAGAGGCTAGCAATATTGCCGGCAATCTGGATGGCATGGCCATGCCTCAGAGTTTCGCGCCAGCGCCGGAGGAGCAAGCCGAGCAGGGCATGTCCGGTCAAATGCTGCTGATCATCATTATCGCGGCCAATGTTCTGATTGTGCTGACCGGCGGTGGGATGATTTGGTACTTTCAGCGTCCGCGCAGTAAGACAGACCCCGAACACGAGGAGTTACTGGATACGGAAACCCAGTCCAGCCCAAAGACTACCAAAGGCAAGGATGATGGTCTGCTGGATTTGTCCATGCCTGATGAGGACTAGCGGGCCGGTGTCACTGATAGTTATTTAGCCATTTTGCTTATTATTAGGCCAAACGGAATTGAAAAGGGCAAAAATACAGGTTTACTTTGAAAAACCGGTTGACTGTATCAGGGGGACGCCGTATCATCTGCGCCCAGTTGAGCAAGAGCTTAAACGAGTTCTTACTTAACGTTTTGATATATAACAGAATATGTGGAGCGGTAGTTCAGCTGGTTAGAATGCCGGCCTGTCACGCCGGAGGTCGCGGGTTCGAGTCCCGTCCGCTCCGCCACACTGTTATAATTTTCTGTCCGGAGCGGTAGTTCAGCTGGTTAGAATGCCGGCCTGTCACGCCGGAGGTCGCGGGTTCGAGTCCCGTCCGCTCCGCCAGTCAGAAAATAGTCATAACGGAGCGGTAGTTCAGCTGGTTAGAATGCCGGCCTGTCACGCCGGAGGTCGCGGGTTCGAGTCCCGTCCGCTCCGCCACTACAAGAAACCACCTTGAGGGTGGTTTTTTTGTGTCTGTATTTTACTCACGTGCTTTCTCTGAAGAGTTGTTAATCCTCGCGCTTCTGAGAACCGAGAGGAACCGCATTATATTCCCAAGACTCTGCGCTCGTGTATTCGCATCTCCTCTGTTACAAAAAAAGCCCCGCTAAACGGGGCTTTTGATATTTCAGTTACTGAGCCTGTCAGGCTGCTTTTTCTTTGGATGTATCCGTTCGCTGACGGCCTGCGACAAGATCTTCGGTATCAAAGTCATCCACGTTGATAACCGTTAATCTCTCTTGTTCTGCACGACGCAACAGCTCAGCTTCCTGTTCGCTCAGAACGCCCAGCTCCAGACCCTTATCTGCCACCTGGTCGAGATAGAAGAAAGGCAGGGGTTTGTCTGCGGCTTTGCATACCTTGTCATACAGAGGCTCGGCGGCAAGAATATCGTCCAGCGCCTGCTCTAGCTGTCCGAACGGATTGCCTTCTTCCCGCGTCAGATACTGACCTTCGCCCAGGCGATTACGAGCTTCGCACGGGGTCTGAAGGATCTTGGCGATAGCATGATCCAACTTATCTGAGGGCTTTTTATAGCGCGGGCCGAAAGGCATCACAGCGAGCTTCAGTACTTTACCCAAACCTTTGGCCGGGAAGTTATCCAGCAGGTCCATGACAGCGGTTTCTGTACGGTACAGCAAGTCCTGCATGGACCAATGAACCATAGGTAGGTCCTCTTTAATGCGGCCCTCATCCTGATACCGTTTTAAGACCGCACTGCCCAGATAGAGGTAAGAGAGAATATCGCCAAGTCGCGCTGAGACTCGCTCTTTACGTTTTAGTTCGCCACCCAGAACGCCCATGGCAACGTCGGATAACATGGCCAGTACTGTTGAATAACGCTCCAGGCCCTGATAATAGGCTTTGGTTTCATCGTTATAGGGGGTACCGATAAAGTGTCCGCCGGTGAAACCAAACCATTTGGCCCTGAAGAAGTTACTGATGGCAAAACCAATATGACCAAAGACGGCCTTATCAAATTCGCTTAATGCCTCATTGGCATCGTCGCTTTGCGCCGCGTAAAGCTCCCGCAATACAAAAGGGTGGCAGCGCATGGCGCCCTGACCGTAAATCATCATATTACGGGTGAGAATGTTGGCACCCTCGACAGTAATGGCAATAGGCGCACCTTGATAGGCTCGGCCAATGTAGTTGTTCGGGCCCAGGATGATGCCTTTACCGCCGTGCACATCCATAGAGTCAATAACGGACTGGCGCATACGCTCGGTAAGGTGATACTTACAGATGGCAGAGATCACGGAGGGCTTTTCACCCATATCCAGTGCCTTGGTGGTCATGCTGGTCACTGCATCCATCATATAGGCATTGGCGCCAATACGCCCGAGCATCTCTTCAACACCTTCCATTTTACCGATGGGCAGCTTGAATTGCCGGCGGATGCGCGAATAGGCCCCTGTCGCAAGAGCAACGGACTTAACACCACCGGCAGAGTTGGACGGCAGAGTGATGCAACGGCCGACCGACAGGCATTCCATCAGCATGCGCCAGCCCTGACCAGCCATTTTCTTACCACCAATGATGTAATCCAGCGGTACAAAGACGTCTTCACCTTTAATCGGACCATTCTGGAACGGTACGTTAAGTGGGAAATGGCGACGACCAATTTCCAGCCCTTTGGTCTCGCTGGGAAGCAGGGCACAGGTGATGCCAAGATCTTCCTGGTCGCCCAGCAGACCGTCGGGATCATAGAGCTTGAATGCCAGGCCGACCACTGTGGCAACCGGCGCCAGAGTGATGTAACGTTTGGAGAAATTCAGGCGCATGCCCAGAACCTCTTCCCCGTTAAACTCCCCTTTACAGACTACACCGGTGTCCGGAATAGCACCCGCATCGGAACCTGCTTCTGGGCTGGTCAGTGCAAAACAGGGGATTTCACGGCCGTCAGCCAGTCGGGGCAAGTAATGATCTTTTTGCTCTTCGGTACCATAGTGCTGTAGCAGCTCACCGGGACCCAAAGAGTTGGGGACACCGACCGTGGACGCCAAAACAGCGCCAGAACCAGCCAACTTCTGTAGTACCCGGGACTGGGCGTAAGCAGAAAACTCCAAGCCACCAAATTCTTTTTTGATGATCATGGCGAAGAACTTATTGTCCTTTAAGAATTGCCATAGCTCCGGAGGCAAATCGGCACGCTCGTGGTTAATTTCCCACTCGTCGGCCATGCGGCAAGCTTCCTCACATGGACCATCCAGAAAGGCTTGTTCTTCCTCGGTCAGTCGGGCCTTGGGCTGGTTGTGCAGACTTGACCAATTCGGTTTACCGCTAAAAAGCTCGCCATCCCACCAGACGGTGCCGGCATCAATGGCTTCCTGCTCGGTTCGCGACATACTGGGCATGATCTTGCGATACATGGCGAGCATGGGAGCCGATAGGTAGTTTTTACGAATAGCCTTAAGGTTAAAGGGCAGAGCCAGAATGGCAAAGGCGATCCAGCCCCACTGGTTGACGCCACCTATCAGGGTGCCGGCAGCCAGAATTGCTGCGATTAATAAGGTAGTGGCGCTTAGCTTTAAGCGCCAGTATGCGGCAGCACCCAGTGCTACCACAATGACGAGAAGCCATAATAAACTGTGCATAATTACTCCGTAAGATAAGAGGTCCGACCAGATACAGTATGGCAAATTAGGCTCAATGGATCAAAAAATCAAGCAGATAATTTAGTCGGTGAGGTCAAATAGAGTGGGAGTGAGTGTCAGTTTATTGTTGCACCGACGATGCGCCGGTTTCATATTGAGTCAGTCTGATGTCGGCCTGTTCGTCGCCGTCTTTAAACTGACGCAGACGCACCATCGTGTAGTTAAGTTGGGGCGCAAACCAGATAAAGGTCTGACGACGACTGCTTTCGCGTACCTTCTCTAGCTTTATGGTTGGCAGTTTTCCGTAGGGAAGTTGAAGATCTTCCCGGGTAACCACCCGAAAGTGCTGGCTCTCGGTCTGACCGTCCTCATCGATGCTGTCAAAACGAAAGTCAGTTTTCCCCTCAGCCAGTCCCTGACGGACCTTGAGCTGATAAAGCTGGTTGTCGAGTAAGTCCTCTGGTTGCCAGGAAATCGTATTCCCTTTGCTAGATTCAACTCGTTGTTTTTCTGGGAAAAATTCCAGACTTAGCTTCTCATCGTCACCCGTGCCTTCGCGCTCATAGTAGTATTTGTAGGGGATAATCCGCCCGCTCTCTGGTCGGTAGCGGAATAAGCTGCGTTCGGTACGGGTATCGGATAAAAACAGCAGTTGGGCGTGAGACCGGTAAAATAATTCGTATTGATGGCGACCCAGCGCAGTGAGGCGCTGATTTGCTTCACCCAGCTCCATACCAGAGCGGGAAGCCACATACTGGGCGTGATAAGGCTGTAACTGGAAAGAAGGTCGAGTATCAGCCTGGGCCAAGGCAGTACCGACCATTAGGCTGGTTACTGCCAGTAAGGCTTTAATCGTTCGCATAACCCTGAGTAGGCAGAGGTTGTCTGTCGAGAAGTACTGTATCACCGTCTAACTCCAGCCGATCCTCACAGAACCACTTTACCACTAATGGGTACAGGCTCAACTCTTGGTGACGCACCCGCTCGCTCAGCTCTTCGGCGGTGTCACCGCTGAAGACCGGCACCTTGGACTGTATTACGGTGGGGCCGCCATCCAGTTCCGGGGTTACAAAATGTACGGTCACCCCGTGTTCGGTATCACCCGCATCCAGGGCCCGTTGGTGTGTATTGAGTCCTTTGTACTTAGGCAGTAGGGACGGATGAATATTCAGCATTCGCCCAGTGTAATGCTGCACAAATTCGTCACTGAGGATACGCATAAAGCCCGCCAGTACCACCAGATCCGGTTGGTGCTGATCGATTTCCTGTTGCAAAGCCCGATCATAGTCTTCGCGGGATGCATAGCTCTTATGACTCAAAACCACGGCTTTTACGCCTGACAATTCGGCTCGTTTGAGGCCATAGGCATCAGCCTTATTTGAGATAACGGCACTCACCCGACCATTGATATCACCGCGTTCACAGGCGTCTAAGATGGCTTGCAGGTTGGTGCCGCTGCCAGAAATCAGTACAACAATGGACTTCATTATCAACGAATCTCAACCTGTTGTTCACCATCGGCCTGTTCAATGCTGCCGATAATCCAGGCGTTCTCGCCTTGTTCGTTGAGCAAAGCCACAGCTTGTTCGGCCTGCTCAGCTGGCACTGCTGCGATCAGTCCCACACCACAGTTAAAGGTACGGTACATTTCATGGGTGGTGACATTGCCTTTTTGCTGTAACCAATTAAAAATCGCTGGCCACTCCCAGGAGCTGCCGTCGATAACCGCTTTGGCATTATCCGGAAGTACTCTGGGGATGTTTTCCCAGAAGCCGCCACCGGTAATATGAGAGATGGCATGCACTGGTAATGTCTCAATCAGTTTCAGAGTCGATTTTACATAGATGCGGGTAGGCGCTAAAAGATGGTCAATGATGGCTTTGCCATTAAAGTCCTGCTTGGGATCTTCACCAGACACTTCAAGAATTTTGCGGATCAGTGAGTAACCGTTGGAATGCGGACCTGAGCTACCAAGTGCGATCAGCTTATCGCCTGGTGCGACTTTACTGCCATCGATAACTTCATCAGCCTCAACCACGCCAACGCAGAAACCGGCGATATCATAATCATCACCATGATACATGCCGGGCATCTCAGCCGTTTCGCCGCCAATCAGAGCGCAACCGGACTGCTGACAACCTTCACCAATACCGGTGACCACGTCGGCAGCGGTGTCTACATTAAGCTTACCGGTGGCATAATAGTCCAGGAAAAACAGTGGCTCGGCACCCTGAACGATTAAATCGTTGACGCACATGGCGACCAGATCAATACCTACTCCCTGATGCTGTCCATGGTCCATGGCCAGACGCAGCTTGGTACCAACACCATCGGTACCAGAGACCAGCAAAGGCTGACGGTATTTTTCAGGCAAGGCACACAGGGCGCCAAAACCGCCAAGGCCACCTTTGACTTCGGGGCGCTGGGTCTTCTTTGTAACAGTTTTGATGCGCTCCACCAATTGGTTACCAGCATCAATATCGACCCCGGCATCCTTATAGCTTAACGACTGGGACTTACTCACGGCTCACCTCAACTCTCTGGTGCAATTGAAAACTGGGCGAATTCTACCAGCAAAGGTTGATAATGGGTAACCCGATAAAACAAAGGATGAAATTTTTCAGCAATTCCATGACAATAGCCTCATCGAACAGGAATATTGTGAGCGTCTAACATGCTGCGACTGGCTGTGATTCTGCTGATGGTGCTGAGTGGTCCTACCTATGGAGCGGTGGTAAGCGATCTCTATCAAGGCCGCGTTGCCATTGATAACCAGTCTGCTTCTGCGCAGAGCAAAGCCATGGGGGAAGCCTTGGCACAGGTGTTAGTCAAAGTCCGTGGCAAGGAAGATATCCTGAGTCATCCTGATACCCGTCGTCAGCTCCGAAATGCCGATGAGCTTCTGAGTCAGTATCGCTTTGAGCAACAACAGCAACAATTGTTCTACTTAGCCAGGTTTGACCAGGCTAAGGTGAATCAACTGATCCGGGGGGCCGGTTTTCCCATCTGGGGGCAGCGCAGGCCGGAGAGTCTGCTATGGCTGGCTCTGGACCCGGTTGATGGCGAAAGAGGTTTGGTTTCGGAGTACCATCACGCCGGTTTAGTCAGAGAGTTTAAAGAGCAGGCTCGTCGAAGGGGCATTGTGCTGCGTTTACCGCTGATGGATCTGACCGATGTGAACAGAGTCAGTGCGCTGGATGTGTGGGGGCGATTTATAGAGCATATTCAGCAAAGTAGCGAACGCTATCAGCCTCAGGTGGTTTTCAGTGCTCGTATGTATCCTGAAGTGAGTGACGCTGAGAACAGTGAGTCAGAGCAATGGCGAGCCGACTGGGATATGGTGCTGGAAGAGCAATTCTTTCAAGGCTACCTGCTGGCATCAAACCCTGATGCATTGGCCCGGAGGCTGGTGAACGCCTTGGCCAATCAATTGGCCGAACAGTACGCCACCGGTCAGGTTAACGGCCAAAGCGAGTCACTGCTGATGACCTTTGACAATGTGACCAGCCTGGACAGTTTTGTAGGTATCTCACGAGTGCTGTCGAGTCTGGCTGTTGTGTCCAACGTTAGTCTTAAACACATTCAGGGCGCTCAGGCGTCCTATGAAGTCGGTCTGCTCGGCAGTGAGCAGGATTTGCTGCAATCGTTATCTCTGGAGCCAAAAATTCAACGCCAACGGGACAACTTCGGTCAGCCGGTGACCGATAACCGCTTTATTTGGGTCAACAATGACTGAGCAACTTTTCTTACCCGTTCAGTTGCCTGATGATGAGGTCTACGACAGTTTCATTCCAGGTAGCAATGCGCATGTATTGGCCCATTTGACTGCCTGGGTTACCGCGGCTCAGCCGAAGCCTTTTCTGACCTATTTGAGCGGTCAAACGGGGGCGGGGAAGAGCCACCTGCTGTTCAGTGCCTGTAATCAGGCGGCCGATGCCAACCTGACCTGCACCTATATTAGCTTCAACCAAATGGCAGATCTGGCCCCGGCCATGCTACAGGGGTTAGAGCAGATGGACCTCGTGTGTCTGGACGACATTCAATGCATAGGTGGACACCTGGAGTGGCAGCAGGCTGTATTTGATTTTATCAACCGTGCACGAGAGCAGCAGTGTCGGTTGTTGGTTGCCGCCGACTCGGGTCCGAAGCAGTTGCCACTGGAATTGCCGGATTTACAATCCAGGTTGAGCTGGGGCGTCAGCTATCATATCCAGCCGCTGGATGATGAGCAGCGCATTAATGCCTTACAGGTACGGGCCCACCGGCGAGGGATGACTATGCCCCAGGAAGTGGCCCGCTTTCTGATGAACCACTGTCAGCGTGATATGACGGTACTGGTGGGGCTATTAGACCGCCTGGATGCGTTAAGCCTTAAAGCTCAACACCGGCTCACCATCCCCTTTGTAAAAAAAGCGCTGAACCTTTAGCTTTTTCGTTTTTTCAGTCCGATTCCTAACTCCCGACCCCGATACCGGGCGTAATAGGTGCAGCCGATAAACGCCGATAGACTAAGCAGGATTTCTACCGTGGCATAATGCCATTGCTCGCTCACCGCGTACACGGAAGTGAAGCCATGCAGAATGTAAATCATCAGAATAAAGTTCGCCCATGCATGGGTATAGGGCTTGCCCTGAATGATGCCCTTCAACGGCAACAGACCCGGCAGAACCCACATCAGCACCAGAAACAGCGGCGAATACATCTCACTGGGGGCGAGTACAAAATGCCATAACACCACCCAAATCAGCAGGGCGGAGTAGCTGATCAAGGCCAAAAAGCGCAAAAATCGGGTATGGGGAGCCATAAAATTTCCTAGATAAGAGTTTTGGCGATGTTTGCCAAACGCTGGCCTTGAGCCAGTGCCAGGCGCTGTTCGCTATCGCTCAGTCGAACGTTATTGTCGATACCGGCCACATGGCTGGGGCCATAGGGGGTACCGCCTTGCTGGGTGCGGTTGAGTTCGGGTTCGGTAAAAGGTGTACCGAGCACCAACATGCCGTGATGAAGTAATGGCAATAACATGGTTAGCAAGGTGGACTCCTGACCACCATGTAAACTGGCGCCTGAAGTGAATACGCAGGCTGGTTTGCCCACCAGTTCCCCGGCCAACCATTCATTAGACGTGGAGTCCCAGAAGTATTTTAGGGCCGCTGCCATATTGCCAAAGCGGACCGGGCTGCCCATGGCCAGTGCCGAGCAGTTAACCAGATCCTCACGGGTTACATAGGGCGCTCCAGTGTCTGGCTGGGTTTGTTGCCCGGGCTGGTCCAAAGTGCGAACCGCTGACACAGTGCGCACTCTGGCCTCCAGGCCACCTTGTTCAATGCCCTGAGCTAACTTGTCGGCCAGGTTACGCGTAGCGCCATGGGTGCTGTAATAGAGCACCAAAGCATAAGCTTGGTTCATTTGAGACTCGCTTTACAAAACATCCAGAACGTTTTCTGGTGGTCGGCCAATACGCGCCTTATCCTGATTAATCACTATGGGGCGCTCTAGTAGCTTCGGTGTATCGGCGATCGCGGCCAATAACTGCTCGTTCGTCAGGCTGGTGTCGCCTAGGTTATGAGCCTTGTATTCTGCTTCCTTAGTGCGCATCATTTGGCGTGCATCGTCCAGTCCGAGCTGTTGCTGAAGCGTCGCCAGAGCCTGCCGGTCTAGAGGGGTTTTCAGATATTCGACAATCTCTGGCTCGACGCCTTTGTCTTTTAGTAGTTGCAGAGTTTGTCGGCTCTTTGAACATCTCGGATTATGAAGGATTTGTACCTGACTCATAGTTTCCATTGCCGTTTTTAGTTAATCTTGCGGTTATTCTAACAAGACCGAGCAATGAGGACAGAGCTTTGCGTCAAAAAGTCATAATACCGGTGGTAGCGATTCTGGCCATCGTAGCCGGTGTATTCAGTTTTAACCAGTTTGCCCCGGACTTTAAGACACTTAAGGGTGAGAGTTACCAGTGGCGAGAGCTGGAGGGGCAGTGGGTTGTAGTGAACTTCTTTGCCGAGTGGTGCGCTCCCTGTTTGAAAGAATTTCCCGAGCTTAACCGGTTTTCACAACAAATGACTGGTAAGCCGGTGCACTTGTTTGGGGTCAACTTTGACGGTATCCCGCCCGGCCCCTTGCAGGAGATGGTTAAAAAATACCAGATTCGCTTTCCTGTTATCCTGACCACTCCCCACCCCAAATTACCGATGGAGTGGCCCATTAGCCTGCCAACCACATACATCATTAATCCACAGGGTGAAGTGGTTAAGCAGTTGCTGGGTGAACAAAGCGCCGAATCTCTGACTCGGACTCTAAAAAAACTAGAGGCGCTCTAGGCGGTTTTTCGCTTCCCGGAACTGCTCGATTCGTGCCCGGATACGCTGTTTGGCAAGGTGGCTGTCGCCGGTGTAGTTATAGGCGCTTTGTAACTCATCAATGGCGCGCGGGTAGGCGGCTACCAGCGCGTATATTTCTGCCTGACTTTGATGGCGTTCAAGGGCCTGATCACTCTGACCATAGGCTTCAACCAACAGTTGATAGGACAGCATATGGTCTTCGTTGATCATCAGGTAATCTTTCAGCAGCCGAATGGCATCTTTATACTGACCTGCATTTATGGCGGCATTAGCGTAATTCAGTGCCAACACCTGATTACGGGGCTTATTAGCCAGGTGTGGTGCCAGCATTTTCATTGCCTGATCGTAGTTTTGCTGATCCAATAGGATGTCGGTCATGGCATCAAGGAAAAACAGATTATCTGGATGCGCATCCATAAGCGGCGTTAACTGGGCTTGAGCCTGCTTTGGCTGTTCTGCACGCATTAAGCTCAATGCTAAGCCGTACCGGGCTGCCAACTGCAAGCCCGGATGCGCCTGATCCAATTGCCGGCGGAAATAACTCTGGTTCTTATCGGCATCGAACATATAAAGCGCCTGGATACGGGCTTTAGCGAGGAAAAAGGCGAGGCTGGAGCCCCGCTCCTGAGAGTTGTAGGCGCCGGCCCGGGCCCTGGCGTCGGCGACACGACTCTCTGGCAGCGGGTGGGTCAGTAAAAACGCTGGGGGCTTCGATTTATGGCGATATTTTTCCACCAGCCTGTCGAAAAAGCTGGCCGCGGCCGTCGGGTCAAAACCTGCCTGATACAGGATCCTCAGACCGATACGGTCAGCTTCTTTTTCGTTATCTCTGGTGTAGTTAATACTGGCTTGCTGGCCTGCAGCAGAGCTCGCGGAGATGGCCGCCATACCCGCTTCGGGATCGGCCATGGCCAGCAGTATTCCACCCAACATAGAGGCAATTTGCAGTGGTCCCGAACGTTGAGCTGACTCCATGCGCCGGGCGATATGACGCTGAGTAACGTGAGCCACTTCGTGCGCTAGCACAGACGCTAGCTCGCTCTCGGTGCTTGCCTGATAGATAAGCCCCGTGTGAACGCCGATATAACCACCATAAAAGGCGAATGCGTTGATCTCCGGGTTATTGACTAAAAAGAAATTGAACGGGAACTTGGTGTTATCTGCTTGCGCTACCAGTCGATTTCCCAAGTCCTGAATGTATTCATTCAGTAGCGGATCTCCGACCACCGGAGCCTGACCGCGCATCTGGCGCATGATCGCGTCTCCCACTAAGCGCTCTTTATCGATGCTGATGGCATTGGCGGCCACAACACCGATCTCCGGCAGAGTGTTGCGATCATTTAGATTTAGCTGCTGAGCGGCGAGACCGAAACTTAATATGGCGGCCGAAATAAAACTGACAAAGCGCTGCATGGTAATACTAGAATCCTTGGTTTAACCCTTTACTTCGACAGGGTTGGAGATGAAATTACTCTGGAAGTTCCTACGTTTCTGTGAGCACTTGGATTTGAGCCCATGGGCGAAAGCCTTGTAGGCAGAATAGCGCAGTCGGCTCATTGAAAAAAGACTGTTATACCAGTGCGCTTGTTCTTAGAATAGTGCACATTGGAACACGCCATCTCGACGTCAGAGAAATAGCGGCCTTGTATGACAGATACTGTACATCATATCGACTTAACGGAGTGGCGTTGCCCACAATCCCTGTTGGAGCTTAAGCGCGCCCTTCGTAATATAACCGACGAGCACTGCCGGGTTCGGATGAAAGTGGATAGTGCGGCGGATGCCAAACATTGGCTGACACTCCGTGGCTGCCAATGGCAAGGCCACAGAATCAACGAACATGATATTGAATTAAGCTTTTACTGGGACTCTCACCATGCTTGATATGTTTAACGGCTGGTACAAGCGTAAATTTTCCGATCCGGATGCGGCGGCACTGCTACTGATCTTAGTCGTAGCCTTCGGGCTGCTGATTTTCTGGGGCGATATGATGGCACCGATGCTAATTGCCATCGTAGTGGCTTACTTACTGGAGTGGCCTGTGGCCCGGCTGGAGCGGATAGGGTTGGGCCGGACCTGGGCCACGAGTCTGGTCATCTTAGTTTTTTTAACGCTGATTATTCTGGCCGCAGTTGGATTGGTGCCGGTAATTTGGCGACAAAGTATGAACCTACTTACCGAACTGCCTGAAATTTGGGCCCACACTCAGGACTGGTTACTGACGCTGCCGGAACGTTACCCCGGATTCGTGGCACCGATGGATATTGAACGATTGTTGACGGATGCGAACGCTAAGGTGGTTGGTTTGGGTGAAGATATTCTCAGCGCTTCGGTCAGTTCTCTGGTGGATTTGGTGGCGCTTCTGGTTTATCTGATTCTGGTCCCCCTGATGGTGCTTTTTATGCTTAAAGATAAACGGGAGCTAATGGGGAACCTGTCGCGCGTTGTGCCCAAAGAGCGGCGCCTGGTGAATCAGGTAGGGAGGGAAATGAACCTGCAAATCGTCAATTATATACGCGGCAAGGTAGTGGAGATCTTAATTGTCGGTGCTGTATCGGCGATAACCTTTAGCCTTATGGAACTGAGATATGCCTTGTTATTGGGGGTATTAGTGGGCTTTTCGGTGTTAATTCCTTATATCGGTGCGGCGATGGTGACCCTGCCGGTAGCGGTCGTAGGGCTCTTTCAATGGGGCTTGTCGCCTGAATTCGGCTACCTGATGGTAGCGTATGGTATTATTCAGGCTCTGGATGGGAATTTACTGGTGCCTTTACTGTTTTCCGAGGCGGTCAGCCTGCATCCGGTTTACATCATCATTGCGGTATTGTTTTTCGGCGGGCTGTGGGGTTTTTGGGGGGTGTTTTTCGCTATCCCTCTGGCGACCCTGGTGAAGGCGGTGTTCAATGCCTGGTCTGAGTCGGAAGTACCTGCGACTCAGTAGTCGCAGGTCCATGGTGACGGTTAACTGTCGCTGTTAAGGTAATTGAGGACCACTTCATGGTGGTCTTTGGTCTTAAACTTGTTGAATACCTTCTCAATGTTGCCTTGTTCGTCGATCAGGAAGCTGATCCGATGCAGGCCATCGTATTCCTTGCCCATAAACTTCTTTAAACCCCAGACACCAAACTGCTCGGCTACCTGATGGTCTTCGTCAGAGAGCAGGGTAAAGTTGAGGTTTTCCTTCTCAATAAACTTAGGGAGTCGTTTGACCGGATCGATACTGATCCCCAGTACTTCGACATTATGCTTGTCCAGATCCTTTTTACTGTCACGCAGGTTCTGTGCCTGAACGGTGCAACCAGGGGTCATGGCTTTAGGGTAAAAGTACACCAGTACCTTCTTGCCTTTGAAGTCATTCAGGCTAACGTCTGCGCCATCTTGATTGGGGAGAGTAAAACTCGGGGCGGCTTGGCCCGCTTCAAGTGTTTTCATAGGTTCCTCAATGTTTTTCAGTGAGTGTTCCGGTTAACTGTAAATCTTTGAGCTTATTAGTGAAAGCCTGGTTGACCGCTTCGATATCCGTGTCCTTAGGCATACTGACCACCATGGTACAGTGCATTTGGGCGGTGTTGCTGGATGGCTCTTTGTCCGTCTGTTGGCGAAAAGCGGTAATGGTGATGGCAAAGTCAGCAAAGAACCGGGTAATTTCCTCCAGTACGCCCACCGCATCACGACCATCAAACTCCACATCTGCCAAGCGCACCAGGCTTTGTTTACAATGCTGCGAAGTACGTTTCATCATGGACAATAGATCATGGCGCTGGCAGACCTGAGGCAATACTAATTCTGCCTTGGTGATGGCCGACTGACTGCCTTCCAGAATCATCGTCAGTGAGAAATCCTGGCCGTAGATGGCCTGACGACTGTCCAGAATATTGCACTGACAGGCTCCCACTTCCGCAGCCAACGTACTGAGAATTCCCAGGCTGTCGGTACCCAAAATGGTCACGATTAACTGTTGCTTCATAGGGCATTGAGGTCTGTTTGACATCGAGGGCGCGCAAGTTTACCACAAATGCGTTTTTTCGCTACGACTCGCTTGTTTTTATAAGGCTTGGTTATTACCATTAGGCGCTCAAATAACGGGGGCAACATGTTCGAAGGTAGTATTGTTGCGCTGGTGACTCCAATGGACACCAGTGGCAATGTCGATTACAACGCATTAGAAGAACTCGTCGAATTCCATATTGATAATGGTACTCAGGGCATTGTGGCAGTCGGAACCACCGGCGAATCCGCCACACTACCCACCGATGAGCATATTGAAGTGATCAAAAGAACGGTTGAGTTCGCCAAGGGGCGGATTCCGATCATCGCGGGCACAGGCGCAAACGCCACGGCTGAAGCGGTCGAGCTCAGCCAAAGAGCGGCGGAAGTGGGTGTCGATGGCCAACTGACCGTGGTGCCTTACTATAATAAGCCGCAGCAAAGTGGCATTCTAGCTCATTTTCAGGCCGTCGCTGAAGCAACGGACTTACCGACCATATTGTATAATGTACCAGGCCGGACGGTAGCTGACATGGCCGACTGGGTTGTGGAAGAGTTGGCTCAACATCCGAATATTGTTGGCCTGAAGGATGCGACCGGAGACCTGTCCCGGCTGGCATCGCTTAAGCCAAAGGTTCCAGAGGACTTTGTGCTGCTGAGCGGCGAAGATCCCACCGCCTACGAGTTTTTAAAACAAGGTGGTCACGGGGTGATCTCAGTGACCGCGAATATCGTTCCCGCCGAAATGGCGCGTCTTTGTCAGTTGTGTGGCCAGGGCAAACTGGCTGAAGCTGAGCAATTGAACGAATCCATCGCCGATTTACATGAGCTGCTGTTTATCGAGCCCAATCCAGTGATGCCCAAGTGGGCTTTGTTTAAGATGCAACGTATTGCGTCGGCAACGCTTAGGTTGCCGTTGGTTGAGCCGGAACTAAACAGCCAGGAACGACTCGAAAAGGCCATGCAGCAGTCCGGACTTATTTAAGGAGTATTCATGATCCGTCATTCAGCCTTAGTGCTGGCCGTTGCCGCTGTGGTTAGCGGCTGTTCTTCAGTGGAAGAACGTCGCACCGCCAACGGAAACTTTCAGTATGTCGAGCAGCAGCAAGGCTCTGGCACGCTTCAAACCCCTCCAGATTTAGTCGCACCTAAAATGGACAACCAGTATGCATTGCCATCTCATGTGGAGACACAGGGTAAACCTGTTGGTAAGGCACTAAGAGTCGACTCTCCGGCGCTGGTAATGCCATTAGTCACAGGCTCAAGAGTGGTAGAAGGAGACAGTAGCGCCCGGGTTTACTTCGAACAGGTGGACGACGATACCACACTGTCTCAGAGCATCTGGAACGCAGTGATCCACTACCTGGAAGAGAATCGCATTCAGGTGGCTGAGTTTGACCGCGACCAAGGCCGCCTGTTAACAGAGTGGATGATGTTAGATCAAACCATTGAAGGTGATGACGTCAGTTTGTTCGACTTTAGTGAAGAGCAGGAACAAGCATTGCAGCGAGCTAAGCTTGAGTTTCAGTTGGATATGAAGCCTCATGGTCGCTCGGGCGAGTTGAGCTTGTCACTGAATGACTATCAAGTTGATGGACAAGGTCAGGATAAGCTGGCGGCCGCCTCGCAACAGCGTTTGGAAGTGGAAGAACTCAACAGAGTTTTACACAGCTTCGCGCAGCAGCGTCAGATTGCGCAGATTAAGCAATTCCGTCAGGCCCAGCAGGGACTGTCATTAGAACAAGGCCAGAACCAGCAAGGTGAGCCAGCGTTTGTGATAAAGGCAGACTATGATATTGCCTGGACCCGGATGCAGTTAGTACTGCGCAAGCTGGGTTTTGTCGTCAAAGACCTGGATAAGTCAGTGGGCTTGCTGTTCACCGATTATAACGGTGGCGATGACGGCTGGTGGGATAGCCTGTTTGGTGGTGATGAACAGCGAATGCCTCTGCAAAAGCAGGCTTACCGATTTAAGCTGAACCAGGATCAGGATAGTGTGATGATTACCCTGATGAACGACGCCAGTGAACCACTGGATAAACAGACTCTTGACGCCATTTATCCGGCCTTTGCCGACGTTATGGCCCAAGATGACTTAGACCTTTAATACCGAAAGAGACCAATTCGATGGAAAAACGGCAAGAACTTTATCGAGGCAAAGCCAAAACAGTATATACCACAGAGGATACTGACAGGCTGGTGCTGGAGTTCCGCAACGACACCTCCGCCTTCGATGGTGAAAAAATCGAACAGCTGGATCGCAAAGGGATGATTAATAATAAGTTTAATCATTTCATTATGTCCAAGTTGGAACAGGCCGGTATTCCGACTCAGGTAGAACAGTTACTGTCGGACACCGAGTCCCTGGTGAAGAAGCTAGACATGTTTCCCATCGAGTGTGTGGTAAGAAACGTTGCGGCCGGTTCATTGTGTCGTCGTCTGGGCGTGGAAGAAGGTACTGACCTGACACCGCCAACATTCGAGTTCTTCCTCAAGAACGACGCGTTGCATGATCCCATGATCAATGAGTATCACATTCGTTCATTTGGCTGGGCCACCGAAGCGCAGATCGAACAGATGAAAGCGCTGACCTTCAAGGTTAATGATGTGCTTAAGCAGCTGTTTGATGACGCTGGGCTGATTCTGGTGGATTACAAACTCGAGTTTGGTTTGTTTAACGGCGAGATTACTCTGGGTGATGAGATCACCCCGGACGGATGCCGCTTATGGGACAAAGCGACTCGCGACAAGCTGGATAAGGATCGCTTCCGCCAGGGGCTTGGAGGAGTTATAGAGGCCTACGAAGAGGTTTCCAAACGTTTAGGCGTGTCGCTGTAAGCGCCGAACAAGGTCTAAAAAAAGCCCGGTTAGCCAAACCGGGCTTTTTTGTTGCTGCCTGAATCTCACACAGCCCTGATTGTCGGACTGCTCTTAATGAAGAGCGCGGAAATCAGCAGCACACACAGCCATGCAAGACTGCCGCCTCCGCCGTCTCCGCCGCCACTGCTTTGAGCCGGAGCTACGGTTACTGTCACCATTTCAGTCGTCTGGTTACCTCTGTCATCACTCACACTGACTTGCAGTGATATACTGACACGGCTGCTGACATCGGGGGCGGTGAAGCTTAACCGCGCTGAGTTTGATCCAGACAGAGCCACTGATGGCCCTCCAGACTGCTGCCATTGAATATCCACCGGATCATCGTTCGGTTCGGTAACCTCGGCCGTGAGACTGACGCTTGCACCGCTGCTCACGCTGGTATTACCGCTGATGGCGACCTGTGGAGCGCCCTCCACCTGCACGGGGAGCTCCACCTCAAGCTGTTCGTGGGAGGAGGCTGGTGTGGTTAGCTGAGACTCTAACAGTAGCTCGATTGGGCCGGCCGGGGCGTCGTTTAGCACGGTTATGGTGAAGGGAAATTGCTGAGCCATGCTGTTGGCAGGCCGCTCCGTCTGCCATTGTATCTGCTGACCATCGATGCTGCCGCTGTCAGCGCTGTTTGCCGAGAACGCCGAAGGCAGTGTTAGCTGTATCTGATAAGCTCGGGTCTCGTTGGTACGGTTAGGCAAAATGCGTGCTGCGGCATTCACCGTTGCTCCCGGCCGGACTCTGTCTGCCTCGGCGGTCAGAGAGACATCATTTTCGCCGCGAACTATATCCACAGCGATAGCCCCCATATCATTCGGAGAGTCTGGCGACGAACCAAGTTGAACAAGGCCATAGAAAGCGTCCCCTTGAGTGGCGTCATTAAGCTGCCAATTTAGCCTCAACGACCAGGGTTCTAAACGGGCAAACTGGTTCTTTGAAGCTGAGACGTTCAGGCTCGCGTCGCTGCTCTCACCGACGATGGCGTAATCGAGGTTGAAGCTATCCTGGTTGGCGTCTGACGACTGCCAGTTTTGTACCAGAATCCAATAGTCTCCCGGTTCAGGCTGAAGCAGATCGACTCGCTCTGAAGCATCGGCAGAAGTGCTGGAAGCCAGCAACTCTGATTCCTGAGCTAAGCCATCACCGTTATCATCCCGACCCACGAAAAGGTCAAGATCCGGTGCGCTACTTTCGGTGATTACTGCCACCAGCCGTTGGGCGTCATCACCAAGGCTGACTAGGCGCTGGTCAACACCATCGTCAAGTTGGTCGAAGGCGGAGCTGTTATTACTGTCCTGACTGATATCCCCCTGGATCGACTGAGGGAACACCAGACCGTATGAGGTAAAGGTCAATGAGTCGGCGGCTGCGGTTTTCAGATCAGTCAGAATGCGAGTGTCCGTGTCTCTGTGACTGATAAAAGAAACAGACTGAGGAAGATTGCCGGTGCTTTTCTTAACGCTCACTGGCATCACCAGCGTTTGCTCCGCACTGCTGAGGATGACCTTGCCAAAATACCAATGATTGGCCTGACCGCTACCGATATCAGCATTAACGGTGAGAGTTTGGCTCTCGTCGGCACTGAGTGCGAAATTTGCCTGATCCACACTCAGGCTCAAATCAGAATCGGCGCTTTGTGTGGTGACGGCCCAACTCTGATCGCTCGTGGCCGTCAAGGTACGCTGCCATTGGCATTGGGTGACACAATCACTGTCGGTTAAGCTGGCAAGGTTGAGTGCTTTGGGATCACCGCCCCGCGCCGGATCGGCAAGTTCAAATTCCTCATCGGTGATATTCAAAACCAACCCGACATTGGCAGCGGCCGCCAGATTCACCATTCCAGCGCCCATATCAAAAGGAGTTGAGGGGGTGGTGCCATCTTCTCTTACAGTATTATCATCGGCGGTTAATACTAATGCCGATTGAATTTGAGCTGGCGACCATTGCGGATGCAGGCCAGCCAGCAAGGCCGCTGCTCCTGCCACGTGAGGGGCGGCCATAGAGGTGCCGTCAATAAAGGCATAGTCACTGGGGTCGGGGTCATCCTTAAATCCGCTCGGCTGGTTATCGGCATAAGCCGACCAGATGTTGACACCAGGTGCGGCCAGAGTCGGAGCCAGTACATCGGGCAACAGATTATTAGGCCCGCGTGAACTGAAATCGGCGGCTTGGTTGGCCAACGCAGGCTCGCTGACGAACTCTGCCGCCGAAATGGTGGCCTGATGGTCGCTGCCGCTGGCAAGCCAGTTTTTTAATGCATCGCCATCGGCACGATTTATATGGATGGCGGGGAGCACGTGAGCATCGGCAACCAAATTATTGTCGCTGACATTTGCCAGCACAAAGCCTCCGGCACCACCAGCTTTAACGTTTTTGGCCTTGTCCACGCGAGCGATTTGTCCACGATCACAGACAACAATTTCGCCATTAAAGGTATCGCTAGGGAAAGGCTCCAGACACTGGGCCGGGTCGTCACTGGAGTTCGGGTTGTTAAAGTCTCCCGCATACACAACCGCTGCGGTAATGCCTTCGGTAAGAGCACGTCCGGTAAGTGTGGGGGGAGCGACCAGCCCACCGGAAAAGCTACCAATGGTCTTATCGGCCACAGCGCGATCATGGGTAAAGGCGGCCACTGAAATAACCCAAGGCGCCGAAGCATCCGAACTGGCGGTTTGTGAAGCAGGCCCCTCATTACCGGCTGAGTGCACCACCACAATTCCGGCATTTTGCGCTTTTAAAAACGCTTTGCCTTTACTGCCAGACCAGGGAGACTGTGTGGCCGCACCAATAGAATGGTTGATCACATCCACACCATCGGCAATAGCCTGATCCACAGCCTTAATCACCAAATGAGTAGGGCAACCATCGAAGTTAATGCTATCGCCGGGGTCACCCGCCTGGCAGACTTGATAGCTGATAATGTTGGCTCTCGGCGCTACCCCGGAGATCCGGGCAAAGGTCATGTCGGGATTTGGATCGCCGGCGGCGTCATAAATCGGCACGTCTCGCTGGACGTTACCGGCGGCAATGGCGGCGACATGGGAACCGTGGCCATTATGATCCTCACCATTTTCAGGAGTGCCGGGAGATAAGTTGGCGTATTCACCGGTGATATCGTCGTAACTGTATACACCGATCAACTTGTCATTACACAGGTTGGGATTGTCCAGACAGTCGCCCAGATAACCGCTTTTGGGGTTCTGATGGACGTAACCGTCACCGCTCTCGGTGGCGAAGGAAGGATGATCCGTATTCACGCCGGTATCAAGAATGCCGATAATGGTACCTTCTCCCTGATAGGGCATTTGAGAGTCTGTGCCACTCCAGACCTGGTCGGCACCTATCCAGTCCGGGCCTGAATCGGTCATCAAAGGCTCAATGCGAGAGCGCTCAATGTGTGCGATCTCCGGGTGGTCTTTCAGAGCCTGGGCCTGAGACGGGCTGATATCTAATACCACTCCGTTCAGGGCATGGCGGTAGTGGTATAGCGCTTTAACAGATTGACCCAGATGCAAACCGGCCGATTGGATAAACGCCAGCTGCTGTCGCTTAAGGTGTTGATTATCCTGGCTCGCCGCCTTTTCATGGCTTAGCGGTGAAAACGTCGATGTCTTCAGCTCCACGATATACGGTAAGTCCCGCTGCAACGGATTATCGCCAGACTTGCCGTGGGCAGAATACGGCCCCAAAGCTACCAATATCGAGATCAATAATGATAACGAATACAACCTGACTGACCTCACAACAAACTCCTTTGACGTTATTTTCGGTATCAGCTTAACCAATACGGACCCAGGTGACATCCGGTTTATTCACTGGGAAACGGCCAATGTTCGTCGAATGTGTATCCGGTGTATGGATTTTGTTAAATACGCCAAGTTTTATCCTAAATAATACCCTTAAAGCAAAAGTTCTATCCTAGCGCTTGGCAAACACTTCCGATAAAAAGCAACACCTTTCGGGGATATCTTAACTACTATACTGGACAGCAAAACAGTGAGATTAGGCGGTGAGCGTGCTGCCATCACAATAATAAGGTTGACCCTATGAAAGACAGAAATCATCTGGCCGATATTAAGTCCAGCCATAAGGTGAGCATCATTGAAAAAGGCACCGTGGATATTCCCATGCTGCAGTTGCTCAATGCCGATGGAACCTTAGTTAAAGGCGCCAAAAAACCGGATGTCGATGACGATACTCTGGTGAAGATCTACAAGACCATGCGCTATATCCGCATATTGGATGAGCGTATGATCGCCGCCCAACGTCAGGGCCGTATCAGCTTTTATCTGGCTTCTACCGGTGAAGAGGCTGCCTCGGTAGCGAGTGCTGCCGCGCTGGACAACAAGGATATGATCTTCTCCCAGTACCGGGAGCAGGGGGCTTTGGCGTACCGGGGTTATACCACCGAAGCCTTTATGAACCAGATGTTCAGCAACGAAAAAGATCCCAATAAAGGCCGTCAGATGCCTATCCACTACGGCAGCAAAGAGCATGCCTTTATGACCATCTCCTCGCCGCTGGGCACTCAGATCCCTCAGGCTGCCGGGTACGCGTACGGACAGAAAATGCAAAAGGAAGGCAAGATCACCATTTGTTATTTCGGTGAAGGCGCCGCATCGGAAGGGGATTTCCATGCGGGTCTGAACATGGCCGCCGTATTGAATTGTCCGTGCATTTTCTTTTGTCGTAATAATGGTTATGCCATTTCCACCCCGGCCGACGAGCAGTTTGCCGGTGATGGTATTGCTTCTCGGGGCTTAGGTTATGGCGTGAAGACCATTCGAGTAGACGGAAATGACGCCTTTGCCGTTTACGCTGCCACCAAGAAGGCTCGTGAGATTGCGTTGGAAGAAAACGCCCCTGTGTTGATCGAGGCTATGAGCTATCGTCTGGCCGCCCACTCGACGTCGGATGATCCCACGGGCTACCGTTCTAAAGACGAAGAAGAGCGCTGGCGTCAGAAGGATCCCATCCAGCGCTTGGGTAAATACCTGTCGGCCAAGAAATTGTTGGATGAAGAGCAGGACGAGAAGGACGCCGAGCAAATGCGCCAGACCGTATTAGCCGAGCTGAAGAAGGTAGAAAAAACCGACGTTTGTCATATCGACGAACTGATTACCGATGTCTATGACAAAGCACCCTGGCATCTCCAGGAACAACTCGATGAACTCAAGGCACATATGAAAAAATATCCCGATGCCTATCCAAATACGTCAGGGAGGCTATAAAGATGGCGAAGATGAATCTACTGCAAGCAATAAACAGTGCTCTTATCACCGCCATGACTGACGACGAACGAGTGATGGTATTTGGTGAAGATGTGGGGCACTTCGGGGGCGTATTTCGAGCCACCAGTCATCTGCAAGAGAAATTTGGTCGGGCCCGGTGTTTTAATACGCCGCTCACGGAGCAGGGCATTATTGGTTTTGCCAATGGTCTGGCGTCACAAGGTTCGGTGCCGGTCGCTGAAATTCAGTTTGGCGACTATATCTTTCCGGCTTTTGACCAGATCGTTAACGAGACCGCCAAGTGGCGCTATCGTTCCGGTGGTCAGTTCAGTTGTGGCACCTTAACCATCCGCACACCTTATGGCGGCGGTATCGCCGGGGGCCATTATCACTCACAGTCGCCAGAAGCCTATTTTGCTCACACTCCGGGCCTGAAGATCGTGGTACCGCGCAACCCTTACCAGGCTAAGGGATTATTGCTGTCCTCGATTCGCGATGATAATCCGGTACTGTTTTTAGAACCGAAGCGCATTTATCGCGCGTCAGTGGGCGAGGTGCCAGAAGAGGATTATGAGTTGCCGCTGGGCAAGGCCGATGTGGTTAAGGAAGGTTCCGATATCACACTGCTGGCCTGGGGGCAGCAGATGGATTACATGGAAAAGGCCGCAGAAATGGCCGAAAAAGACGGTATCTCCTGTGAAATTATCGATCTTCGCAGTATTTTGCCATGGGATGTGGAGGCCGTGTGTGAATCAGTGGCGAAAACCGGCCGGTTGCTGATCGCTCAGGAAGCGCCGCTCACGTCGGGCTTTGCCAGTGAGATTGCCGCAACCGTGCAAAAGCGCTGCTTTTTAAATCTCGAGTCGCCCATTGAACGCGTTTGCGGCTTGGACACGCCGTTCCCGCTGGCGCATGAGAAAGAATATCTGCCCGACCACCTCAAGGTGTTTGAAGGCATTAAACGCACGGTACAGTTTTAGGATTGGGACGTATGAAAGATTTTATTTTACCTGATATCGGTGAAGGTATTGTCGAATGCGAACTGGTCGAATGGCTGGTGAAAGAAGGTGACCGGGTTGAGGAAGATCAGCCTGTGGCGGACGTGATGACCGACAAGGCCATGGTGCAGATCCCTGCCATGCACGCCGGTATCGTGAAAAAGCTCTATCACCAGAAAGGGGATATTGCCAAGGTCCACGAACCTTTATTTGCTATGGAGGTGGACGGCGAAACCAGCACTGAGCAAGCCGCCACAGAAAGCCCGGCTGAATCCGCCTCTGAGTCCAAACTGCAAGAACAGTCCTCATCTGCCGGTAAGCATGTAGAAGACTTTATTTTGCCGGATATCGGCGAGGGCATTGTCGAATGTGAAATTGCCGAGTGGTTGGTGGAAGAAGGTGATGAGGTCAAAGAAGATCAGCCCGTGGCCGAGGTGATGACCGATAAGGCCATGGTACAGATCCCGGCCAAATACTCGGGCAAAGTGGTAAAGCGCTATTACAACAAAGGCGATATTGCCAAGGTTCACGAGCCGCTGTTTGCCATCGAAATGGAAGGAGAAGAAGGGGAAGCGAATCCGCCAAGCTCTTCGCCTGCTCCGGCACCGCAAGCAAGCAACGACAAAGCCGATATAAAGCCCTCCGGCAAGGCCTCTGAGAAAGCCGAAGGTGGCGCGGGTGAGCCCATGTATACCCACTCTGGCAAGCCGGTTGCCAGTCCTGCGGTACGCCGCCTGGCCAAAGAGCAGGACGTGGACCTTACCGCCGTCAAAGGCAGTGGTAAGAAAGGCCGTATTCTGAAAAAGGATGTGCTGGGCGCAACGTCCCAGACACGAGTTCAGCCTGAGTCCAGGCAGCCTCAAGCTGAGGTTAAGGCGACCGGCGGCAAGCGTACCGAGCCCATTCGTGGTGTACGTAAGGTTATGGCTAAGCAGATGGCCGATTCGGTGTTTACCATTCCGCATTTCTCAGTCTCCGATGAGATTGAGATGGACGCGCTGATCGAGGCGCGAGCCATGCTTAAGCCGCAGTTTGAAAAACAGGGCGTGAAGCTGTCCTTTATGCCGTTTTTTATCAAGGCCATGTCGCTGGCGCTGAAGCAGTTCCCCATCGTCAATGCCCAGGTTAACGACGACTGCACCGAACTGACTTACTTCGATGACCATAACATCGGTATGGCGGTAGACTCTAAAATGGGGCTGGTAGTGCCGAACATCAAAGGGGTGCAGAATCTCAGCCTGTTTGAGGTGGCCCAGGAAGCCGCGCGTTTGATCGACGGTGCCAGAGAAGGGCGCATCAGTCAGGAAGATATGCGCGGCGGTACCATCAGTATCTCCAATATCGGTGTGCTGGGCGGCACCACGGCCACGCCGGTGATCAACAAACCCGAATCGGCCATAGTGGCGCTGGGTAAGATGCAAAAGCTGCCGCGCTTTGATGAGCAGGACAACGTCAAGGCCGTCAACCTGATGCATATCAGCTGGTCGGGCGATCACCGCATTATCGACGGCGCGACCATGGTACGGTTTTCCAATCTGTGGAAGTCTTACCTTGAGAACCCGCTGTCGATGCTGTCGGAGTTAAAATAAGTGGTCATACAGAGCCGGCTTTTACGTCGGCTTTTTTATTCAGGTTACTCAGTGTTAATCCGCTCGCGCAGCGATAGAAAAAGGAGATCAGAGACACCGACACCGACGTCTTTTTGTTCGTAATGCCAGTCCTACTGGCCTGTTTCTTACTTGCCAGAGACCCGGGGCGCTACTTTTCCTCATCCCGGATAGTGCTCGTCACATAGCGGCCGAACAGAGGCTTCACCTTCAAGTTGAACAGCCCCGCGGCGAGCATTATTCCGGCAATACTGATAGTATGTGACCAAGGTCCAGCTTGAGGCGCCACATATTCTGCGACTGAGATGAAACCAGCGACGATGAGCATCGCGATAAGGCTTAACCAGATCAGCTTCATCCAAAATCGTTTGTCAGCGTAAGCTTCTTGCTTAGCCTTATTGAGCAGTTTCCTAGCCGTACTTGGCTGGTATCGTTTTAATTCTGGAAAGTCATCGACACGAAACAATCTCATACCTCCAGTAACTAATGCAATGTATCGATTTATAGACCGTTGTTGAACACTATAGAAGCTGAAACCTAGTTCCCCAAGTCTGTTCTCGGAATCGCTAACCCAGTAACACCGCAATCGCCCCGACGCCCAGACAATAGAACAGCATTGGCGGCAGGGTAAATCGGATGATTTGTCCCTCACGGCCATTGAGATTCACCACACTGGCGGCCGCCACTACATTGACGACACAGATCATATTGCCCGCATTAGCGCCTAACAGCTGCAAGGCTAACACCAGGTTCTGTGGTAACTGAGCATCTAATGCCACTGCTTGCTGGAATTCGGCAAACATCATATTAGAAAAGGTGGCCGAGCCGGCGATAAAGGACCCTAGTGCGCCAATAAAAGGGGCCACCCATAGCCAGTGGGCAGAAAGCTGCTCTGCAGCAAGTTGCGCCATCTCCAAGGGCATCGCGTTGAGGCCAAGCCGATTAATATCCGAATGCAAAAAAATACGGACCATCGGTACGGCAGTCATCAGAGCGATGAAGGTCGGGCGCAAGGTTTTCAGACTTGTCGTCAAAGCCTGGGTTAAATGATGGCGACGACCCTGCTGCCAGCGGATGGACACCAATGCACTGATAATAAACAGACTGCCCGGCAAATACAGTGGAGTGATGGTTATGGAGATAGAAGTATTCAAAATACTTTGCCAACTAAGTACGGCGGCGTTTAACCAGCTTTTCAAAGGCAAAAACTCAAGTCGGGTAAGAACGAGCAGGGTAGCGACCAATAGATAAGCCGACCAGGCTCGGCACAGGCTCATGGTGACTGGCTGAGGTTGGGCGAGCTTTAACATTGCCTTATGTACCTGCTGGCGATCTTCCTCGGAGAAATACCAGGGCGTTCTGGGCACCAGCCAGCTAAGTTTTGCCAGTGTGATCATCAAGCCCAGGCCGATCAACGCGCCTAAAATGGAGGGGAACTCAGGCCCCAGCCAATAAGCTACGATATAGGCGGGTAGGGTAAAGGCCAAGCCGGCGGTAAGGGTGAAAGGCAAGGCTGCCAGTGCCGGTTTAAAGCTTTTCTGCTCACCGAAAAAACGCGTCAGGATGATCACCATGACGGTAGGCAGCAAAGATCCGATTAGAATATCCATACCGATGGCTGTGACAGCGATATCCTGTAACTGGCTGTAGCTGGACTGCTCCAGGCCTTGTTTTAATCCCACAATAATAGGGGTGCCAGCGGCTCCGAAAGAAACAGCGCTGGAGTCGGCAATCAGCGCTAATACCACGGCAGCCAGAGGTGGAAAGCCAAGCGTGACTAATAACGGAGCGGCAATGGCGGCCGGAGTGCCGAAACCGGCCGCCCCCTCCAGAAAACTGCCAAACAGCCAGGCGATGATCACGACCTGGATCCGTCGATCTGGTGAGATCTGTGCAAAGCCACCCCGGATCACATCAATGGCACCGGTGGCTTTTAATGTGTTGAGCAAAAACAGGGCGCCCAATACGATCCAGAGTATGGTGGCGGCGATCATGACGCCTTCCATCATGGCGGCAGCCATCTGACGCTCGCTCATACCCCAGATAAAATATGCCATAAATGCTGAGAGCAGCAGGCTTAATGGCATCGCGCGAGCGGCTGGCAGGCGAAGTACCACCAGTAATACCAGTACGCTTAATACCGGCATAATCGCAGTAACAATCTGAAGCCAGGTCATAGGTCAATCCAGATATGAAAAGCACCATTACACTCACACTGGAGTGAATAAGCAATAGAGCAGCTTGATGCGGGTCATTGGTTTAGGGTTTTGTCGCTCCCCTTAATCAGTCAGGTTTGTTATTCTGCCGAAAAGTCTTCGTCAGTCACGGGTTATGCCGGTCCCAGAGTCAAAGCTTAAACACTTCTATATTCCCGATGAACAGTCTATCTATCTGCTGTCGCACAAGGATGCCCGCAAGCTTAAAGACTGGATTAATCTGTGTATTGAACAGCTTGAGCTTTTGGGGTACCAACGTATTGAGCTAATCGGTAAAGGCGCGTTTGGCTTTGTGTTTGGCGGTATCAGTGAGCGGGGCGAGCAGTTGGTGTTTAAGTTCTCCCGCATCAACCTACCTCAGCATGTACAGGATCGGCTCGAAGACGAAGCCTATATGCTATCCCAGGTAGATCACCCCCATGTGCCCGCACTGGAAGAATTTCAGCGAATCCGTAAGCAGGCGATTATGGTGATGCAGCGCGCCAGAGGTGAGGATCTGGAGGAGTTCTCTCTCAAGCAAGGCCCCCTCAGTGCCCGATTAGTGGTTAAGATTGCCGTACAGCTGGGTCAATTGCTGAAACATCTGCGTAGTCAAACCTATCAGGGCCAGCCCCGTCCCATCGTTCATGGCGATATAAAACCATCGAACCTTGTGTTTGATCCGCAAACCGAACAGGTGTCCCTGATTGACTGGGGCTCGTCGGTGTTTGCCCAGCTTGATGCCAATGGCCAGTTTATCAGCACTTCGGTGATGGATCTGATGTCCGCCGATCTGCAGCAGACGAATGCGAGGCTGGGAGACGTGTACTACATCGGGGAGGAACAGTTGAACGGAGCGCTTTCAAGCCCTCGCTTCGATGAGCAAGGCGTCGCCAGTACGCTTTATGCTTTGGCATCGGGTCAATCCTGCCGTTTTGGCCGCCATGTGATCCGTCCCTGTTCACTGGGATTGCCGAAGGAGGTGGCATTAACACTGGAAGCGATGATGAGCAGCGACGCCGAGCAGCGCCGACAGGGCGGCGATTACTTTGTACGCAACAGCCATTATTGGCGCAACATCAAATTCTCAAGCAGTCTGGAGCAGCTGGAGTACGTGCCGGACATTCCTTGCTGGGTGCACGAGTCGGATAAGCTCATCGATACCGTGGTGTATTCGTCACGCAAGTCGTTTTTGCGGGAAGAGGGCAAGGATGCAGAGCTCCGGTACATCAATGACGCCCAGTTTGAGCGCTACTACAAAAACTATATGCAGGGCATGGGGGAGACCGAGAAGGCGTTTGTTTCTGCGGTCAGTCGTCTGGGTAAGTACCCCGTGGTGGGTGGCATGGCAGTGCGCTGGCACCCGGAAGGGGTATATATTGACTCCAGCCTGAATCTTTATGAACCTGCCTTACGCCGTTCCTTTGAAATCTCGGTGAACCATGTTGTTACACTGGCCCGCGCCATTCATCGTGTGGGGGTGTTTAAAAGCTGTATGTTCAATGCCAGAGACACTTTGCACCTGGATCGGTCAGGTCCCGATGTGCCCTTTTTGCCCGAGGCCGACACCCGCATTCCCTATGAGGTTAGCTCCATTTCCTTAGTGGAAGAGCAAACCCAGATGCACTCTTATTTCGAAGATGGTGACGATCCGGATGAGTTACTGCAATTGCCCCAATCCATGCTGGAAATTCTCAGTGAACTCAATACCATACATCACACGGGGTGTATTATTTTTGAGGCTCTGGAACACAATTTGAAGTTGCACAGCTATTACCGGTTGCTGGATCACTCTCAGGAAGCTCGGTTTCAGCATTTGCTGCAACAGGTTGTAGCGCATATTTCCCTGATTGACGGGTTGGGGATTTCTGGCTTTATGAAATTACCGTATAAAGACACCCGCTACTTTGAACACAAGATGGCGTTGCCGGATAAATTTTATCCGCGCGACCCAATGACACAGGCTTAAATAAGGCACAATGAATACACATATTAAACTAACCGAATTACTGACTCTGGAACGGCTCGAAAATCAGCTGTTTCGGGGACAAAGCTGGGATCTGGGCTTCAAAGCCCTGTTTGGTGGTCAGGTGATGGCCCAGGCGCTGGCAGCCGCTCAGCAAACCGTCGAAGAGCGTCGTAAGGCTCACTCTTTTCATGGCTACTTCTTGTTGCCGGGTGACCCTAACATCCCAGTCGTTTACGATGTTGAGAATATCCGCGATGGTCGCAGCTTTGCCACCCGGCGGGTTAAAGGTATTCAACATGGCCGGGTTATCTTTTATATGACGGCGTCTTTTCAGATTGAGGAAGTGGGTATGACCCACCAGTACCCCAGCATGCCGGATGTGCCAGGGCCTGAAGAGCTGGAGTCCGATCTGCGTTTTTACGAGCGGTATCTTGAGAAGCTGCCCAAGCATATGGTGGAAAAACTTAACTTCCATAAGCCCATCGATATGCGTTCGGTGCAAGCCATTAATCCGCTGGAGCCCTCGGTGCACGAACCGGTCCGTCAAGTGTGGATGAAGGCGTCGGACTTGGGCAGTGAGCTTAACATGCATCAGTGTGCACTGGCGTATGCGTCCGATTATTATTTCTTAATTACTGCGGTTCAGCCTCACGGCATATCCACTTTAAATCGTAATCTAAGGATGGCGACCATCGACCACGCGATGTGGTTCCATCGTCCCTTTAGCTTTGGCGATGAGTGGTTATTGTACTGCATGGAAAGTCCGACGGCGGGGGGGGCCCGTGGTCTGGCTCGAGGACAGATATTCAATCAACAGGGAGAGTTAGTGGCGTCCACCATGCAGGAAGGCTTGGTTCGGCAGATTGGGGAAAACTCATAATGCGCTATAAAATCGGTGATACCCAACCTAAGCTGCACCCGTCAGTCTATATGGCACCATCGGCGCAGGTAATGGGTAATGTTATCGCCCATGAGAATGTCAGTTTCTGGTTCAACGCTGTGGTACGGGGCGATAATGATCCCATCGATATCGGCCCAGATACTAATATTCAGGATGGGGCGGTGCTGCATACGGACCCAGGCTCGCCGTTGTTTCTGGGTAAAGGGGTTACGGTAGGGCACAAGGCCATGCTGCATGGCTGTCACATTGGCGACTATAGCCTTATCGGCATCAATGCGGTGGTGCTCAATGGCGCCAATATTGGTAAGTACTGCGTGATCGGCGCTAACGCATTGGTGACTGAAAATATGGACGTTCCTGACTATTCGCTGGTGGTCGGAAGTCCGGCTAAAGTCATCAAACAGCTCACTCCCGAACAGGCTCGTGGCCTGGAGGCCTCGGCAAAACATTATGTGGACAATGCCAGGCGCTTTAGTAAAGAGCTAACGCCCCTTGATTGAGTTATTGCCGGCTCTGATGCTTTTTACCCTCACTATGACCATTACGCCGGGGCCAAATAATATGATGATCATGACATCTGGCCTGAATTTTGGCGTTCGGCGCAGTTTGCCACATTTTCTCGGTATTTGTACCGGCTTTCCCGTTATGGTGCTATTGGTGGGAATGGGGCTGGGCGCGGTATTAAAGCAATACCCTATGGCATTTGAAGCTATTCGGGTTGGAGGTCTGGTCTATTTGCTGTTTTTGGCCTTTAAGATGGCGACCACCGTGCCCAATCTTGAGCAACGTCACGGCACTCAATCCCAACCGTTAACTTACTGGCAGGCGGTGCTATTTCAATGGCTCAACCCTAAAGCCTGGGTGATGGCTACCGGAGCTCTGGCTGCTTACACCAGCGCTACTGAGACGCTGAACTGGCAGGTGGCGGTGATCGCGCTGACCTTTTCGGCAGTGGCCTTTCCCTGTGTCGGATTGTGGCTGTATTTTGGCAGCCGACTCACGCACTTTCTCAAGCAGGCCAACCACATACGCTGGTTTAACCGTATTATGGCTATGCTGTTAGTTTTAGCGGTGGTTTGGCCAATGGTGGATCATTGGCACGGTTTATAACGTGCGTACCCCTTGCTTGAGAATTCATGCGCGGGTTATGGACTGCCTAAGTACAGTTTTTGCAGGCGCGAACACCTGACTTAGAGCTCTGCCATATCTTTCGAATTGCTCCCTGGGTTGTATTGTTGTTACCCATCCATGGGGCGATATTCCAGCTCGGCTCTGGACATCGCCACTCCTGCGCATCCATGCGCCCGTGGCATACCATACATCCTGTATATAAAAAAACCCGGAAACCTTTTGGGGTTTCCGGGCTAGGGGAATGGCTCACGGGCGTGAGCCTTGCGCTAACTCGGCGTGAATCTGTCGCCTTTTTAAAGGCGGAATCTTAGTTTAGCCCATTGTGGATATTTATGTGTTAAATATTTTTTTAAGAAAAAAAACCTGTTTATACAGATCGTTATATAAAACACAGTCGAGATTGAACACAGTTAGTCAACATTTTATACAGGCTTTATCCACAGTTGCTTAGCTTGCTTTCACAACCCGGTCATCGCGCACCAGTTCCCGAGGCAGTCCATTTTTAATACGGCCATTTAGTGCCTTGCCCAAGCCGACGACATGGCCATTAAAGCACAGCACCAGCTCACCGCCCTGACTGAGTTCGGGTACGTTCAAGTCCCGTCCTTTGTAAAATTCTACTAATTGCTGTTCGCTCAGCTCATAACGGTTTTTGTTGATATGGGGCGCAAGTGCAATGGCGGCGTCATGAGTCAGACGGAAGCCGTTTTTATGTTGCGTTGCCAGTTTCAACCCACAGCGATTAAAGCGAAATCGCGGGATAAGTTCACTGGTGCCGGAAGGGAACAGCCAGAGGTCTTTGTCCTTTTGCATTAATTCACCTGAAGGCAGGGTTAGGCCAAATTGACTGTCAAGGTAGTGTTTGAGTGTTTCTTCGGTCTTCTTGGGCGCGGGGACTGACGTTACTTTTACTTTCTTCGGTTTGGCTAATTGACTCAGGGCCTGGCGCTTTGTCAGACGGGCAACAAAAAAGCCCTCGCTGTCAAAAACCTGAGGCCAGACGTGCAGATAGCCTTCAGGTGTAACCACTTTGCTGGCCCCGTCGAAGAGGTCTTCTAGGGACTCCACCTGAGCCAGAGTTGGATATTGCCCGAGCAGATCGGCCACCACCTGCTGGTTTTCTTCCGGGCTCAGGGTGCAGGTGGAATAGATGAGGGTGCCACCTGGCTTAAGCGCCAAAAAGGCGCTGTGCAAGAGCTCCTTTTGAACGCTGGCAATGTTTTCAATAGCCTGTGGTGACCAGTTTTTCATCGCCAGAGGATCTTTGCGCACCGTCCCTTCGCCGCCACAAGGCGCATCCAGCAAAATGGCATCGAACGACTCCGGTAGCCATTCGCCGAAGACCTGTCCCTGATAATGACTGACTAATACGTTGCGTACGCCACAGCGTTGGAGGTTAGCCACCAAAACCTTAACCCGACTGGCCGATAGCTCATTGGCTACGACAAGTCCTTCACCTTGCATGCAGGCTGCCAACTGAGTGGTTTTTGATCCCGGCGCAGCGGCCATGTCCAGGGCCCGTTCCGGAGAATCTCCGCCATGCAGCAGTGCGCTGACCGGCAGCATGGAACTGGCTTCCTGAATATAAAACAGTCCGGCTAAGTGCTCGGCCGTATTTCCAAGAGGCAGACGATCTTCTTCCTCTGATGGTCTTTCTAGCCAAAACCCTGCCTTACACCAGGGGATTGGCGTCAGGCGCCAGCCCTTTATTTGTATGTGGCTGACAAAGTCATCGATACTGATCTTCAGGGTATTCACCCGAATGCTCTTACGTAGCGGAGTGCGGCAATACCGAATAAAATCGTCCAGGCTGAGTGTTTGAGGCAGCAGAGAGGCCATCTTATCGATAAAAGCTTGGGGTAAGTGAGTTTGGGGCTCCATGGAAACTCCACTGAACAACGATGGCGCGCACTATAGCAAAAATAGACTCGCGATGGACTAGGCTAAAGAGGTATCAGTTTATCTGGGAGCCTTTATGAGTCGTGACGCTGAACAGCACAGTTATGATCAGGTTATTCAGGATATCGCCGATTATGTGCTCGATTATAAAATTGAAAGTCCAGAAGCCTGGCAGACGGCGCGCTATTGTCTGATGGATTCGCTTGGCTGTGCCATGTTGGCACTCCGATTTCCCGAATGTGCCAGCCATCTCGGTCCTCGGGTACGGGGCCATCAAGTACCCGGTGGCGCTCGAGTACCCGGCACTCAATTTCAGTTGGATCCTGAAAAGGCGGCGTTCGACATTGGCAGCTTGATCCGCTGGCTAGATTTTAATGATACCTGGCTGGCTGCTGAATGGGGCCATCCTTCCGATAATCTGGGCGCGATTCTGGCAATGGGGGATTTTCTATCTCAATCCGACCGAAAAATGGTTATGCGTAACCTATTTGAGGCCATGATTAAAGCCCATGAAATTCAGGGAATACTGGCGCTGGAGAACAGTTTTAACCGGGTCGGCCTGGATCATGTAATCCTGGTAAAGGTAGCCAGTACCGCAGTGGTAACCTGGCTGATGGGCGGCAATCGGGACCAGATTATGGCGGCTGTGTCCCATGCTTTTGTGGATGGACAGGCCTTGCGGACTTATCGCCATGCACCTAATACCGGGCCAAGAAAGTCCTGGGCGGCTGGCGATGCCACGGCTCGGGCGATTACACTGGCGAGCCTGGCTTTAAGGGGCGAACCCGGGGTCCCGAGTGCCTTAACGGCAGCCCAGTGGGGCTTTTATGACGTAGTGTTCAGCCACGCCAATAAAGATCTGTCGTTGAAACCTGTCAGCGAGCGTCAGTTTCGCTTTCAGCGAGATTATGGCTGCTACGTGATGGAAAATATTCTGTTCAAGTTGTCTTTCCCCGCAGAGTTTCATGGCCAGACCGCGTGTGAAGCGGCGCTAACATTGCACTCACAAGTTAAAGATCGACTTGATGACATCCAGCACATCGAACTGACAACCCATGAATCGGCACTGCGGATTATTGCCAAAGAGGGCAAGCTAACCAATCCTGCTGACAGAGATCATTGCCTGCAGTATATGGTGGCGGTGTGTTTGCTGTTTGGCGAACTTACCGCTGACCATTACGCCGATGAGTTTCATCAATCCCATCCCGAGATCGATCAGCTCAGAGACAAGATGCGGCTGACGGAGGATTCCGCTTACAGTCGGGACTACCTGGAACCGAGTAAGCGGGCCATCCCCAACGCCGTGCAGGTGTTTTTCAAAGACGGTAGCGCCAGCGACCGGGCAGAGGTGTTGTACCCAATCGGTCATCGCCGCCGCCGGGAAGAAGGGATTAGGGTTTTAGAGCGCAAATTTGAGCGGAACCTGTCCACACGCTTTCCTGTAGCCCAGTGTCAGCGCCTTATTGAATTGATGAATGACGAACAAGGCTTGATGAACCTGCCTGTACATCAGTTTATGGAACATTGGCGTATTTAAGGCAGTGCGTTCATGGCCGATTCAGATTGCGATGGCAAACTGTTCAGCATTAACGTTCAGGAAATTAGCAAGGAAATTCTATGAAGCACTGGTGGTTAGTTTTACTCTGTTGCCTTAGCTTAAGCGCCATGGCACAGACTGGTCAGGTTATTGAGGTCACCGGACAGGGACGGGTCCTTCAGGTGCCAGATAAGTTTAGCTTTAGCCTGTACCTGGAAGAACAGGGTTCGGTGGTGGCTAAACTCAACCAAAATTTGCAGGCCAACACAGAAGAAATTCAAGAGTTTTTGTTAAAGCAGGGGGTTGCCAGGCAGGATATTCGCTCCACTCAGGTGAATCTGAGACCGAATTATCATCATACGGAGCAGGGGCGTCAGCACCAGGGTTTTACTCTGAGCCGGGAAATTGCCGTCAACCTGTACCAACTGGAAAAGTATGACACCATACTGGATGGCGTTATGAAACTTGGGGCCAGCCGCATCAGTGATTTTCGACAGGGTTTTGCCGATGCTGAAGGACTCTACATGACCAGCCTGTCAAAGGCGGTGGCCAACGCAAAGCTGCGAGCCGAGCAAATCGCCAAGAGTCTGGGCGTCGCTGTAGGCCAGGTGATGGCGGTGACAGAACAATCGGCCTATCAGCCAAGGCCTATGCCAATGATGAGGATGTCAATGGAAGCGGATTCGGCCGGCTCAATGGCCGGACAAAGTGAGATTGCTGCTACGGTTCGGGTAAAGTTTGAGCTCCAGCCTCGATAGAGATTGAGGGTTTTATAAACAAAAGGTTTGGGTTTTTACCATAAAAAGGTTTTCAATCCGTGCAGATCACAGTATGTTTTGCGCCCTTTGTTATTCCCTTGGGGTAAATTGCCTTTATGCCGATTCAAAAAGCCGAACTTTACGATGAAATTGTCCAGCAGGCTCAGGCGCTGATCGATGGCGAACCTGACAGAGTTGCCAACCTGGCCAACATCAGTGCGCTTTTATGGATGAAATTGCCTGATATCAACTGGGCCGGTTTTTACCTGGCCCATGGAGAGCAGCTGGTGTTGGGGCCGTTTCAAGGTAAACCCGCCTGCGTGCGCATCCCTATTGGCCGTGGTGTTTGCGGTACAGGGGCTCAGCAGCGACAGGTGCAACGGATTGACGATGTACATCAGTTCGAAGGTCATATCGCCTGTGATGCAGCTTCTAACGCTGAAATCGTCTTGCCTATTCAGGTCGACGGTGAACTTTTCGGTGTTCTGGACATTGACAGCCCACTAATAGGGCGCTTCGATGCAGACGATCAGGCCGGGCTGGAGAAGCTGGTGAGCATCTTAGAGGCGCAGCTGTGAAATCATTGATTGATATTCACGTAGTACTGGCTACTCAGGATGACATGCAGTTTTGGGACGAAGAGGCCGAGGATGCGGCTGACCGCCTCAATGAAATGTTGCACTACCTTTACCAGCAAGTGGATGAGGACATACCTGTGCCACGCCTGGAATTGATGCTGCAAAAGGTGTGGGAAAACTGGCATCAAGACCCCCATCTGATCGATAGCGACGTGACTGAGCTGTTTGACTGGGTTGACCATATGCTGGCAACTTGGGAAGATGACGACTCGGATAATCTTAATCACCAACCAGAACCTTAGTTAATGGATAGCCCACAAAAACTCTCGAATACTAAAGAAGTCATCGCCTTTCTGGCGGAAACCTTTCCCGCTTGCTTTTCCACTCAGGGCGAGGCCAAACCTCTCAAAATTGGCATTTTTCAGGATCTTGCCGAACGCTTAAAAGACGACGAGCGAGTCAGTAAAACCCAGCTGCGCAGCACGTTAAGGCACTATACTAATAGCTGGCGCTACCTGCACTCGGTGAAAGTCGGTGCTGAGCGAGTTGGATTGGATGGTGAAGCTGACAGTGTGGTTGAGCAAGAACACGCTGACCACGCTCAACAACAGTTGCAGGAGAGCAAGCAGCGCGTCGCTGAGCGGCGCAAGCAGCAGGCTCAGAAGAAGCCCAACAGGGGCGAAAAAGGCGAAGCTTCATCTCAGAAAAAAGCCAAACCGACGCAAAGGACTGGAACTAAAGCGCCACGTAAGCAACCAAATAGGCAAGGACCACCGCCAAAACTCGAAGAAGGTGATCTGAAAGCGGGCACTAAGGTATCTGTGAAGCTCGCCAAGGCACCGGTCAAAGGTGTGATCACAGAGGTGGTCAAAGACGGTGTTCAGGTTCAGCTGGATTCCGGTATGTCCGTTAAGGTCCCTGTGGATACGCTGAGACTAGCGCGACAGTAACGAATTAAGAGGTAACAATATGAAGCACTCGATTCGCCCCTTAGTGGCTGGTGTATTTCTGGCGCTCAGCAGCGGCGCTGCGGCAGTGAATGACTCCCCAGCAGCAGACAAAACCCTGCCGGAACTGGAGCAAGAAAGCCAACACGCGGTATCGGCGAAACGAGTAACCTCTCTGTTTACCCGGGCTCACTACAAAGAGATTGAACTGAACGACAGCCTGTCCGGACAGATGTTCGAGCGTTATCTGGATATGCTGGACGGCAATCGTAATCTTTTTTTTGCCAGCGACATAAAACAAGCCCAATCCCTCAGATATAAATTCGATGAGGCGTTAAAGTCTGGCAACCTGTCCATCGCCTATGACCTTTACGAGCTGAATATGCAGCGCCGTAAGGAGCGTTATGAATACGCCTTATCCTTGCTTGAGTCGCCCTTTGACTTCACCGTCGCCGATGACAAGTTTCACTACGATCGCGAAGAGGCCGACTGGCCCAAGACACAGGCCGAAATGGACGAGTTATGGCGCCAACGGGTTAAGTACGATGCCCTTAATCTGAAGTTGGCTGGAAAAGAATGGGAGGGCATCAAAGAGGTGCTTACCAAACGTTATGAGCGTGCCATTCGTCGACTTAATCAAACCAACAGTGAAGATGTATTTCAAACGGCGATGAATGCCTTCGCCCGTAGCATCGAAGCACACACCAGCTACTTGTCGCCCCGCAACGCTGAACGTTTCCAGATGGAGATGAACCTGGAGTTTGAGGGTATCGGTGCGGTGCTGCAGGTGGAAGAAGACTTTACCGTTATCCGTTCAGTTGTGCCCGGCGGGCCGGCCGACAAGTCCGGCAAGATCAAGCCAGAAGATAAGATCGTCGGCGTCGCTCAGGAAGGCGAAGAGTTTGTCGATGTCGTAGGCTGGCGTTTGGACGAGGTTGTGGATTTAATTAAAGGACCCAAAGGTAGTGTCGTTCGACTACAGGTATTAAAAGGGTCTACGGAGAGTACCACGCCGGATGTGGTTAGACTGACCCGGGATAAGATTAAGCTAGAAGATCGGGCTGCCAAGTCAGAGGTATACACCCCAAAAACCGGCCCTAATGCCGACAAAAAGTTGGGAGTGATTACTATTCCTTCGTTTTACAACAATCTGCATGAGGATGTGGCCGCGGAGCTGGAATCACTGAATGAACAGGACGTCGAGGCGATTATCGTGGATCTGCGTGGCAACGGTGGTGGCTCACTTTCCGAAGCGACCTTGTTGACTGGATTGTTTATTGAGCAAGGACCGGTGGTACAAATTCGTGACGGCGCTGGGCGTATTCGCGAAGAAGCAGATCGGGATGGCAAAGTGGCTTACAGTGGCCCTCTGACCGTCCTGGTGGATCGCTACAGCGCTTCTGCCTCAGAGATTTTTGCTGCGGCGATGCAGGATTATGAGCGGGCGTTGATTATTGGTGAGCAGACATTCGGGAAAGGCACGGTACAACAGCACCGTGGACTGGGACGGATCTACGACCTCTATGACAATAAATTGGGTAGCGTCCAGTTCACCATTGCCAAGTTCTACCGAATTGACGGTGGTAGTACTCAACATAAGGGGGTGGTGCCTGATATTCGTTTCCCTTCTCCCATTGAGCCTGAGGAGTGGGGTGAAAGTCAGGAAGATAATGCGCTGCCATGGGATCGTATTCAACGAGCCAGCTACACCACCTACGGTGATGCCGATGCGGCAGTGGAGCAACTGCGTCAGGCTCATCAACAGCGCATCGATGAAGATCCCGAGTTTCAATATATTGAGCAGGACATTCAGCGTTACCTGGATGAAAAGGACAAGAAATATGTGTCTTTGGTGGAAGCTGAACGGCGCGCTGACAAAAAAGAGCGAGAAGAGCAGCGTTTGACCCGGGTTAATGAGCGATTAAAACGCATGGGTAAAGAACCGTTGGCGTCGTTGGATGAGGATCTGCCTGAGGTGTTGGATGAGCTGGATCCTCTCCTGGACGAAGCAGCCGCCATCACCTTTGACATGATCAACACCGGTCATTACGCTATCAACCAGTCGTAACATCCAGCAATGACACTGGTAACAGGGGCCGCCACGGCCCCTGTTGTGTGTTAAACAATAAAAAAACAATAACAACAATGATAAAGGCTGATTATGAATTCTAGGGGCGAATTCTCTTCGAGAGTAGGATTTATTATGGCGGCGGCCGGTTCGGCTGTTGGCCTGGGCAACATTTGGGGGTTTCCAACGCAGGTCGCGAGCAACGGTGGCGCAGCCTTTGTGTTGGTGTATCTGATTCTGGCCTTCGTGCTGGCGTATCCGGTGTTGATGGCGGAGTTGATGATAGGCCGGGCTACGGGCGCTAATGTGGTAGACGCCTTGGGCAAGGTGAGCCGTTCTAAGTTTGGTAACGCAGTTGGGTTGTGGGGCATTGTTACCGTCTCGTTTATTCTGGCATTTTACGCCATTGTTGCTGGCTGGATGCTGGCCTTTGCCTTCCAGGCTCTGGCCCATATCACTGGTTTAGACTCTCTGGCCGATTGGTTGGTGACGTTTTCCGACAGTCGTAATATCGTATTTTGCGCCCTGTTTATGGCGCTGACTGCGGGCATCGTTATCGGTGGCGTAAGCGGTGGAATCGAACGCTGGTCGGTGCGTCTGATGCCCACTTTGTTTTTGATTATGGCTTTACTGTTTGCTTATGTGATGACCCAGCCCGGTGCCACAGAAGGACTCAAGGCCTATCTACTGCCTGACTTTAGCCGGGTTTGGGATGCCAATTTGCTCATCAGTGCCATGGGCCAGGCGTTTTTCTCTATGTCGTTAGGGGTGGGAACCATGCTGATCTACGGTTCGTATGTCAGCCATAAGGAAAAACTGCCCTCGCTGGGCGCGTCGGTAGCTTTGGTGGATATTGGTGTGGCGATACTTGCGGGCCTTCTGATCATTCCTGCCATGTATGTCGCCCTGCACAACGGTGTACAGATTTTCAATGATAGCGGTGCTCTGATCGCCGGCGATACCCTTATCTTTACCGTATTACCGGCGCTGTTTGATACTATGGGCACCATGGGGGTCATGGTCAGTCTGGCATTTTTTGTGCTTATGTCTATCGCTGCACTCACCTCATCCATATCCATGTTGGAAGTGCCGGTATCCTGCGTGGTAGAAAAATCACGTCTGCCGCGAAAGGGAGCGGTGATCCTGATTGCGGCGGTTATCTTTGTTATCAGCACTCTTATTATGCTCAACTTTGAGCAGCTCTTTGGTCTGGTGATCATGCTGACTACCGAATATAGCCAGCCTCTTTTGGGGTTGATGCTGTGCCTTTTCGCCGGTTGGGTCTGGCGTCGCAATGAGATTCTTCAGGAGCTTCAGCGCAGCGACGATCAGGCAGAGCAGCGACTGTTCTGGAAAATCTGGCCCTGGTATGTGCGATTTGTGTGCCCTGTAGTCATCCTACTGATGTTCTACCGCTCAGTGGCTTAAAAATACAACAACAATAACGGAGCTTTAGTCTGATGGTAAAACACCGCGAACCCTCCTTGATTGATGCACTGATTCCCATCGTGGTTTTGGTGTTCCTTCTGTCCTCATCGGTCTATCTTTTTGGGGATGACTCGTCCTACGGCCCCAATCAGATTGCCTTGTTGGTGTCGATGGGCATTGCTGCGGTGATCGGTCTTAAGAATGGCATGCAATGGCATGACATCGAAAAAGGCATTATCAATGGCATTTCATTGTCTTTAGGGGCCATATTGATCCTGCTGTCGGTGGGGGCGCTTATTGGCACCTGGTTATTGGCCGGTACCGTGCCAACCTTGATTTATTACGGTTTGGAACTGCTTAACCCCTCGGTATTCTACGCTGCCTCATGCTTGATCTGCGCCATTGTGGCGATGAGTATTGGTAGCAGTTGGACCACGGCCGCTACCGTGGGTGTGGCTCTAATCGGTGTTGCCAGTGGTATGGGGATGTCGGAAGCGGTGGCCGCCGGTGCCATTGTTTCCGGAGCGTACTTTGGCGATAAGGTATCACCCTTATCGGAGACCACCAACCTGGCCCCCGCAGTGGCCGGTACAGAGCTGTTTGAACACATTCGGTATATGATGTGGACAACGGTACCGAGCTTCATTCTGGCGCTCATCGCCTTTCTCATTATTGGCCTGAATGAATCCGGCAGTGCCTCACTGGAAAAAATTGAACAGATGCAGACGTTGTTAAACGACAACTATAATCTGGGTTTTGCCATGGTGATCCCGTTGATCGTGTTATTAACCCTTGCCATTAAGAAAATGCCCGCTTTCCCCGCGGTATCCATCGGAGCCCTGTTAGGGGGCGTCTGGGCGCTGATATTCCAACCTGAACTGGTGAATAAGCTGGGTAATGGAGAAGGCAACCTGGTGGCGGATCTGTCATTAATCTGGCAAACCCTGTATGCCGGCGTGAGCCTGAATACAGGCAGTGAGGAGCTAAACAGCTTACTCAGCGGCGGCGGCATGGCCAGTATGCTCAATACGGTCTGGCTGATTATGTGTGCGTTGTCTTTTGGCGCCGTTCTGGAACGAATTGGCTTGCTCAAACGGGCGGTATCGGCGTTCCTTAAAGGCGCCGACACGGCTGGAGCTATGATAAGCCGTACCATCCTGACGTGCATCGGCACTAACCTGATTACTGCCGATCAATATATGGCCATTGTGATGCCAGGTCGGATGTACAAGGAGGAGTTCAGTAAGCGAGGGTTGCACCAATTGAATCTGTCCCGGAGTCTGGAAGATGGCGGTACTATCACCTCGCCACTTATCCCTTGGAACACCTGTGGCGCGTACATGCATAGCGTGCTGATGGTGCATCCTTTTGAGTATATTTTCTATGCATTCTTTAACTTGATTAATTTGGTGTTGTCGATCGTTTATGCCTATGTCGGCATCAAGATACTGCGTATCGATCCGCCCGAATACGCGAAGCAGGCAGTAGAAAACTCGAATTCCAATTAAGCGGTAGGAGCCTTTATATGTCTCAACCTCATCAGTCTATGCGTCTGGCCGATTATCGGCCACCTGCTTACACCATTACCGACGTGGATCTCACCTTTGAACTTGAGGATCATCAGACTCGGGTAACGGCGGTATCACAGGTGGTGCGTCAGGGCGAGACCCAGGCGGTGCTTGAACTGGATGGTGAACACCTCACGCTTTTAGCACTGACCGTAGATGGAGAGGATAAAACACCAGAGCAGCAAACCGATACCGCGCTAGTCTTAACGGATTTGCCCGAGCAGTTTGAACTCAAAGTGGTTACGGAGATTGATCCGGCCAATAACACGGCATTGGAAGGCTTATACAAGTCTGATGGGACCTTTTGCACTCAATGTGAGGCTCAGGGCTTTCGGCGTATTACCTATTTTCTGGACCGACCCGATGTGATGGCCAAATACAGCGTTAAGGTGATCGCCGATAAGCACAAATATCCGAGCCTGTTGTCCAACGGCAATCTGGTGGAGCGCGGTGATTTAGACGACGGCCGCCATTGGGTGCGCTGGCAGGACCCGTTCGCTAAACCCTGTTATTTATTTGCCTTGGTGGCCGGCGACTTTGACTGTCTGACCGACCGCTATACCACAGGCTCCGGACGAGAAGTCGCATTGGAACTTTACGTTGACAAGGGCAACCGCCATCGCGGTTATCATGCGCTGGCGTCGTTGAAAAAAGCCATGCAATGGGATGAGCAGGTGTATGGTCTGGAATACGACTTAGGTGTGTATATGGTCGTGGCCGTGGACTTCTTTAACATGGGCGCCATGGAAAATAAGGGCCTGAACATCTTTAACGCCAAGTTCGTACTGGCCGATGCCGAGTCAGCGACTGACGATGATTACTTTAATATCGAGTCGGTGATCGCCCATGAATATTTTCACAACTGGACCGGCAATCGTGTCACTTGCCGAGACTGGTTCCAACTGAGCCTGAAAGAGGGGCTAACGGTGTTCCGGGATCAGCAATTCAGCGCCGACATGGCCTCACCAGCTTTAGTCAGAATTAAGCAGGCCAGGGTCATCCGCGAACATCAGTTTGCCGAGGACGCCGGCCCAATGGCGCATCCCATCCGACCTGAAGAGGTCATGGAAATGAATAACTTCTACTCGGTGACCGTGTATGACAAAGGCGCTGAGGTAATACGCATGTTGCAGCGCTTGCTGGGGCAGGGTGGCTTTAGAAAAGGCATGGATCTGTATTTTGAGCGCCACGATGGCCAGGCCGTCACCTGTGATGATTTTGTGCAGGCCATGGCCGATGCGAATGGCGTCGATTTAGAACAGTTTAAACGTTGGTACAGTCAGTCTGGTACGCCTCAGGTCACCGTGCAGTCGGAATACGACGCAAAACATCAGCAGCTGATCTTGACCCTGAGTCAACATACTCCGCCGACTCAGGATCAGGCCGATAAACAGCCGCTGCCGATCCCTTTTGGGGTTGAACTTGTGGACGAGCACGGCAGTCGGTCTGAAGTCTTATCCTTGTCCGAATCTGAGCAGCGGTTTTGTTTTGATCATGTCGCATCAAACCCCGCTATCGCTTGCCTGACAGGGTTTTCTGCACCGGTGAAGGTAAAACAGACCATTGCCGACAGCGACCTGATTCGCATCGCGTTAAAAGGGCAGGATGATTTTGTGCGCTGGGATGCGTGTCAGACTCTGTTTAGTCAGCACATTCATCAACTGGCTGAGGATAGCTCGCGTAACAGTTCGGAACAGGTGTCAGAAGCGTTGTCTGAACTGATTGCTGAACTATTAAAAAGCCCGCCTGAGGACGCTGCTTTACTCGCTGAAATGCTCATGCTTCCCAGTTTCGATACCCTAAGCCAACAGCAGGATATCGTGAATGTGGACGGCCTACTGCGAGCCCGCAAGCTGATAGTGACCCGGCTGGCGCAGGAGTTTGCCACTCAGTGGCAACAGCTTGTGGATGAGCGACCTAAGCAGGATTATGCCTATACTGCCGAACAGGCTAATTGGCGACGTCTGCTGGACCGGGCCATGTTTTATCTGGCTCATAGTGAGTTGCCGGAGGCAGAAACTCAACTGCAGCAGGTGTATCAGGACAGCGATAATATGACTCAGACTCTGGGTGTGCTGACCGGCTGCCAGCAAGCGAATCTGTCTTTGTTTGACAGTCTGATGAGCGACTTCGAACAGCTTTGGCGTAAAGACTCACTAGTGATGGATAAATGGTTTAGCCTGCACGCCAGTCGCCCTCAAGACGATATGGCCGGGCAGCTGGAAAGCTTGATGGAGCACCCCATGTACAGTATTAACAACCCCAATAAAGTGCGTGCGATTTGGGGGCCCTTCGCGATGCGCAACCCTCAAGCCTTTCATCAGGCCGATGGACGTGGCTATCGCCTGTTAACCGATTACCTGCTTAACCTCGATAGCGTTAATCCCCAGGTGGCATCGCGGCTGGTTACGCCGCTGCTGGCATTTAAACGCTTTGATTTGGGCCGGCAACAGCACATGCGCCAACAACTAGAGCGACTGGCAGAGCAGGCGACGCTTAGCCGTGACCTGTACGAAAAAGTGACCCGCGCCTTAAAAGGTTAGACAGAAGAGAAAAGGGGAAATGAAAGCCTATTTCTTCCGACTCAATCTGGCCTATGATGAGTGCATTCACTTTTATCACGCCAGTACCCCACATGCGCTTTTGATGGCTGAGAGCGGTGAGCGGGTCCAAGTGCCCGCTTATACCCTCAGGCCCTTTATCGGTCACACCGGAATCCAGGGGCGATTTCGGTTATTGACCGACGAGAACAATAAGATTCAATCCTTTGAGCGAGTCGGTTAACGCTATCGTTCCTGCCAGTCCGTTGCTATCGAAGCATTATTAACCGATTGAAAAAACAAAAGAATGCGCTATGGTCAACTGGTACGATTTGTTCTTGCTTATACCCTAAAATGATGTAATCATTTTGTTAATTTGGACTCTCTTTCTGAGCGCCAGCTAGATACACACCAACCTGTAGGACAGGGGAGAATAACAACGATGAATAAAGGGCCTCGCAACTTTACCAAAACGCCTCTGGCAATAGGTGTCGCTGCCTTTATGGGCTTGACGGCTGCCTCGTCACAGGCTGCCAACTGGCGGTTCGGTGACGTGGATGTCAGTTTTGACTCCAGTTTTTCACTGGGGACCAGCTACCGGATCGAAGATCGGGATTTCGACCTCATAGGTCAGGCTAACAATCCGGTGTTTAACTGGACGGGCTACAACCCGGCTGCTGGCCAGGTGGTATACCCGTCGGCAGACATATGGAGTACTGTGGACGGCGCCTATTCAACCAATGGTGATAACGGTAACCTGAACTACGATCCAGGCGAGGCTTTTTCGACCCAATTCAAAGGCACTCATGATCTGGATATTCGTTATGACAACATGGGACTCTTTGTCCGTGGGATGTACTTCTACGACTTTGAATTGATGGATGGTGACCGTCCATGGCGTAACCCTGTATCGCAACAGGCGGGACTGGATAGTCGGGTAGACCCCTGTGAAGACGACGAGGCCAAAGAAGAACTATGCGCCGATGTCCGTTTACTGGATGCGTTTTTCTATGCCGACTTTGAAATTGGCAAGGTGCCGGTTTCCATTCGCTTGGGCGATCAGGTCGTCAGCTGGGGCGAAAGTACCTTTATTCAGCATGGTATCAATACCATCAATCCAGTGGATGTGTCTCGCGCTGTCGCGCCGGGGTCTGAGCTTAAAGAAGTGTTCATACCAGTCGGTATGCTATACGCCCAGTTGGGGCTGACGGCCAACCTTGGTCTTTCTATGTACTATCAGTACGAGTGGGAAAAGAGCCGCTTACCACAAAACGGCAGTTACTTTTCCACCAATGACTTTGCTGGTGAGGGCGGTCAGGCGTCGAATGTTCAGTTAGGTTTTTCGGGTAATCCAGACATCGATTTGGACTTTCTGTTGGCTAACTTAAACTCCATCGGCGACCAGTTTGCGGCCACTCAAAACCCGGCACTGGCTCAGGCCTATCTGGCTTTCCCAACAAAGGTGGCGGTGCGTGGGTACAGTGACGCTGCGGATGTAGAAGCCAGCGATAGTGGCCAGTACGGTATTAAACTGTCTTATTATGCCGAAGAACTGAACGCGACTGAGTTTGGTCTCTACCATATTAATTATCACTCTCAGAGACCTGTGATTTCAGGGTTAACTTCTGACTTCCGTCAGGGCAGTCTGGTGAGTGACTTGCAGTATATGGCTCAAAACACCATAACCAAAGACAACATTACCAACCTCAAAGCCTTTACCAAGGCACAATTCTATTTCCCTGAAGATATTAAGTTGTATGGCTTTAGCTTCAATACCTACGTGGGTAATACGGCGCTGGCCGGGGAAATTGCTTACCGTGAGGATGAGCCACTGCAAATCGATGATGTTGAATTGCTGTATGCGGGGATGCCACAGCAGCTAGCCAATGCTGGCCTGCGACCGGATTTGGCCAATATCTCCCAGCTTAATGATTTTCTCGGTTATGTGCCGGGACCTGGCGAGACAGCTCAGGGCTTTATTAGGACAGACACCACTCAGATGCAGTTAACCGCGACTCATTTGTTTGGTCCCACTCTGGGTACTGACAATTTGACGGTATTGGGTGAAGTCGGTTATGTGAATATCAGTGACTTTCCCGATCCCGATTTTCTGCGCCTAAACGGCCCGGGCACCTCACGCTCCGGTGCGAGCGAGTTCGAAGGTAAAGAAGGTTTGCATATTGGCTTGTCAAATGGCCCTGAAACCAATCCTTTCCCTACCGAAGACGCGTGGGGATACCGGCTGTTGGCGAAGGCGGATTTTAATAACGTTTACGCTGGCGTGAATATGTCAGTCAGAGCGACGTTTGCTCACGATGTGGACGGTATTACGCCCGATCCTATGTTCCTGTTTGTGGAAGATCGTAAGTCGTCCAGCCTGTCGGTGAACTTTGATTATCTGAGTCGTTGGTCGGCCAGCTTGTCGGTCAATAACTATTGGGGTGGTGTCGGAACCACCAACTCACTCGCAGACAGAGACTTTATATCTCTGAACGTTAAGTATTCAATCTAGGGAGTTACAGAAGTATGAGAAAATTAGCCCTAGTCGCAGCTGCTCTAGGCCTGGCGTTAAGTGCTCACGGCACGTACGCCAAAGTGTCTGAAGCGGAAGCGGCCAAACTCGGTAATGAATTAACGCCATTAGGTGGTAAGAAAGCGGGTAATGAGGATGGTTCCATTCCGGCCTGGACTGGTGGTATCACTGAGCCACCGGCGGGTTACGAAGTAGGGGATCATCACCCTAATCCTTTCCCTGAGGACAAGGTGCAGTTCACGATTACGGCCGAAAATATGAGTCAGTACGCCGATTATCTTTCGGCAGGTCAAAAAGCCATGTTCAAGGCTTACCCGGATAGCTTCAAGATGCCGGTTTACCAGACTCGTCGTACCGCTGCTAATCCAGAATTTGTGTATGAGGCGACCAAAGCTAACGCCACTCGGGCCGAATTGGCTCAGGGTGGTAACGGCGTGAAAAATGCTGCCATTGGTGTGCCTTTTCCGATCCCGCAAAATGGTCTGGAAGTGATATGGAACCATATCCTGCGCTATCGTGGACAAGCGATTCAGCGCTATGGCGGCCAGGCAGGCCCAACGCCCTCAGGCGATTATAACCTGGTAGGCTTCGACGATATATTATTGGTCAATTATGCCGACAAGGACGCCACGCCGGCGGAACTGACCGAAGAAAACATCATCATGAAGTTTAAACAACAGGTCACCGAGCCTGCGCGTTTGGCAGGGACTGCATTGCTGGTTCATGAAACCATGGATCAGGTGAAAGAGCCCCGTCGCGCCTGGACATACAACACTGGCCAGCGCCGTGTTCGCAAGGCTCCGAATGTAGCTTATGATGCGCCCGGAACGGCTTCCGACGGCTTACGTACCTCTGATGATTTTGATATGTACAATGGTGCACCGGATCGTTACAACTGGAAGCTGGTTGGCAAGCAAGAGATGTATGTCCCATACAATAACTACCGCTTGCACAGTGACGAGTTGAGCTATGATCAGGTTTTACAACCCGGTCATATTAACCCGGATTTGACTCGTTATGAGAAGCACCGCGTATGGGTAGTGGAAGCGAACCTGAAAGACGAGTTCCGTCATATTTATAAAAAGCGGGTGTTCTACATTGACGAGGACAGCTGGCAAATCCTGGTCACCGATATGTACGATAACCGCGATGAGCTCTATCGTAATGCCATGGCCTATGCCATCAATTATTATGAGGTGCCCACTTTGTGGTCGACGCTGGATGTCTATCACGATCTGAACTCGCGTCGCTACCTGGCGCTGGGCTTGGACAACGAAGCTCAGATGTACGACTTTACCGTTGAACCGAGTGAGCGAGAGTTTACGCCTCAGGCACTACGACGGTCCGGCATTCGTTAATAACGCAGGTAAACGGTTGGCACTGCCAACCGTTTTTGTTTTAGCCCTCTAAGGAAAAAAGCAATTTATGAAACGCGCAGCAGTATTGTTTATCCTGAGCTGGATGTTAATTTGGCCTTCCTTTGCCGAGGATAAGCAAAGTTTTATCGCGCCTTTGGCTGACCAGTCTTTGCTCCTGGATATTACAAAGACCGAGGCCAACCGGTTGATTGCCGTGGGAGAGCGAGGCCATATTCTGATCTCCGACGACGGTAAGAGCTGGCAGCAACGCCCGGTACCGACCCAGTCTACCCTGACCACCGTATTCAGTGCTTATGGCCATGCCTGGGCGGCGGGCCATGATGCGGTCATCCTGCACAGTGATGACGGTGGTATGAGCTGGAAAAAGGTGCATCAGGATATAGAACTGCAAAAGCCGCTGATGGATCTGTATTTCTTTAATGATCAAAGTGGCATTGCCATCGGCGCCTATGGCCTGTTTTATCGCACGGTGGATGGCGGGCAGAACTGGCAGAAAGAACGTCATCTGTCGTTACTCAGCGAGATGGATCAGGAATACCTGCTGGACTTAAAGGAAAATGATCCAGAGTTTTATGAGATTGAAGTCGGGTCGATCTTCCCGCATCTCAACCGAGTGGCTCGGGGTGAGGATGGGACTTTGTACCTGGCTGCGGAAATGGGCACCATCGCTAAGAGCAGTGACAAAGGCCAAAGCTGGCAGCGTATGCCCATCAATTACTATGGCTCGTTCTTCGGAATCGATATTACCCTGAGTGGGCGGGTGATCGCCGCGGGGCTGAGAGGCAACGCCTTTGAACTGGTTGATGGTAACCAATGGCAGAAAATCAAGTCTGGCATCGACTCGACCTTTAATTCAGTGGTGCCTCTGCCAAATGGTGGAGCGTTACTGGTGGCCAATAAGGGATATCGGCTGCAAATAGGCGCGCAGAATCAGTTATCTCAGTGGCCGGAAGAAAAAGCCATTCTTAACGCAGTACCTTTTAACGGTCGCCTGGTGGCCGTCACGGAGGTGGGTATTCAGGTGTTTGATACTAAAGATTTATTATGACCCGATTTATTGATTTTTTTGAAGTACTTATCTTTCGTCACAGAGCTTGGGTGCTGACCTTATTTGCCGTATTGACCGGTTTATTATTGTGGCAGGCGACGGCTCTGCGGCTGGATGCGGGCTTTACTAAGAATATCCCGCTAAAGCATGAATACATGCAAACCTATATGAAGCATCGTGAGAGCTTCGGTGGCGCCAACAACATCCTGGTGTCAGTGTGTAACCGGGAAGGGGATATCTTTAATCAGCGCTTCTTTGAGCGCCTCAAAGCAGTGCATGATCAGTTATTCTTTATTCCTGGCGTTGACCGTTCACAGGTCAAATCTCTGTATAGCCCGTCTACTCGTTTTACCGAGGTGGTGGAAGAGGGGTTCTCGGGCGGTCCGGTCATTCCGGCAGACTTCTCGCCTAAGAGTGAGCGGGGTCTGCAGCAGGTCTCGGAAAACATTTCTAAAGCAGGGATCGTTGGGCGCATGGTCTCCGACGATTTCAGTTGCAGCATGGTGACCGCCCAGTTAATGGAGATCAATCCAGATACCGGTGAGCCGTTGGATACTCTGGCGTTTGCCGAGCAACTGGAGACCAAGGTCCGCGATCAGTTTGAAGACGAACAAATCAGTATTCACATCATCGGTTTCTCGAAGATGGTGGGCGATGTGGCCGATGGTGCCAAGGATGTATTACTATTCTTCGCCGTTGCCATCCTTATCACCGCATTGATGGTGTACTTCTTTTCTAAGTCGATGCTATTGACGCTACTGCCACTTGCCTGTTCGTTGATTGCGGTTATATGGCAGCTTGGTTTATTGACGGTGCTGGGTTTTGGTATCGATCCGATGTCCATTCTGGTGCCTTTTTTGGTGTTTGCCATTGGCGTCAGCCACGGGGTTCAGATGATTAACTCGGTAGGTAAGCGGGTGATTTCTGGCATGACGGTCAAAGAAGGTGCTCAGCGAGCATTCCGAACCTTGCTGATCCCGGGGGGCGTGGCCTTGTTGTCCGATACCGTGGGCTTTATGACTTTGCTGGTCATTGAGATAGGTATCATTCGGGAGTTGGCCATTACTGCCAGTATGGGTGTGGCGGTGATTATACTGACTAACCTGATTTTGCTGCCGGTACTGATGTCTTACGTTAAGCTGGGCGATAAATACAAGGCTAGGTTTAAGGATAAGGAACAGCGCTCCGATCGCTTTTGGGATGGCATTGCTCACTGTTCACGACCCAAGGTTGCCTATGGTATTTTGACGGTGACCGCCATCTTGTTTGCCCTGGGTTTTTATCAGTCGCAGCAGATGAAGATCGGTGATCTTCATGCAGGCGCCCCAGCATTGCATGCTGACTCTCGTTATAATCAGGATACCTTCCTGATAACCGATAAATACGCCATCAGCGTGGATTATATGTCGGTAATAGTCGAGAGCACGCCATCGGCCTGTACCTCGCATTCAGTCATGAACGCCATCGACGATTTCCAGTGGAAGATGGAGAATGTGGAAGGGGTGCAATCAGCGGTGAGCCTTGCCTCAGTGGCTAAGCTGATTAATGCTGGCTATAACGAAGGGAACCCTAAATGGCGAGTGCTGCCCCGTAATCAGCAGACGTTGGTTCAGGCCATTGCTCGGGTAGACACCTCTTCGGGCTTACTGAATGGCGACTGCTCCGTTATGCCGGTGATTTTATTCATGGAAGACCACAAGGCCGAAACCATCAGCCGTGCGGTGGAGGCCGTGAAGGAATATCGCCAGCAATATGAGACCGAGGAACTGCAGTTTAAGCTGGCCTCTGGCCCGGTCGGCGTAATGGCGGCCACCAATGAAGCCGTATCGGCGGCACAGATGCCGATGATGGCTTATGTATTCGGTGCGGTGATCATTCTGTGCCTGCTGAGCTTCCGTTCTTTACGTGCCACGCTGGCGGTGGTGGTACCACTGTATGTGGTGTCGGTACTGGCTCAGGCACTGATGACCCTGCTGGAAATCGGTTTGACCGTATCGACTCTGCCAGTAATCGCGCTGGGCGTGGGCATCGGTGTAGATTATGGGATCTACATCTTGTCGACCATGAGTGACAAATTAAAGGATGGCATGCAGGTGCGCCAGGCTTACTTTGAAGCTCTGAAGGAACGGGGCAGTGCGGTACTCTTTACCGGCATAACGCTCGCAATCGGTGTGAGCACCTGGGTATTCTCCAGCCTGAAGTTCCAGATGGACATGGGGATCCTACTGACCTTTATGTTCCTGGTGAACATGCTTGGAGCGATTTTGGTGTTGCCGGCTCTGTCAGCGCTGTTCTGGCGTAAGCAAAGCAAAGATACGTAGTTTTCTGTCTTAATAGTAAAAAGCCAGCTTAAATGCTGGCTTTTTTGTGTCTGATTGCGCAATCCGAATCGGTGTTTAAATGCTACTGCCTAGCAACAGGCCACCAGTAATCATTAACATCGCGAGGACCAGCTTCTTAAAGGTTAACTCCGGAATACGGTGATGAAGCGCATTGCCTAGCCAGGCTCCAGACAACACCATTGGTAGCAGCCAAAGAATTTTATCAGCGTTTATAAACAGTTTGCCATTGTAAGCAAACCAAGCGGTCAGGCTAATATTCATGGTTAGCCACACCAGCAAGAGCGTGGCCCGGAATTGGGCTTTATCCATCGTTGTACCGGCCAGTCCATATACCAACAAAGGTCCGCCACTGGCAAACATGCCGTGGGTGATACCAGCCCCGAACACGAGTAGCCGGGTAACCAAAGGATGGTGGCAATTAGCACTGTTATGGCGATATATGGCCCATAGAGATCGACTGGCAAACCAAATAACCAATAGAGCAAACAGTGCTTTCAGATATCGGTTATCCAGGTAGGATAAAGCGAAAACCCCCACCGCCAGGCCGCTAATCATCAGCGGTAGGATAAGTCCAAGAAAGGTCTGCCACTGAACGTGTTGATAATACCGCGCTACCATATAGGCAGTGATGATTGCATTAAGCGGAACCAACACAGGCAACATAGCCGGAATGGGTAAAAAAAGAGCTCCAATAGAGATCGCAATGACAATACTGCCAAAGCCGGTCGCGGCCTGAATGCAATTCGCCACCAGTACCGCAGCACCAAGAATAAGCCAGGCTTCCATAAACGATTATCCGTTGCTAAGAAAGCCGGAATTTTACCATGAACACTGATACAAAACTGAGGTATGCAGGACTAAATCTAGTTTTTTTGAGACATTGTTCTGGTCGTGCAGTGAAAGGGGATTGCCGAGTTACGACAGGTCAGAAGTGGTAGATGGCATACTAAAATAACGCGGGTTAAAAAAATTTTGTTGCATAACTATGAGTCTTAACCTAGGGATTTAAAGGCGTTTAATCGTTTTTATCACAGCTGGCTGCATATCTATTTTCAGTTGTTAATTTAGGGTTAAAGGAGCCCTTTTAAACGCTGCCAGAATGCGGGACAATACGCATCAAATTTGTAACAAGCCCCTCGTGTTACAGGGCCGCAAAACAAACCATCACCTAAGAAAAGGTAAAATAATGACGGTTGCAAATAGTCAACACTCTGTACTCCTCGAAAACGTTTATAAACTTATCCGAAAGAATGTCGATAAGACTCAGGCCCCCATGGTCGAGCAATTTGCCCAAACCCTTTTTCGCAATATCTCCGCCGATGATTTGGAAAGCCGGGTCGATAGTGACCTTTATGGTGCGACCTTAAGCCTCTGGAATGAATTTATTCAGTTCAATGAGAGCACGCCCTACATTAATGTGTTCAATCCTGAGGTAGCCAAACACGGCTGGCAGTCCGGTCACAGCATCATTGAGATCATTGTCGACGATATGCCTTTCCTGGTGGACTCGGTGCGAATGGCTATCAACCGTCTGAGTATTACTGCCCACTTGTTATTGCATACACCGATCAATGTGAAGCGGGATAAACAACATCGATTGCAAGGGATTCTGGAGCGTGACGAAAAAGGCCTGAAGCAAACCGTCTTTTTGATCGAAATCGATCGCCAGACCAGTAAAAAAGCGTTGGATACCATTACCAAAGAGCTTAAGTCGGTGCTTGAAGAAGTGTCCTTGGCTGTGTCCGACTGGAGTGGCATGATGGATCGCTTAGATGAAATCATTGCCGGTTACGGCAAGGCTCCTTGCCCCGCCGGCGATGAGGCTCAGCAACAGTCTCTGGCCTTTTTAAAGTGGATCCGGGATCACAACTTTACTCTGATGGGCTACCGTCACTATAACGCTAAGGCCATCGAAGGGGACCACCGCTGGATTTCCGACGACGACTCGAGCCTGGGCCTGATGAAAAACTCCATCAGCAATCGCGAGCGCCTGCTATCGAACTTGCCGTTGTCGGCCCGTCAGGAAACCTTAAGCAATAATCCGCTGATTCTGACAAAAACCAATTCAAAATCACGGGTGCACCGCCCGGCCTATATGGATTACATCGGCATTAAAGAGTTCGACAAGTCGGGCAATGTCGTGGGCGAACACCGCTTTATTGGACTGTTCTCGTCGACCTTCTACAATGCGAGCGCCAACGAAGTGCCGGTATTGAAAAATAAAATCGAGAGAATCTGCAATGACTCCGGCTTTGAAAAAGGCTCACACGCTTACAAGGCTTTTCTCAACATTTTGGAAACTTATCCAAGGGATGAACTTTTGCAGGCCAAGGAAAAAGAGCTGGGCCAAATCATTCTCGGTATCTTACAGATGCAGGAGCGCGGCATTTCGAGGCTTTTCGTACGCAAAGATGTTTTTGGGCGCTTTTATTCCTGCATGGTGTTTGTCCCCCGAGAGCAATACAACACCCAACTGCGCAAAGAAACTCAGCAATTGCTGAAAAACTACCTTAATAGCGACGAGGAAGTGGAGTTTACCACCTACTTCTCCGAGTCGGTTTATGCCCGGACTCACTACATTGTGCGCGTCAAAAACAATAATGTGGAAATCAATGTGAAGGAAATTGAAAAGAACATCATCGAATTAACCAAAAGCTGGAACGACAAGCTCAGCGCGGCATTGCGTTCTGGCTACGGCGAAGCCAAGGGCAAGAAGCTGGACGAATACTATAATCAGGCCTTCACGCGCAGCTATAAAGAACACAACCTCCCCACCACCGCTGTGGTGGATATCGAGAAGCTTGAAGCCCTGGACGACAACCATACCCTGGATATGCTGTTTTACCGTCCACAAGAGGAGTCGTCCGACAGCAAGGTGGTTAAGCTCAAGCTGTTCCATCGCAAAGAACCCATCCATCTGTCCGCCGTGCTGCCTATGTTGGAGCACTTTGGCTTGCGAGTAATCGACGAAAGTCCGTTTGAGGTGAAATCGGCTGATGGCCGGGTGAACTGGATTATGGACTTCTCCATGTTGCACAGCAACAGCCACAAGATGAGTCTGGAGCAGGCCCAGGATCTGTTTCAGGATGCGTTCTCGAAGGTTTGGTATAACCACCTGGAAGATGACTCCTTTAACCGCCTGGTGCTGGGTGCCGGCTTGTCCGGTCGTAAAGTGACTATTTTACGGGCCTATGCTAAATACATGCGTCAAACGGGCAGTTCTTTCAGTAAAAACTACATTGCCCGTACTCTCGACAACTATCCGGATATTGCTCGCTTAATCGTCAACCTGTTTGAACAACGTTTCGATCCTCAAGCCAAGCGCACTGAGAAGAAGGTCGAAAAACTTCAAAACGACATTAAAGAAAAACTGGATTCGGTATCCAACCTCGATGATGACCGTATTATTCGCCGTTATGTGGATATGGTCATGGCCACCTTAAGAACCAACTTCTATCAGGCCAATGAGGCGGGTGAAGATAAGGCCTATGTGTCCTTCAAGGTGTTGCCGGAGTTGATCCCTGAAATGCCGTTGCCACTGCCGAAGTATGAAATCTTCGTGTACTCCCCGCGTGTCGAGGGGGTTCACTTGCGCGGTGGTCGTGTCGCCCGCGGTGGTTTACGCTGGTCTGACCGACAGGAAGACTTCCGTACCGAGGTATTGGGACTGGTAAAGGCCCAGCAGGTGAAAAACACCGTTATCGTACCTGTGGGGGCCAAAGGTGGCTTTGTCTGTAAAGCACTGCCTAAGAAAGGTGGTCGCGATGCGTTCTTTAAGGAAGGTCAGGCGTGCTACAAGACCTTTATTCGAGGCTTGCTGGATGTGACCGACAACATCGTACAAGGTGAAGTGGTGCCCCCTAAGGATGTGGTGCGTCACGATGACGATGACACCTACCTGGTTGTGGCTGCCGATAAAGGCACCGCTACCTTCTCCGATATCGCCAACGGTATTGCTCAGGAATATAACTTCTGGTTGGGTGATGCCTTTGCCTCCGGCGGCAGCGTAGGCTACGACCATAAAGGTATGGGCATTACCGCTCGTGGCGCCTGGGAGTCCGTTAAACGTCATTTCCGTGAAATGGGCATCGACTGTCAGACTCAGGACTTCACCTGTATTGCGGTGGGTGATATGGCCGGGGATGTGTTTGGTAACGGCATGTTGCTATCTGAACACACTCGCCTTGTGGCAGCGTTTAACCATATGCATATTTTCTTCGACCCATCGCCGGATGCGGCCACCAGTTACAAAGAGCGTCAGCGTCTGTTCGAGGATCCTTCTCTGAACTGGGCCGACTATGATACTAAACTGATTTCTAAGGGCGGCGGGGTGTTCTCGCGCGCGTCTAAATCTATCAATCTGACGCCGGAAATGAAGAAGTGGCTGGGCACCAAGAAGCAGGCCATGACGCCTAATGAACTTATTCATAACATCCTGCAAATGGAAGTGGATCTGTTCTGGAATGGCGGTATTGGTACCTATGTGAAGTCCAGCAAAGAGTCTCATGCAGATGTGGGCGATCGCGCCAACGACGATTTGCGTGTTAACGGTAAGCAACTCAATGCGAAGATCGTCGGTGAGGGCGGAAACCTGGGACTGACTCAGCTCGGTCGTATCGAGTTTGCGGCCAAGGGCGGTCGAGTGAATACCGACTTTGTGGATAATGTCGGCGGTGTGGACTGTTCGGATAACGAAGTTAACATCAAGATCCTACTCAATGCCTTGGTGCAAAATGGCGACCTGACCCTCAAGCAGCGTAACCAGCTACTGTACGATATGACTGACGATGTCGCCGACATCGTATTGCAGGATTGCTACCGTCAGACCCAGTCTCTGTCCATCAGCGAACTGGGAAGCGCCGCACGTCTCAAAGAGCAGATGCGCTTTATCCATGGGTTAGAGAAGGAAGGTAAGCTCAATCGTGAACTGGAGTTTATTCCATCCGACGATGAGCTGTCTGAGCGTCAGGCGGCTAACCGTGGGTTAACAAGGCCAGAGCTGTCCGTTCTGCTGGCCTATGGCAAGATGGTGATGAAAGAGCGCCTGAACATTCCGGAAATCACCGATAACCCGTATCATGCTAATTTGGTGGTTAATGCCTTCCCTCAGAAGGTACAGGAGCGCTTCGAAGAGCAGATTTACGAGCACCCGCTAAAAGCAGAAATAGTGGCCACTAAGCTGACCAATAATATGCTCAACGACATGGGACTGAATTTTGCGTTCCGTATTCAAGAAGAAACCGGTGCCACAATTCAGGAAGTAGTCAATGCCTATGCTGTAGTCAAGGAAGTGTTCCGGTTCCACGAGCTGTGGGAAAAAATCGAGACGCTGGATAACAAGATTGATGCCGACGTACAGCTGCGGATGTTAGATGACATGCGCCGTACTCTTCGTCGTGCGAGCCGCTGGTATCTGCGTCATGGCTCCAAGTCTAAGCCCATCGAGCAGGCGGTAGCGGAGTTCGAACCGGTCTACCAAGACCTGTATAAGAACATCGAGAAATACCTGGTAGACTCCGAGTATAAAGAGCTGGAAGAGAAGACCCTTAAACTGACGAAGCACGGAGTACCTGATGACATTGCCTATCAGGTAGCCAGTCTGAGCAATATTTTCTGTGTGCTGGACCTGGCACAGATTATTGAGCAGGAAAACAAGCCCACTGCACTGGTGGCGACCCTGTACTTTACGTTGGGCAATCGACTGCAACTGCACTGGTTCCTGGACCAGATCAATGCTCAGGATGTGACCAATCACTGGCAGGCCTTGGCCCGAGCGTCATATCGTGAAGAGCTCGATTGGCAACAGCGTGCTCTGACCTCGGTATTGCTTAAGTTTGGCGGTGATAAGACCAATGCTGAGGATATTCTGGATGGTTGGTTTGACACCCATGAAAACCTGCTTGAGCGCTGGTATCACATGATGTCTGAGTTTAAGACAAGCAGTACTCATGAATTTGCCAAGTTCTCAGTAGCACTGCGGGAATTAATGCTGTTGAGCCTGAACTGCGCCTAAGCATCGATTCACCTACCTTAAAAAGCCGACGTGACTGTCGGCTTTTTTCGTTTTGACGCTCAGGTTACGAACATGACCGCCGATAAAGGAAAGCAATAATCTTGTAAAAACTGATACACTTACGGCTTTTTCCCACTGAGGACCACCATGTACTCTTTGCTGCGCCCTATATTATTCAGTTTGGATGCCGAGACCGCTCATGATGTCAGCCTGTCGGCGTTGAAAAATACTCAACGTACGCCGCTTAAGGCGCTCTATGCCCAGTCCGTATCAGACAAACCGGTGGAGGTGATGGGGCTGACGTTTCCTAACCCGCTGGGATTAGCGGCAGGACTGGACAAGAACGGAGAGTGCATCGACGCTTTTGCGGCCATGGGCTTTGGCTTTATTGAGGTGGGCACAGTCACTCCCAAGCCTCAGCCAGGTAATGATAAACCCCGGTTATTTCGCTTGCCAGAGGCGAACGCCATTATCAATCGTATGGGGTTTAATAATAAGGGCGTGGACTATCTGGTAGAGCAGGTTAAAAAGGCACACTATAAGGGCATTTTGGGGATCAATATTGGTAAAAATAAAACCACCCCGGAAGAGCAGGCGTTGGAAGATTACCTCATTTGTCTGCGCAAGGTATATCCTTATGCCAGTTATATTACGGTGAATATTTCATCACCCAATACACCAGGTTTGCGGGACTTACAGCATGGCGATGCCTTACAAACTTTGCTGACAGGTTTAAAGCAGGCTCAGTCTGAACTGGCCGAAAAAAGCGGTCGCTATGTCCCCATTGCAGTAAAGATTGCGCCGGATCTGGATGATAACGAAATTGCTCAAATGGCCGACGCACTAATGGCAAGCAAGATGGATGGGGTCATTGCTACCAATACGACGTTAGATCGGGCCCTGGTGGAAGGACTTGAACACGCTGATGAAGCCGGCGGCCTGAGCGGGCAGCCCCTGACCGAGAAGAGTGACCAAGTGTTGCATAAGCTCGCCCGACACCTAGATGGTAAGCTTCCCATTATTGGTGTCGGCGGTATCGATGGTCCGCAAGCGGCCAGACAGCGTATGGATAGCGGGGCGAACTTGCTACAAGTGTATTCGGCGTTTATTTACCAAGGGCCGAGCCTGATCACTAAGATCCTGAAACACATATAAAAATTAGCAGCTAAAGGCGATTTTTTATTCACTTTTGATATTAATAAAAAGCCCCATAACTAGTAAGCTTATGGGATCAAAACCAACGAGCAGGGGGAGCTTGTTATGATGTTACAGCCAGACACCAGTTGGCTATGGTACTTCGATGAGGAGCACCAAAAGCTGGCGTTGAAATTAACGGACGACATGGTGTTTGTAACGCCTTATGCAAATAAGCGCTTAACCCATTTGCCCGCCGCCAAAGGCGATGGCTTTGATTTGCAAGATCTGGAAAGTTACACCCGCTACGCCCATCAACTGGATGCGGCCTTGCCGGAAATGACGCCTCCAGAGAAAACCCAGATCGCCATTAACGCCTGTGCAGTGATGCGCTTTTTTAAGCTGCAAGCCCCAAAGAGCTGGTATTTCAAGCGTCATCGCTATGCCGGACATCATCACCAGTTGGCAACCATACATACCGAGGATGGTGAAGCCAGAGTGTTTGTACTGGATGAGCAGGAAGATGTTTGTAATATCATGCTATTGGATGAGCAGTTTAGCCTGTCCAGTACCAAAACCCTGCAACAATTCGATGTGCTGAAAGTGCATTTGGATTGCCTGTTGCCGTGCGTGAGTCGTTACAGCAGCATGGAACGTAAATTAGCCTGATCACAACTCGCCAGCGGCCCCGTATTTCCCGTATAATCCCAGCCTCATAAAAAAAGGGCGGGATATGCAACCACTTATACTGACCACCTCCAAGGGCCTCGAAGAATTACTCAAAGCCGAAGTTGAGCGACTCTGTCCAGAGGCTGAGGTCGCCATAAAGCCGGGACAAGTGCGGCTGGAGGCCGAACTGGCCGATGCTTATCGCTTGTGTTTATGGTCAAGACTGGCTAACCGGGTACTTTGGGTGCTGGAGCAGGGCAGCGCCGACAATAAAGACCAACTCTATGAGTTGGCTGGTCGGGTTAACTGGGGACGGCATTTTGACGTCGACCAAAAACTGGTAATCGATTTTGTCGGTACTAACCGCCAGATCCGTAACAGTCAGTTCGGTGCGCTGACGGTCAAAGACGCCATCGTCGATCAGTTTATGGATCTTTATGAACAACGTCCTTCCATTGACAAACAAGACCCAGATATTCGTCTTCACTGCCGCCTGTGGCGCGATCAGGCCATTATTGCCCTGGATCTCTCTGGTCAAAGCCTGCATCAGCGCCATTATCGCCAGCAAACTGGTGAAGCGCCCTTAAAAGAGCACGTGGCGGCAGCTGTCTTGTATCGCAGCGGATGGGCCGATTCTGGCAAACCGTTAGCTGATCCCATGTGCGGCGCAGGCACCTTGTTGATCGAAGCCGCGCTCATGGCTGCCAATATTGCCCCCGGTTTAGCCAGACAGCGTTGGGGCTTCGATCACTGGAAAAACCATAATCAAAGCTTGTGGCAATCTTTACGCGATCACGCCGTCGATCAACAGCGTGAGCCCGCTATGGTTATTTCAGGTCGAGATGAGGACAGCCAGGTGGTGGGCTTCGCTCGCCAGAATGCCGAACGTGCTGGTGTGAAACATTATGTGGATATTGCCCAGGGCGATGCGTGTGAATGGGTGCCTGACACTGAGCAACCTGGCTATCTGGTCTCGAATCCTCCTTACGGTGAACGGTTAAGTGAACTGACGGCTTTGCTACCGATTTTCGATCGCTGGGGTCAGCATCTTAAACGGCACTTTGCCGACTGGCACTTGGCGCTACTGTCCTCTAACCGGGACTTATTGCGCCAGCTTAAGCTCAGGGCTCATAAAGAGTACAGCCTCTACAATGGTCGGCTGGAGTGTCAGCTGGCGCTATACCGCATGGATGAGGCCAATTGTCAGGAGCGCATCCAGGGGCACAACGATTTTGAAAACCGCCTTAAGAAGAACCTGAATAAGCTTAAAGGCTGGCTAAAAAGTCAGGATACCAACTGCTATCGGGTCTATGATGCTGATTTGCCGGAATACAACATTGCCGTAGATTGCTATGGCGACTGGGCGGTGGTGCAGGAGTACGCGGCGCCCAAAAATATTCCGGAAAGTAAAACCCGTCGTCGCCTGATGGACGCCTTAATGGTGCTACCCCAGGTGCTGAACATCGAGGAAGACAAACTGGTACTCAAGGTGCGACAGCAGCAAAAGGGTACCGAGCAGTACCAGAAACTGGCACAGGAAAAAGACTTTATCCAGGTGTATGAAAACGGCGCGCGCTTCTGGGTTAACCTTAAAGACTATCTGGATACCGGGCTGTTTCTCGATCATCGCGATACCCGCCAGTTGGTTAAGTCGTGGAGTCGGGGTCAACACGTACTCAACCTGTTTGCTTATACCGGTTCGGTATCGGTACAGGCGGCCCTTGGCGGGGCCAAGTCGGTGACCACAGTGGATATGTCCAATACCTACCTGGACTGGGCCAAGAAAAATTTTCGGTTAAACAAACTGGTGGGCAGCGCGTATCAGTTTGAGCGAGCCGATTGCACTCAGTATTTGCAGAGCCAGAAGCGCCAATATGATCTTATTTTTATCGATCCTCCTTCGTTTTCTAACTCCAAACGCATGGACAATACCTGGGATGTACAACGAGACCACCTCGCCTTACTGACCGATGCTAAGCATAGTCTGTCAGCTGACGGTAAAATCGTATTCTCTAATAACCTGCGCGGCTTTAAATTGGACGAGAAAGGGCTGGAACAGGTCGGGTTACGAGCAGAGAACATCAGCGCTAAAACCTTGCCGACTGATTTTAAGCGCCAGCCAAAAATCCATCACTGTTGGGTGATCACCCATGGTTGAGTACACCCTGTATAGCACCGAAGGCTGCCATCTGTGTGAGCAGGCGCTGGATTTGATTAAACAAAGCGCGCCTGAGGCATATCAGGCTTTACAGGTACAGGATATTGCCTATGATGATGCGCTTTATGAGTGTTACAAATGGTCGATTCCAGTGCTTAAGGCCTCAAGCGGCAAAGAGCTGAGGTGGCCGTTTGATGGCGAGCAGTTAAAAGGGTTTGTCCGTTGAGTTTGATTCAGTTAAAAGACGCACAGTTAGCCTTTGGCCCACAAGCCATTTTGGATAAGGTTGAACTGGTGATTCAGCCACAGGAACGTTTGTGTCTGGTGGGCCGAAATGGTTGTGGTAAGTCCACGCTGCTTAAAGTACTAGCCGGTGAGACGGTCCTGGACGATGGCCAGCGTATCGTTAACAAAGAAACCGTTATCGCGCGGCTTGAGCAAGATCCGCCGCAAAACAAAGACATCAGCATTTTCGATTACGTCGCAGAGGGACTTTCCCAATCAGGCGAGTTGCTAAAAGCGTATTTCCGCCAGACCCACCTGGTAGCCAAAGATCCTTCAGAAGCCAACCTGAACCGACTTCAGGAGCTGCAGCACCAGCTTGAGCACCACAATGCCTGGGAGTTTGAGCAACGTATTGAACAGGTGTTGTCACATCTTGAGCTGTCGGCCGAAAGCAGTTTGGCGGCTCTCTCTGGCGGCTGGCGCCGAAAAGCGGCGCTTGCCAAAGCACTGGTATCCGATCCGGATGTACTACTGTTGGATGAGCCTACCAACCATTTGGATGTGGCCACCATTCAGTGGCTGGAGAAGTTTCTGCAAGACATTCGGGCCACCTTAGTGTTTGTCAGTCACGATCGGGCTTTTATTCGAGCCATGGCCACCCGCATTCTGGACCTGGATCGTGGTAACGCCACGAGTTACCCGGGGAGCTACCAGGCTTACCTGGATAAAAAGGCCGAGGATCTGGCGGTGGAAGCGACTCATAATGCCGCTTTCGATAAAAAACTCAGTCAGGAAGAAAACTGGATCCGTCAAGGCATAAAAGCCAGGCGTACCCGCAACGAAGGTCGGGTTCGAGCCTTAAAAGCCATGCGTCAGGAACACGCTAAACGTCGGCAAAAGCAAGGCCGGGCGTTGGTCACTGTTAACGACGGTCAGTCTTCCGGAAAGATGGTTTTGGAGGCGGAGCATCTAAGCTATCAGTATGAGACTAAGCCAATCGTTGAGGACCTCAGCCTGTTGGTGCAAAGGGGCGACAAGCTGGCACTGATCGGCCCAAATGGCTGTGGCAAGAGTACTCTGATTCGGTTATTGCTCGGACGCATTACTCCAGACAAGGGTAAGGTGCGACAGGGCTCCAATCTCGATATCGCTTATTTTGATCAGCATCGTGAAGCCCTCGATCATGATGCCAAGGTAGTAGATGCCATTGCCGATGGTAAACGGGAAGTGACTGTCAATGGCCGCACTCGTCATGTGATCAGTCATTTGCAGGACTACCTTTTCACACCTGACCGGCTCAATGCGCCGGTGTATTCTCTCTCTGGCGGTGAGCGCAATCGCCTGCTACTAGCCAAGCTGTTACTAAAACCCAGTAATCTGTTGATTCTGGATGAGCCCACCAATGATCTGGATGTGGAAACGCTAGAGCTACTGGAAGAAACTCTGAGTAACTATCAAGGTACAGTTCTGCTAGTCAGTCACGATCGGGAGTTTGTCGATAACGTGGTCACCAGCAGCCTTTACTTTGAAGGTCATGGACGCATTCGCGAGTTTGTGGGAGGCTATGCGGATGTTCAGGACTGGTATCGAAAGCAGGCTGAGCAGCAGCAAAAGCAGCGAGCAGAAGAAAAATTGCAGGAAACTAAAGTGGACAAAGACAGTCCAAAGCCGCAGTCTTCTGTCACTAAGCCGAAAAAGTTATCATATAAGTACCAACTGGAACTTCAGAAGCTGCCTGAACAGATCGAAAAGCTTGAGCTGCAAGTGGATGATCTACAGGAAAAAATAAACGATCCAGACTTTTTTAAACAGGACTCCGAGCAAACTCAGGCTAAGTTGGACGAATTAGCGCGTTTACAACAGCAGCTTGAAACCGCATATCAACGCTGGGATGAATTAGAAAGTATGGCGGAGCAGTAAAAACAGGATATAAAATGACAAGAACCAAGCTATTTGCATTATCAGCCTTAACACTGGCATTGACCAGTAATACCGCCCAGGCTGCCGTGTATGAAATTTCAGAGTTGGCCAGCAATGAGCAAGGGGTACAAAGTGTGTCTGTTGCCATCGGCGAGCAGGGCGGTGTGGTGTCTCAGGTACAATTTCCTTTTAATCCGCCCATCGACATTGAGCTGCTGGATTTGGAAAACAATGAAGCGTTGCGTGAGCAACTCAACGATCCTGATGCCGTTGCGCAAGGCAATATCAGTGATGAAGACCTCGTCATTTTGTATAACGTTCTCAGCGGCAGCGACAGTCCGCTCACGCAGAAGTTGGGTGAAGTGCAAAGCTATATCGGCGATGCCAATGGCGCCACGGAAGTAACGGGTTTCGATCAAGCCTCTACCGCCTTTGATGGGCTGACGCGCAGTGTAAATACACTGGTCTATGACATCAATGCACTTGGCAATGCCGTAGGAACAGGAACGGCACCTTATTATAAGGTGAACTACACCAATGATGAGGGCGAACAGCTGACTTACTTGGTAAGAGATTTTAATCAGCGTGGCTTTGTGTATTTGAACGATCAGGTGCTGCCTTTACTGCCGCCTGAAGACACACTTGGCGGGCGCAGTGCTGCGCGCGGCATAGCTGATAATCTCTGGGTAGCGGGCAGTGTCTCTACTGAGGCCCCTGAAACCCTCGCTGGGCAGGTGAGTAATTGCGAAGATCCCGAAGAGCGCGGTGATCAGCCAGTAGAGCTCTGCTTGCAGTCAGTAAGAAACGCAAACAGTTCCAACTTTCAGATGAGGGCGGCCCTTTGGAAGATTTCCAACGATGGCCAAATTGAATCTTTAGAGACATTCCCTCTGGCCTTTGAGCCGGATGAAGATTCTACCACTACCTTTAACAGCCAGGCCAATGATGTAAACAGCCAGGGGGTTGGAGTGGGGACTGCTCAGAATCGCGTTCCGCACCTGAACGATCGGATTAGAACCATGCCCGCGGTCTTTATTGATGGTCAGACCAATAGTCTGTTACTTGATAAAGAAGACTACACTTCGGGAATGGCTGCCGGGATCAACGATAACGGTCTAGTCACTGGCTATGGTGTGCGTTTTGTTAACGGTTTTGAGCGTTCTAAGTTTTTTGTCTACGACATCAACAGCGAAACCCTGACTTTCCCAGATGACTTTTTCCCAGGCTCATCCAGTTTGCCCCGTGACATCAATAACAACAATGTCATTGTCGGGGATGGCGAAGTGGATACGGTAACAGGTAATGGTGCTGTGCGCCGCAGAAATGGCTTTATCTATGACCACGACAGCGGGAGCTTCCAGAATCTGAATGACCTTATCGCCTGTGATGCGCCTTATACCATTGTTCAGGCCAACGGTATCAATGATAATGGTGAGATTGCCGCTACCGCCGTGGTTGAGAAGCCAAAACGCAATATTGCCGGTGAAATTGAACAAGACGAACAAGGCAATGACATCATCGAGAGTACCGTCATAGCGGTAAAACTTAATCCTGTTCCCGGTGGTGACATTGAGGACTGCTCCGACTCGGAAGAGAAGTTCGAACGTCAAGCCGGTGGGTTGTCATGGCTATTGCTTGGAATGCTTGGCCTTATTGGATGGCGACGTTACCGAGGTTAAGCATGAATCGCTATACGAAGGGGCCATTGGCCCCTTTTTTGTGAACTGGAAAAATAACAAAATACCAGCTACGAAAGGCTTTTTATTCCAAAAACATCAAGATGCGTAACAAATATGAAAAAATGATGTAAATAAAAAGTCACTTTAATTCAAATCGTTATTGAAGAATGAGCAGTTACCCTCAGATCCTCTATTGAACCCAGCTGGAATATCCTATATCTCATTAAGGGTGATCCAGTATCACACAGTTGAAATAACGGACGAGGAAGCTACATGAAAAGACAAAAACGCGACAAACTCTCCAGAGCTCATTCCAAAGGTTATCAGGCTGGTGTTATCGGTCGGGCCAGAGAAAATTGCCCTTATCAAGATACGGAGATTCGCTCCCAGTGGCTCGGAGGCTGGCGGGCAGCTCAAGAAGACCGAAGTTCGGGCTTAATTCGCTAACTCAATTCCATATCAGAAAACAGCCCCTTAATTGGGGCTGTTGAGTATTAGGGGGAGATTAAAAGCCGCTGGTGTCTTGAAACAAACCGACTTTTAAATCTTTAGCCTCGTAAATAGGCCGTCCGTCCACCTCCACGTAGCCATCAGCCATGCCCATAAAGAGCTTGCGTTTGATGACGCGCTTCATGTGGATCTTGTAAGTTACCTTACTGGCATCGGGTAATATCTGACCGGTAAACTTCACCTCGCCCACACCCAGTGCGCGACCCTTACCCGGTCCACCGGACCACCCCAGGAAGAAGCCGACTAATTGCCACATGGCATCCAGTCCCAGGCAGCCGGGCATCACAGGATCACCAGGGAAGTGGCAATCGAAAAACCAGAGGTCTGGCTTAATATCCAACTCAGCCACAATATGACCTTTGCCGTAGTCGCCACCTTCATCACTGATATGGCTAATACGATCCATCATCAGCATATTAGGGGCTGGAAGCTGGCTGTTGCCGGGACCAAAGAGCTCACCCTGGCTGCAGGCCAGCAAGTCGTCTCTATCAAAGCTGTTTTTATTCAAAGCGCATCTTCTCTTGTTGCTGTTATCATGAAAGCCGCCTAACTTAGCGCACACTTGTAAGCTAAACAACTCCGAACAGTCATTTACCTTACCCTGCGAATGTCCGATACTGCCACTACAGATTTGTGACAACGAATGAGCATGAATTCACCAGAACAAAAACGCCGGGCCAACGCCGATAAGCAACGCCGATTCCGAGAACGACAGCGCCAAGCAGGAAAAAAGGAAATTCGTGGTTACGTAGATGAGAAAGGGCTGAATAGTTATCAGGAATTGGCCAACAAGAGCGGCTGGACCGACAGTGAACTGCTTAACAATGCGTTACGCATAACCTACGCTGCTTATAAGTGCGGCCAAATAAAGCTTTTAAGTCAATGGCTTAAAGAGCGGGACCTTTAAGCCATCGAACATTGCGCTAGAAATGAAAGCATTCCTTCTGAGCGGGAATAAGAGGGCGTTGCCCAGTCTCTCTCTCTAGCCTTTGCGCCAGTGCTTTCTGAGCGCCGGGTTCACCGTGAACCAAGATCAACTTTGGGGTTGGCGTAAAGGCACTGGCCCAGTTAACCAAGCCTGATTGACCGGCATGTGCCGAAAAACCTCCCAGAGTTTCGATGCGCGCCTTAACGGCGTACTGCTCTCCAAATAGGCGGATGAACTTGGCGCCATCGACCAGAATCCGCCCCAGTGTCCCTCGGGCCTGAAAACCCACAAACAGCAAAGTATTGTGCGGGTTCCAGATGCGCTGTTTAAAGTGATGGCGAATCCGCCCACCTGTACACATACCGCTACCCGCAATGACAATGCAGCCTTTTTTAACGCTGTTGATGGCCATAGAGTCTTCCGGAGTGACGGCCAAAAACAGATGCGGTAGAAACTCTTCAAGAGGATGAGGGTGGGACATATCCAGGAATTGCGTGTCCTTTGTATCCAGCCAGTCTACCCAGTGGTCGTAGATTTGGGTGACTTCGATAGCCATAGGGCTATCGAGGAATATCTGCCAGTTATCCAGTCGCCCTTGCTGGTGCAAACAGCCCAAGTGGAACAATATCTCCTGAGTACGCCCGACGGCGAAAGCGGGAATCATCACATTGCCGCCACGTTGCCAGGTATCGGCAAGGATTTGCTCCAGCTCGGATAATGTATCTCCCTGGGTTTTGTGTTCGCGGTCACCATATGTACTTTCCATCATCAACACATCGGCGTGTCTCAGAAAGCTAGGGTCACGCATCAACACCATATCTGTATTGCCAAGATCTCCGCTAAACACCAGTGTTTTCGGCTTTTGTTCGCCCGGCTCAAGGAACGACAGCTCAGTGATTGCTGAACCAAGAATATGCCCGGCATCATGAAATACCAGACGAGTGTTATCACTCAGAGAAGCCTCGGTTTCATAATCCAGGCCGACACATTGTTTTAAGACTTGTTCCACGTCCTTCATCGAGTAAACCGGAGACAACCGGCGTTTACCTTGTCTTCGCCGACGTAAGTTTTCCTTTTCCAGGTCCCTGAGATAAAGACCTGCTGCGTCATTGAGTAGCACTGACAACAGCTCGGCGGTGGCCTTGGTGCAATATATTGGGCCGGTAAACCCCTGGTGAATCATTTTTGGTAACATACCAGAGTGATCTAAATGAGCATGGGAGAGCACCACAGCGTCAATGTCGCGAGGTGAGAACTCAAAGTGTTCTTCCTGAAGCCTGGACACGGCATCCCCCCCTTGATGCATGCCACAATCCAGTAAGATGTGTCCTAGCCCCGGGTGCGAGATTCTATGGCAGCTGCCCGTAACCTCTTGAGCCGCTCCGAAAAAGGTAACTTCTGGCATTGACGTTCCTCGCTTAGATTGTTTTATCTTCTGTGATATAAGATAGGCTAATCATAGCGACTGGTGGAGCACTTCAACCTGATTTGGATCAGGAAAGGCACCAACGGCTTTAGGAGGTTTTGTTCTTGCGTCTGATTATGACTTTAGTGGGCTGCCTTTTTGCGCTGCTCGTTGTTTTTGATGTGCAGGCGCGCCTCTATCACATTACTCCAGACAGCGATCTTATCGGTACTTTGCAATATACCAGTATCGAAGAAGGGGACACGTTGGTGGATCTGGCCAGTGAATATGGCCTTGGCATTGAGGAAATGACCGCGGCCAATCCCGAGATAGACGTCTGGTTGCCGAAGGTGGGGCAGGTGGTAACCATACCTTCGCGCTTTATCCTGCCCGAAGGCGAGCGTCGAGGTATCGTGGTCAACCTGGCTGAGTTTCGGCTTTATCATTTTCTGGGTAATGGCAAAGTCATGACCGCTCCGGTGGGGATTGGCCGTCAGGGCTGGGAAACACCCACCGGCGAAACCTTAGTGACCGGTAAAAATACGGATCCTTGGTGGCGCGTGCCAGACTCCATCCGCGCCCAAGCGGAGGCGGAAGGGCGAGAACTGCCGGAATTTGTGCGTCCCGGCCCTGACAACCCTCTGGGAAAGCACGTAGTGACGCTTAACTGGCCGGGTTATCTATTTCACGGCACGAATAAAGACTACGGGGTGGGTACCCGCATCAGTCACGGCTGTTTAAGACTTTATGACAAGGACATTGCGGATCTTTATCAGAATGTGACGGTGGGAACGCCAGTACGTATTATTTACCAGCCCGTAAAAGCCGGTTGGCACGCAGGCCAGCTTATGCTGGAAGTGCACCGGATCGGTGAGCGAGCAAAGAGTCAGAACATGACCCCTGCAACGCAGGCGGTTGTAAAAGCCCGGGGACAGCAGGACCTGGCAATCGACTGGTCCCGTGTCACTCGATTAATGCAACAGGCTCAGGGTATTCCCAATGCGGTATCTATTTAATTTAAGAGCTTGGTTTGTAGGCATAAATTGACCATTAGAAATACATAGACTAGATTTTAGACAGTTAACAGAGGAGGTCACTTTATGAAGAGCTTTAAACTTGTGGTCGCTGCTGTGGCAGCAATGACATTAAGTGCTTGTGCCAGTAACCAGGATCTGGTTGATAAAGTCGAGCGCTTGGAGTCACAAGTGAGTAATCTACAACAGCAGCAAAGCAGCACAGCCAGTGATGTTGGCAGCGCAAAACAAAGTGCCGATGAGGCGCTGAAAGAAGCTCGTAAGGCGCAAATGATGGCAGATGATGCTAACGAGCGTGCCGAGCGAATGTTTGAAAAATGCTGTCGCAAGTAATTTAGTCCGCCATTTATTAACGGAGCCGGCATAAGCCGGCTTTTTTATTAGTTAAACAAAATAAATGATCATTATAAATGATCATTACAAAGCGAGCCGCTGAACGCGCTAAAAGCCCAGAAGAACGGGCCGCGTGGGACAAAGCCTTAAAGAAGTTATTCGGTCAGGCGGCAGTGATTAGCTTGTTGCTGTTAGGCGGAGATTTGGGCGCTCATGAGCCCTTTTCTTTGGTCTTATCTAAATTCGCACAATGTATAATACTTCTCATTTGCATCTTTGCGCTACAACCTCATCCTACGCCCCGATTGACGGGACCTCAAGGGGAGAAAACGCTGCAAGAAAATATTTCTAACTATCTAATAAACTTAGTTTTTCTTTGGCTTTCTCAATCATACTCACTTAAAGCTCCGTTTTTTAGAATTATAAAATTCTTCAAAAAAATCTTTACTAGCTCGTTTAATTGGCGAGATTTTAATCAAAGAAGACTGATATCACTCCCGGCTGGTTAAGAGGCATCTCATGGATAGAGAGTTTAACCAGCAGTTCTTTAGCTATTTTGGGTACGATAAAAAATCAGCTGCTAAGTTCTTTGGTTGCACCGTGCGAACACTGGATAATTGGCTGACTGGCAAACCCTGTTGTAGGGCAAAGAAACTATTATCTATTGCCTATCGTGGCTATCTGCCTGAAACAGGGCCTTGGAAGCGGTGCAAGATTAATAAGGAGGGGAATGTAGAAACACCTTGGGGTATTTGCAGGCCAAGTGATTTGGCCTTCGTCCATCGATACAAAGCGATAGCAAGGCTGCAAGCTAAAGTTATGAATAATCAGAGAAACCAACAGCGGAAGGCTCCTGGACCGAGATCTGCAGCGGTTAATGAAGTAAAAAGTGATAAGGCCTAAGCATAGTAATAAGACTTTAGCTAGTTGACTCTGAAAAATCCTCAAATTGCTATTGGCGAGTCCGACTCCTACCCTTTGTATAAATACCTGCCTTCAAAAAGGTCTAAAAGGGTATTCCGGACGTAAGTATCTATGTGAAAGCAGAAAAGGAAGTTTTGTCATGGTCAGGCCTAAAGGCAATAGCATTCTTACCGCTGGTATAGTCTCGCTCTTATTTATATCCATATTCAGTTTGTCTTTCTTCTTCTTTAAGGAACAGGCAAACCAGTATCTCAAGCAGAGCTCTGACGGTGTTAGGGAGGCGGCTCAGGGCATAGGTTACAGTATTAAGTCCGGTCGTCGAATTGTAGCAGGACTAGAAGATAGCTTGAGTAGTAAGAACGGCGCTAATGGCAACTATCTCACCCCCTTGATAGAAAGCGTGTTTTTCATTGATCCCGATATCCTACAAATAAGGCTTATCAAGCAAAATGGCGAAGAGATAGTCAGATATGAGAGAGGTGATACAGGTGATGTCACCAAAATACCGACTAATGAACTTCAGAATAAGTCTAATCGAGGCTACTTTAAAAGAGCTTTAGAAAGCTCTACCTCTCAATTAATTTCAAGGGTCGAACTTAATCAGGAAAGAGGAGTTATAGAGCAGCCATGGCAACCGGTCATTAGAGTAATGGAATGGTTGCAGTTGGGTGGAAATGAACGTGTGCTATTGATCGTCAATCTCTCTGTAAAAGATGGTTTAGACTCAAATATTGGTGAACTCGATCAAGTTGAGACTTGGATTGTTGATCAGTTTGGCGTGCTGTTGGCCCATCCTGATGACAAAGTGAGGTTTGGACATCAAACATCTTCAGGTTGGAACTTAAAAAATTCTGATTTAAAGAAGTTTAATCGTATAGAGAGAGAGGGTGCATTCGTTGAAGAGTGGTCCTTTTGGCTGAGTGAGCCACTTAGATTAAAGACTGCTCTGGGAAGCAGTTATGAAATCTGGATAGTTAGTCATATTCAGGGTAAGCCTATCTTAAACTACCTAATATTCTCTACCGTTATAACGTTACTCGCGGTCATCAGCACCTACGTTTTACATCGAAGACGAAAATTTATTGATTATAAAATTAATCAAGAGTTAGTTAGCGCTGAGGAAAAACATAATGATGACCTTGCACGGATTAGAGAAGATGCAAAGACATTAAGAAAACTCCAAGACATTGCAAATATTGGGACTTGGCAGGTTAACCTCGAGACTGGTGAGATTCAATGGAGTAAGCAAACTCGAAAAATCCATGAAGTTGAAAACAATTATAAGCCGTGTATGGAAACAGCAATACAATTTTATAAAGAGGGAGAGAGTAGAAACAGAATTGAACAAGCTGTAGAGCTGGCAATTGAAACAGGGAAAGGCTGGGACCTAGAGCTAGAACTTGTGACAGGAAAAGGTCGGACTATATGGGTTAGGGCGATTGGTGATGCTGAGTTCGACGGAGAGAGATGCATCCGATTGTTTGGGGTGTTCCAAGATATAACAGAGACCTATTTACTTCACAAAGAAACTCATGAAGCCAAAGAGCTCATGCGAGTGACATTGAAGTCCATTGGCGATGCGGTAATTACAACAGATAATAAGGCTAAGGTTGAATGGATGAACCCTATTGCTGAGCAGCTGACTGGATTCTTAATCCATGATGCGAAAGGTAAGGATATACAACACGTATTTAATATAGTGAACGAGTATACGAATATCCCCGTCAGTAATCCAATTGAAGAGTGCCTTGCTAAAGACAAAACCGTGGAGCTTGCTGCGGATACCAAACTGATATCCCAGTATGGCGAAGAGTACAGCATTGCAGACTCAGCCGCCCCAATTAAAAATGAAAATGGCGAAACAATCGGGGCCGTGATGGTCTTTCATGATGTAACCGAGCAACGCAGAGCAAATAACGAAGTTGAATACAGAGCTACTCACGACGCGCTAACAGGTATACTCAATCGCTCTGCATTTGAAACAAAAATTGAACAGGCTCTCCACGATTGCCACTCCAATCAAAATACTCACGCTCTGCTTTTTATCGATCTTGATCACTTTAAGATTGTTAACGATACCTGTGGTCATGCTGCGGGCGATGAACTGCTAAAACAGGTAACTAACTTGATGAAACGTGAGGTTCGCTCCAGTGACATCATAGCCCGTATCGGCGGTGATGAATATGCTGTAATCCTTAGCAACTGTGAGATTGCAAGAGCGACCACTGTTGCTAACGACATTAGGCAGAGAGTCGATGCGTTCAGGTACTACCATGGTAATCAGTCGTTTAGAGTAGGTACCAGCATTGGTTTGGTACCCATTAGCGACATTTGGACTAGCCTTTCTGATCTAATGCGGGCTGTTGATGGGGCCTGTTACGCAGCTAAAGAAGGTGGGCGAAACAGGGTCCATGTTTGGGAACAATCGGACATGGACATTAAGTTACGTCATGTGGAAATGGGGTGGGCTACTAAGTTAGAGCGAGCGCTTGATGAAAGACGCTTTGATTTGTTCGCACAAAGAATTTTCTCAGTTGAGGATGAGCATCAAGCCTTGCACGTTGAAGTCTTATTGAGACTTAGAGATGAGCGAAATCGTTACATATCTCCAGGAACATTTTTACCTATTGCAGAACGCTACTTCTTGTCCGCCCGCATAGACCTGTATGTCATTGAAGAAACCATAGATTTACTGCAGAAAAGAGCAGTATGGAGTGACATTAAACAAGTAAATATCAATGTTTCCGGTCAATCCATAAGCGATCGTCGGTTCCACAGTGATGTAATTAATGTATTACAAGCCTTGCCGAGATCACTAACGCATCTTTTATGCTTTGAAATAACGGAAACTACAGCTGTAAGGTCGATTGCTGATGCTGTCAGTTTCGTCGACAAGTTGAAAGAAATCGGAGTTAATGTCGCTCTCGATGACTTTGGGAGTGGAGCATCATCATTCGGATATCTCAAAAACATTGATACGAGCTTCCTAAAAATTGATGGTCAGTTTGTCAGAGCTATTCTGTCGGAAGAGCTTGACCGAGTTGCAGTGAGATCATTTATTGACGTGGCTAAGGTAAGAAACATTCCGACTGTCGCTGAATTTGTCGAAAATGAGGAGATCTATAACGAAGTAGTCAACATGGGCATCGACTATGTACAAGGTTACTACTTACATAAACCAGAGCTATTTGACGAGCTTCTCTCAACACCATTTGTAAGTCTGTCTAAAGTCATTAATAACTAAAACTAACTGGCCAACGATTTTTGACAACGGCTATCTGGGTTCGTCTTATGTATATTCTGAATCGTTAAATCAATCGCCCTGAAACTCAGTCAGGGCGGGGGATTCAGAAGAATAGGGAAATTTGCAAAAGTTGCAATTCAACAGGATTAAGCAGCGTACTGCTGCCAGACATTAACCAACTTTTGGTTGTGCTGGTTGTGCGCTCGCTCAAGGTGAACAGAAACCAGAACCTGAAAGGGATCTAGCTCTAAAAGTTCCGCAACTTCCACAGCAACAGAATCATCCAAAGTGCCGCCGTGCTTCCGGTATCTGGTCATGGATGATGTTCTCACACCAATTTTCTTCGCAACTGCATAGTCGGAACGCAGGTCATACGTGGCTTTCACACGGTCTAGCAATTCGCATGTAGTGAACATTTCGCAATACTCCAGATTTACTCGCAACATAAGAATAGTTAATGCGTTCAAGGCCTGCAACGGTTACACCCTATTGAACTACCTCGATGGGTCGAGCTAATGTAATTAAGCAATCTGGCTTGGCGGGATTACTCGCAATACTCCAGCGCTTGGCCGGGTTGCGGTTTTTTAGACATTTTCCTTCCTAAATCAGGGTCAGGGGGTAGCTCGCGGGAAACCGCGCCCCTGCACCCTTCCCCTAATGCTACAGGGGCGGAAGTGAATACAACCTAAATCCAAACTAAACGGCCAAGGCCGGGGAAGGGTGATAACCATGACAGAATTTACACAGCATCCAGGTTTCGCAATGTTGACCACCTCAGCGCCCGATATGCAGGCGGTGGGGCTTCAAGCCGTTGTGAATGAGCATCACAACTATTTCGCGCTTAATCTCGTGGTAAACGGGACACGGACCACCACTAAATCGGTAGTGGAATTCCCCAATCTGGCGGAACTGGAAGATTTCTGCAGAAAGCACAACATCGACACCATCGGCACCGAAGCCCAACGCGAAGCGGCGGGGGTGTGATCATGCCGTTTGCAGGAATGAGCTCACTCGCTAAAAATCCATCAAAAAGAAAGAGCCTAGCGAGGTGCACCAAAGAGCGTGATATGCAGGCCGAGAGATTGCACAGCCCCAGAATGGACACCAGAGCCGCTCGATGCCAGCGAATAACCAGGCAGGTAATAGCCGGAATCGAAACAAGGCAACGATGCGTTAGATATGCCCGCTACAGCATCAACGGCGTTAAATTGTGCGGCCAACATGCCGGAATGGTCGCGTTAGACCACCTGATAAAGCATTCAGGGGGTGTAGCATGAAGACAGTGAACACCATTTCTAAATGGGCCGCTTTTGTTTGGCTATGGCGACATGATGCAGAGGCCAAGTGGTACTGGCTTAGGCAACTCATTAAGGGGGTAGACCTTCGGGAAGCGGTGGCCGATAACCTCATGGACTTCGGCCTGACCAGCAAGGCGGGGGTGTGATCATGTTAGGAGAATTACACACCCTCTGCACCAAATCACAGACCATTGACGCCATCCGCGCCGGTCATAAGCGGGCGCTGGTTGTTCGCAAGGACCGCCATTACTGCGTGGGCGATTTGCTGGACCTGCGCGACGGGACAGACCGAAAGAGTAACGCTTTTGCGATTATGACGGTGATCACCGATGTGGTGACCCATGACGAGAATCCGGCCATAGCGCCGGATTTTTGCTGGGTTGAACTCTTTAATACCAATTCGATCCCTGCGCCTGTTTGGAACCAAGTTACCCGCCTGAAAAACAGCTACGAGGCGGAATGCCATCGACGCAAAGAGTTAGTCCAGCAATTGACCGCTCTAGTCGAAGAAAAATGCAACCTAAAGGACCGAGTGACAGAGCTTGAGGCCCAGCTTGCTCAGTACCAGCAAGGGAGGGCGGCGGCATGATTGATACAGCTTTGGATATGGCGGGTATTTTTGGTATCGCCATCTATCTGTATGGCCTTGTTTGTAGCCTGCTTGAGCTAAAAAGAGGATTTCGAGTCTATAAACCCACATCTAAATATCTAGCTACTTCCGTTTTTTGGCCCTTGGTGCTGTTTTACCTGATGTGGAAAGAGTGGAGGGCGGCTTGATGGACGTAGCACTGGAAATGATTAAAGGCGGCATTGTCGGCTTATATTTAGTTGGTTTTATCATCTTTTTTAGGGATTTAGTTAAGGGCAGGGAATTGACGTGGAGAAATAAGCTTTGCTTATTGCCAGTGGCGATAATCTGGCCTTTTGTCGTGCTTTGCATCCTCTGGCTGGAAAGGGAGAAACAAGGATGACCCCCCGCGTAATAGAACACATCCCGGTCAACGTTGGCCGGGACAGACAACCCGCCCCGGAAGCGGGTTTTTTTGGATGCAATTCTGACGAACTAGCCCAACGCCACGCCCGCTTTACTCAGGAGGAAAAGTGGGAACACAAGTGGTGGGTGAAACAGCAACAATCCCGTCGCGAAGCGCCGCCGGTAACGGCGGGAACAGATAGGCTTGTCTATACCCGCAAAAGTCCGACAACGGAAAATTCAGGTACAGATAGACGCGAGACAGGGGCAGACAGGCCCGCCATACTGCGATTCTATGGCCGTGAGTGGTCGGGCGAGCAGCGGGTTAGAGTTGAAACATTAGGCCGTCACATGGCCGCACCGGCTCCCCAGCTTGGGGACCGGTGGACCGAGAAGTTGACCGATAGAGCCGCAAGGGCGATCACCGATTCCGGCGCGTATGTGGCAACGTGCCGCCGTGGCTTTTCAACGTTCCTAACGCTGACCTTTGACACCGCCGCAAGGCGGCGCATCCTTGATATTCAGGCATGGCGGAACAACGCCAGCGGCAAAAAGGGCGACAAGTGCGGGGCCGTGATGGCCTCTGGCAAGTTTAGCTGGGTGTATGGGGTCGGCGATATGTGCTCCGGCCATGAGGCAGCAGGCCCGTTTACGCCGGTAGATTTTGACACCGAAAGCACCATTGGCCGAGAAGTAAGCCGGTTCTTTGACCTGATGCAGAAGCGTTACCAGCGCGGCTGGACGTGGACGCCCAGCAAGGACGAACGGGAGCAAGCCCAAGGCGAAATGTTCGCCGCGCCGGTTAAATTCGGGCCAACGTGGGATGTTAAACACACCGACTATGGCCCGGAGCGCGTCCCCGCGCCGCTGGATTATATCTGGGTGGCCGAAGCACCGCCCAAGTACGGCAAAATTACCAACGCCGTAGGCGAAACCAGGGAAGTGATCACAGGCCAGAATCCCCATGTGCATATTCTGATGAATTGGCATGTGCCTAAACAGTATTTCAAGGGCTGGGCGGAGCAGATGGAATCAGCATGGGGGCAGGGCTTCGCCCATCTTGAGCGAATCCACAGCCCCAAAGCGGCCACCGGGTACTTGCTTAAGGCGCTCGGATACATGACCAAGGGCAACCACACGCTGGATAAAGACACAGGCGAGCTTATCAGCACTCAGGGCTGGATACGGGGCAACCGTTACAACATCAGCCGCAGCGCCCGCGCTCCGGGGTGGGAAGTGCTGGCCGAGTTCGAAGCCGAGCGAGCCAGCCAGGTGCTTTATGAAATGGGCATTGAGAAACAAAACGAGCAGCACCGGATTAAGCAGGAGCTGGAGCAGGCCAGAGACAACATAAAGCACGACCAAGCCCAGCTTGCCCGCTGGAACCGTTACCACAAAGTACGGCCGGAAGTACAAAAGGCCAACGTCGAGCGCCTGACCCGCCGCCTTGAGCGGGAAAAAGCCCGTTTGGAGGCCCTGCAAAAGCAGCGCGAAAAAACCGAGTGGGGCCACCGCTATCAAATCACCTTCCGCACCCCGGAGCAGACCCAGGCATTCATCCATCACGCCATCGTTAACCGTGGCTGGCGGGCTAAGGTCGTTGAGCACAGCAAAAAGGGCGTTCGGCTGGCCGGTGCCGTGGTGGACTGGTGCAAGACCAAGGGCCGCGAGCTGAACAAGGCCGTGGTTTCCGAGTTCTGGAACCAATGGCGCAACTTGAGTAACCAGGCGATGTGGTTAGACGCGCTTTATGGATTCAGGGCACCGCCCGAAGTGGAGCCGGTTAACGGCATGATTCCCGCTGACTGGAACTGGTGCGAGGTGGCAGCATGAGCAACAGATTTCCTCAATCCCTTTACCGACAGCACCTTGCCGACTGGATACGAAAGCAACGAAAAGCCCAGGGCATAGGGCAGGGAGAATTGGCAGAAAAAATGGGCGTAACACAGGCCACCTTATCCCGCATTGAGTCCGCAGACGCGGCGCTAACCTTCGATAATGTAGAGCCAATCATCAAGGCCCTGGGCGGCGGTGAAATCTGCATCCGGATAGGTAATTCGGAAATGACAGTAGGAGTAACACCATGTCAGAAAGTGAAATAGTAAAGCTGTTCGATGAAGTCATAGCGCCGATAGGCCGGTGGCTTTGTTGGGCAACGCTGGTATGGGTAGTCGTTTTCTATCTACCCGAAGAACAAAACACAACACCAACAGAGGTAACACCATGTCAGAAGACGCACAACAACCGACCCAATCCGAGTCAGTCGCAAAACTGATAGAGGATGCGAAGGGGCTAATTCAATTAAGTAAGGAAGCAGCAGATGTACCCGGCTACCGGGTAGACCTGCAAGCGAAAAAGGCGCAGGAGTTAGGCCCCAAGGCCATGCAACTGTCCATCAACCTGATTGAAGTTGTGGCCGGTCTGGACCGGCGCACCATTAGCCTGAGTCACCAAGTCAGCCAGCTTTCCCAGATGCTGGAAACGCTGAAAGACCGAGTTAAGCAGTTGGAGGAGGCCGCCCATGCGTAAAGACAATCCAAAAATCGTCGGTGAGATTGATTGTCAGAACCCCGCCTGTGATGAAATTGCATCGGTTCGCCAGCGCTCCAACGGGCGTAATCTGTATTACACCTATTGCGAGCACTGCAAGAGCTTAAACCAGACCGGGGATGATGCCTTTCAGGATTACGTGGCCGAGAATATGCGCGAAGTTGGCACCGGAAAACCCGAACAACCCGCAGCAGATGCGGTTTCTGAACCCGAATCAGAACCGAATGGCGAAACCGAACAACCCGAATCAGACACCGAAACTCAGACCGAACCGGAACCCGAGCAGGAGCCCGAGCCGTTGGCCGCTCGAACCGAATCCGGCGCGGAAAATGAGAATAAATCCGAGCCGGAATTGTGGCGGCCATCGTCCAAACCCGCCGCCAAAACCGCAGCAGAGCCGGAAAAGACCGAATCCGAAAAGGGCGGCTTAACCGGCTGGCATATTTTCGGCCTGGTTGCTCTTGTGATCATGGTCGGAGCTGGGGGCTATTTCGCCTTTAAACGGCTTTCCCGTAAGGCTGAACCACAACCACAGGGGGCGTAATGGATTCGGTTTTTGATGGTATGGATCTGGACAGCTTCCTGACCGAAACGGCAGAAAGCGAAGCCAAGACCGAATCCGGCGATTCGGTCCAGACCGGCGAGGAATCAGGGGGTAGAACCGAATTCCTCACCGAGGAACAGGCCAAGGAGAAGGTTTTATCCAGCGCCCGGACGCTGACAAACTGCATCGGCATGGTAACGCGCACCGATGCCACCTTATCGGAGCTTGAATATCGGGATCTGGCCGACACACTCGCCCCCGGCGTCTGCAAGCTGTTTAACAGCGAGGACGAGTTGCCGCCTTGGGTGAAGCAATTACTGGATTACATGCCCTATATGGGGATGGGTTTTGCCACGCTCATGTTCGGTTTCTCTGTATTCCGTAAAGTGAAAACCGAAAAGTTGATCCAGGCGAAGCGCGAAAAGGAGTTGAACCCAAGAAAGGACCAGGACAACAAGACAGAAGGGGGCGCGGATGGCGATCAATCCGAATAACGCCCTTGATTCTGAGCACATCACCTATGTGGCCGCGTCCGGCAATGGGAAGGGCGTTGCGATTAACTGGATGGGGTTAATACCGGCCAAGCCCTGCTTGGCTATCTTCGACCCTTACGGCGAATACCAGTACCAGAACCGGCAAGGCGGCATCGGGGGCCGCGCCGTTTACCACTTCAAGACCCGCAAAGCCTTTGGCCGCGCCTTTGCCACCGCATGGAAAAGTGGCAAGCCGTTCAGGGTAGCGTATCAGCCACAGTCTGGATGTGATCGCGCCGAGCTGCTGTGGTTCTGCCAATTGATGTGGGCGGCCAGTGATGGCGCTCGCCGGTTGCATGTTCATATCTCCGAGCTGGCCCGAATGGTCCTGTCCTCGGGTAAGGAATCGAGCATTCTGGGCGAATGCTACACCGGCGGCCGCAAGTTTGGCCTGATCATGAGCGCCGACTTTCAGCGTTCAACCGAGGTGCCTAAAACGGTCTGGTCAAACTCACCGGTTAAGGTTGTCGGCGGTCAGGAATCCATGATTGACGCCGAGCGAATGAAGTCAGAATTAAGCTGCTCACTGGATGAAGTCGTGCAGCTTGGCAAGCTCAACGAGGCGTTTAAGGTGGGCGAAGATAAAACCCGACTCCACTATCTGCTGAAAAAGCCAGGGCTAGGCAACTATGAAAAAGTGGCTCTGAACATAAAACCGAATAAACCGCTACTGGCGCGGGTTCCAGCCCAGTTTAAAGCCCAATCCAAGCAATACCGGCTGATTAACGCTTAACCGAAAAGACCGAATCCATAACCGAATAGGGTTCGGTCTTTCCTTCCCGGCCTTGTTATTCCTGAAAAACACATTTGACGCATTTTCAGGCAACACACAACAAGGTAACTCTATGGACTTTCTGACGAAGAAAAAAAGCGTATCGCTGGCCGTTATCATCGGCTTGGTGATCATCGGTTCGGGCTTCGTTGTTTGGGCATCAAACAACGTAGACGCCGTCGAAGACGTAATCGGGTAAGGGGGTATCGTGAAGACTTCATTACTAGCGGCATCCATGATCCAACTGGCGGGGCCAACTGGCGTAGGGTATGGCGAGGAAGCTATCATCAAGCTGCAAGGCGGCCTGGTTTATCAAATCCTGGAACTGGAAACCAATCTGGTTAAGAAAGCCACCTTGAAAAAGGTGACTGTAGACATTGGTGGAACGCCAGTGGCTTATTATTCGGGTAAAGACCTGGAACTGAACGATAAGCTGTTTAACCTGCACGAAACCACAGGTCGTTTCTGCATCGACCTGTCCAAGTTCCGTTATCGGACGCTGGAAGGGATTCACGTATCAGGGCTGAAAACCTCACAGTATGATGACATCACCCTTAAAGTGGAATTTGGCGCTAAGGATGCAGCCGACCCCGCAGATTTGACCCTCAAGGGTAAAGCCTATGTATCGCCCAACCCTCAAGGTGCGAAACAAGGCGGTGGACGCATCATGATCCCCCAGGCGTATGAGGTGACTCAGTACACCCCGGCAGCCGGTGATTATGATTGGAGCTTCCCCAACGGCTCGCCCAATCTAAATGTTCAGCACATGATCATCGACGAATCCGAAGTATCCATTTCAAAGGTGATCGTTAAGCGTGGAGCCACGACCATTCGCGAGATGCACCGAAGCGACATTGATCATGGTTTACAGCGCTATGCAGGGGTGACACCTCAACCGGGTAAGCTGCTTCTGGACTTTACTCAGTTCGGCTTTGGTAAGGGTGATTCCGTGGAAACGGCCAACCTCAACTTTACCTTTACGGTGGATGCTAAGGGCGCACTGAAAACCCGTATTGAGGGCTTTAAGCGCGTAGCATAAGGGGGAGTCATGGAAACAACTCAGTCAACGAGTATCTGGGATTCCATCATGGACTTTGGGGGCGATGTGGTGGATACGATTTCACCACTCGCCCAGGAATATGCCAGGGCATGGACTCAGAATGAGCTAGGGAACACCAATCAGGAAAACCCTCAACAAAATCTGACTAATAACCAACAGTCACCGGCTCAGCAGCAACAGCAACCCGCACCCGGCCTTATGGAATGGGTGAAAGATAACCAAGTGATGGTTATGGGCGGAGCTCTACTGTTTACCGTTCTTCTGCTGGCCGTGCGCCGATAAGGGGGATCTATGCCGTTCTTATTTTGGCCGTTAATTGCAGGCGGGGCCGGTTTCGGCCTTGGCCTGTTCAGCTCTGACACTTTCGGAAGTGCCATTAAGTGGGCCGTTATCGGTGGCGCGGTTTATGTCGCTTATAAGCAGGTGTCCAAATGATCGGCGGCGCGGGGGGCATGAGTGCCAGTAACAGCAGCAGCGCCGCATCAGGCACAGGTGACGTAGGGTTACAGGCCGGTAATAACGACTTTGGCGGCCTGAACTACAAAACAGGAATACCGTCTTGGCTTATTGCGTTGGCAGTTGCTGGCGTCCTGTTTGTTGTTTTAAGGAAGTGATATGAAGCGCATCCAGTTAACCAAAGAAGCCAAAAAGCTGCTTAAGCCTGCTCTGTGGGGTAATGCAGAGAAAGAGGTTTTCCGCGAAATCGAACGCGGTATCTCCCGACTCTACATCACCCACAGCCGGGATATGCTCGCGGTAATTCGGTTTGAGGCCGCAGAAATGGTTGTTGTGGCGGTAGCAGGGAGAAACCTTCGCCAAAACCGAGGCGAGTTAATCGACTTTGCCAGGGGTAATGATGCGATGACCATTCGCTTTCATACCCGCGCCCCGGAACATCTGAAAAAGGGCCTGTCCGGTCTGCCTATTGTGCTGTCCGAGGTTCGAAAGCGCCTGTTAGGGCGAGACGAGTACGTATTTAAATTAGGGGTTAATAATGTTCAGTATTAACAACTTGCTTAACCGCTTTGCCGCACCAAACCCGGCAACAGTGCAAGCAAAAAAAGACCACAAACGCCGCCGCCGAGAGAAGAACCGGCAGAGCCGCACTCGCCGTGGGGTTCCATCGTATCCGTCTCGCTCTCCGATGCCAGCAAGAACGGCTCCAAAGCCGTTTCATGGTCAGCGCATTTATCGCCTGAGATAAGGGGTCCTCATGGGCAGTAAATCAAGAAGCTCACAGAACACGACGAATAACCAGCAGACGATTAACCACGTCAATGATGGTGATTTCGCGGGCGCTGAAAACATCGTTAACGATGAGTCAGAAACTGAGATCGAGGTTTCCGACTCGGGAAATACCGATAGCTCGGTGGATGTTGAGGACTCCAATAATACGACAGTAGAGGACTCCTACAACACCACAACAACCAATAAAACAGATGTCGATAACGATTATGACCAGTCTCAGAACTACGATGACTCGTTCAATACGGACAATTCCGATAATCGAGAGTTTGACGAATCCTTTAACACCGATAACAGCGTCAACATCGACAACGAAGGAGAGTTATCGGGAAATAACGGCACCATCAATATTGTCGATGGCGGCGCGGTGCAGTCTGCAGAAGCAGTTGCCAAGGAAGCGATAAACGAGTCCATTGAGGGGAATACAGAAGTCGTTGGGGATGCGTTCGACTTCGGTAAAGACGCTATTTCTGAGTCTATAGAAGGTAATACCGAAATCGTCGGGGATGCCTTTGATTTTGGTAAAGAATCTATCAGTGGCAATACTGAAATCGTTGGGGATGCGTTCGACTTCGGTAAAGAATCGCTGTCGCAAGTTGGCCAGCTGGCCGAGAGTCAATCCGATGACCTTAAGGGGCTGGCTGATAAAGCCATCGAATCAACAACGAATGCGGCTGAAAATATCACCAGCACAGCGGCCGATTCCATTGAGGAAGTCAGCAAAAACGCTCTGACAGAGGGCTTTGGGTTTGGTGGTGAGGTTATCGGCAGCTTGGAGCGGGTGACCGAAAGCATTACCGAGTCATATCAGGAAGAACTAGGCGAGCAAGCAACCAAGTTCCAGGAAACCTTAAGCCAGAATGCCGCCATGAACGCCACCGGCCAAAATGCCGTGCTTAAGGCCCTCGGCGAGAATCAAACCAAGAACAACGAAGCCATTACCGAGCTTGCCAAGAGCGCCAGCTTGCAAGGGCAAGACGTGGTCGCCGAGTCCAGCCAAAAGATGATCCTTTATGTGGCTGTGGCGCTGGTGCTGATTACTGCCGCTGTTGCATTCGGGAGAAAGTAAATGCCGATTAAGACTATAAACCCCGGCCAAGAGCTTCCCATCAAAACATCCGGGCGCTGGCTGTCTGTAATTAACGCCACCGGCCAATTCGTGGTATCAGCGCCTGAATTTGGCGAGTTGGTGGGTAAGGTATCCCGCCAGTATGACTTGGCATCAGTGACCGAGGTAGCGTTCAAAAACGAGGGCACCGACCCGGTAGAGGTCGAATACGAAATTGCCAATATCCCGGTGACAGGCTCAGGAACCGGCGTTGTCACAGTCGAAAATGACGTTGTAGTGAAGCGGATTCAAGAAGGTATCAGCGTCAGCGCCACCGTCAGCAGTATTGAAGACGGCAAAACGCGGCACATCCCGGCCAACGTGATTCAGCAACACCCGGACGTTGTGATCCCCGCCGGCCAATCTAAAAAGCTGGTAGACGCCAGGGACAACACCAATCGCCTTGTCTCTGTGCAAAATATCAGTGGCCAGATGACCATGGTGAGAATCGGTAACTCATTAGTGGACGGGCAGGGCGGATTAATGTTGAGAGGGGCACTAGATGCCCCAGCGAGTACAACAGTCAGTAACGCCGCCGAAATATGGGCCTATAACCCGGATGGCCAGGACGCCACATTGACTGTATCAGAGGAGTACCGGCCATGAACGGAGTGAGCAACCCTATCAATATGCCGAAGTTTCTGAACGACCAGTCAGCGTATCTGCTGGCTGAACTGTTCGCCAAGATACTGGAGGAAGCGGGCAATACTCAGGGCGTGGTCCAGACCGAAACCGGCAATCTGGGCGCCCAGCTAAACGACGTTCTCAATCAGATCCTGACCAAGATAGCCACCGAAAATGACCAAAACGAGGCGATCCTGGAAAGCATCACCACAGTTAATGGTGAACTGGACACCAACGTACAGACAATCAACGACCATACAACCGCTGAAAATGACACCCTGCGGGGCGAGATTTTCACGGAGCTACAGCGCACAACAGCAGGGAGTCTCTACAAGCTGCTATATGACGCCCTAAACGGACGTATTAATACTCGCGCAACACCTGCTGACGTTACCGGCGCTAGAGATTCAGTAAAAGGCGCGGGAAATCGCGACCTGACGCAGGTTTACAATGTCGTTAATGCGTTATCAGGCTGGGCTACCGCCGCTGATGTAAATAACGCACGAGACAATGTTAAAAACGAAATTGTTAGGACAACTGCGGGCAGTCTCTACAAGCTGCTATATGACGCCCTAAACAGTCGCATCGGCACCCGCGCCACGCCAACAAATGTCAATGCGGCCCGCGATGCTGTAAAAGCTGAAATTGTTAGAACAACAGCAGGCAGTTTATACGACAAGGTGATTGACTGGGTAAATACAAACGTCCGGGCGGGCTGGTCGCTATCCGGTGTTCGCAATGCCATTAATACAGACATTGCAAACGCCCGCGACAATATCAAAAGCCACATTAACGCCAAGCAAAGCCCAATCTCTAGTGTTCAGAGGGGGCGTTTCACAGGTTATATAACTGGCGGGGCAAGCCATGACATCCCTATTAGCTCTATTGCGCTGTCGAAGTCGATGCTGAATGCATCTGTAGCCGGAAAATACAGCTCTGACGACAATACGAGCTACATCACGTATAGGCTGCTAAATTCGACAACAATCCGGATTTACAACGACTTCGGTCAAAATATTAATGTATCCCTAAGTTGGGAGGTGATCGAGTATGTCTAACTATTACGCGCAGCTTAACGCTGAAAATATCGTTGTCGGTGTCTCCCAGCTCTCCGGCGAAGTGGACAATCCCGCACTGGTGCCAGTACCAGAGTATGACTCTGCGCTAGTGGGCCAGCAATACGACCCGGCCACGGGCGAGTTCTCGCCAGCGCCAGCCAACGAGCCTGAACCCATCCGGGTTATCAGTATCGGCTCATTCCGTCGCCGGTTAAGTCTCACTGAAAAGGTCGCCATTGAGGATAGCGCCGACAGCACCGTTAAAGTGCTGGAAAAGGATTTAATGAGCAGCAGCTTTGTGGACTTGGATTTCCCGGCCACTGTAGATGGTCTGGCATATTTGGAACAAGTGGGAATTTTAGCCACTGGCCGAGCCGACGAACTGCGAGCCGATGGCACCCCAGACGAACAGCCCAAACAATGAAGCCCTGGCATTTTGCAATTCTCGCAATTGGAGTAATTATCGTGAGTAAGATCTTAAGCAAGCCAAAGCTAAAGCACTTCGCGCCCTCTGAATTTGGGGCCTGGTATCCGCTGATGAACAGCGAACTACTGCAAAAGCTCGACGCCTTGCGCGAGGAACTAGGTTCACCGATCCACGTTTCCCCGGTGAATGGAGCGCTGGGCCGCCACGGCGGTTCCGGCGATCACTCCCAACACAACGTGGATATGTGGGGTGAGGTCAGGGCCATCGACGTATTCCCCACACTCAACGGCGAATACATCACCACCGCCCAACAGCGGCAAACCGTCTATGACGCCGCCCGCAAGGTCGGCTTTACCGGAATTGGCCTGTATACCGACACTCAGCCCGGAAATATGCTGCATGTAGACGTAAGAACCGACAAAACCGAGTCCCAGCCCGCGCTATGGTCCCGCGTCGGCGGGGATTACATGGGCATCGGCGAGGTATTGGCATGAACCGCATTAACGGGCCGTGGCTAGTTACCACTATTGCCGGAGCCGTGATCGGTGCCGTGGTGGTGTACCAGCTCCGCAAACACACCAGCGGCATAGTGGACGATTAAGGAGCGGCTATGTTCAGTTGGATAAAATCCCTATTCAGTCCCGAAACCGTTAGCCAGGGTGTAAGCGCCGTTGTTAACACCGGGGACGCCCTATGGCACACCGACGAAGAAAAGGCCCATGGCCGGGAGCGGCTATTAAAGCTGTACGAACCCTTCAAACTGGCCCAGCGTCTGCTTGCCGTGATTTTCTGCGTACCCTATGGGCTGGCGTGGTTTATCACCTTCGCTATGTCGTTCTGGATTAACGTGGACGACCAAATGACAATGCTGAAAGGGGATATGGCCGTATTGGTCGGGGTAATTCTCGCGTTTTACTTTGGAGGTGGAGCCTTTGAAGGCTTCATAACTGCCAAGGGAGGGCGCAAACAGTGAGTTTCAGCATCCCGCAGCAATTCGACGTTAACGCCACCGTCACCCCAGAAAAGCCCGTCAATCTGCATCTGACGGTAGGGGAGAAAGTCGTATTTCTCGGCGTGGCCGCACTGGTCACACTGATCGTTTTGAAAAAGGTTAAGTAGTATGCTGGAAACCATAGCAATAACCGTTATCGGCTCACTGATTACCGGCGTAGTCGCCGCCATTGGCACCGTAAAAGCGTTAACCGTCCATATTGACTATCTGAGCAAGTCTGACGACACCATCAACGAAACGCTGAAAGAGCACGACACCCGCATTAAAACCCTAGAACTGAGCAACCAGAGAGGATAACAATGGACCAATTCCGCCGCCGCATCGTGCGCAACACCAAGGCCATTATGGCGAATCGAGAGCAGCCCGAAACAACGGCCCCGGCCACCGCCGCAATCGACCCATTCAAACCCGGCACCCGCCAGCTCCGCCCCGGCTTCAAATATGCCCAAGGCGGTGCCATAATCCAGGTATCTACTGGCGAGACTGTCAGAACTCAACTGGATTGACATTAGACACTCACGAATCATACTACCTAATCTGGTCTATTCGTGAGGTGAACATGACAAAAGTTTACAAATATAACTACAACAAACCGCATTCTGGGCACGGCTATATCGAACCGTTGGTAGAAGATGTGCCAGAAGGTTCAGAAATAGCTATGAGACTATCATCACCGATAGATGACGATGACGTGGCCTACATTGAAAAAACTCTCGATGTCAGTGTTGTAAAGGTATATAGCAACGAATGCATATTAATGAAGCGTTAAAAAAGGGGCCTTAAGGCCCCTTTAGTAGTGTCTGATATGTAATTAAAGAAAGCGGGCAAAAGTAAAAGCGGCGATAGCTAAGCCCGTAGCCGTGGTTACATACCAAGCACGATTAGAGGCCAAGCCGACTTTAATATCACTCAGCGCATCTTTCATCTCTTGGTTGTCTTTCCGAATCTCACGAATATCGGTTTTGATGTCGCTAATGTCAGAGCGGATATGCTCCACATCAGATTCTAACTTTGCTACACGAGTTTCCAAATCTCCACCTCCGCCGCCTGAATCATTACCTTCATTATAGAAGCCTGTATGCCGTGTTGGAAGCTCAAAGACAGGCGCCAACTGTTGTTTATCATCACTCATGGGGTCCATCCTCATTGTTAGACTTTTCTTCTTTCTCAAGGATTTCCTTTGAGATCCTCTCGGCCTTTTTTTCCATCCGCTTTTGAATTAATGCTGGGTTGAAGGGAATAATATGCCCACAGTTACCACAAGCAGCTAAAAAAGCATCAACTGGTAAAAAATCAGGATCGGCTAAATGACTAACATAGCCTTCAGAGCCTAAGTGTTCTTCAAGTGGGATTGAATAGCGGGCTACGACCTTGCGTTTGTTGCCATCATCATCAACCACAGGCTGCATAAAAGCACCAAGCTTATCTACATTGCCGCAGACAGGGCAACTAGCACCAATAGAATTGAGATAGTCGAAGAATTCTTCCTTTTCCATATTGTAAAACTCGCAATACTCCAGAGGCTCAAGAGTGAACCATCATACCGGCAACCCGTCAACATCGCTGAGTAACTCCGCAGCCTGACGCACTCGGGATACAAACTCGGGGTCATAACTTTTTCTAAGGCGTTTAAGCTCATTGCTGGCCGCCTGGTTCTCGATGCGCAAACGCCGGATCTCGTTTTGAAAATACCGCAGCTTATTATCAATCTCTGGCGTAATCGTCGTTCCATAAGGGCTGACCAACGCATCACCAGAGAACGACCAGCCAGACCAAGACTCAGACGGCGGAACCCCACAAATACGCTGCCTTAGCAGCTTTAAGGCGCAAGGGTGCGGATCATGCTCAGCATTGAGCCAGCCGCGAACCGTCCGGGCGCTCACACCGAAGAAATCAACCAACCGCTGAACCAGATCCGATTCAGATAAACCACCGTGGATCAGGCCAGCTTGCCAACATTGGGAAAAGAACCATGAATTTTTTTTAACTTTTTTTCGGTTAGTTTTACTCATGTACAGCACTCCATGCCAACTGACAAAAATACGACTCAAATCAGTCAATTAATGCCAGATGCAATAAAAGTACCTTTTGTAAATATTCCCGTACATCACATATGCGCATAATGTATATTATGTTAAATGCATAGTTGAGTGGCTACGCAGAGTTACGAAGTTTGGCAATCCTTTGCGCTACGCGCTCTAGCTCCTCAAGCGCCTGACTCAGTTGGGTGCTCTCCTTTCGCGTTCTTTTTAAAACGTTGGCCTCGCGGATGGGAACTCAGATCCGAATGTTGCTCTTGTTGGGCTATGTTCTGGCCGGTCTCATAAACCTGTGCATCACAGGAAGGAATCGTAGTTCACAAACAACGAGCCAATCAGAACGCCACCTGTCTTAGTCTTTTTATGTGACCTTTCCTTATTTAGTTCTCTGTGCTTTACAACAACCAATAGCGTCTATTATACAGCCAGCTAACTCGGTGCTTTAAAGTCGACTATGCTTACATTCCTTCCTTACCAGGTAACAGCACCTGCCGTTAGTTGTCCTGTAGTTAGTTAAGTAAGGCACCTTATTGATTAACTGATTATTTTGGAGAAACACATGTTTAAAAAACAGCTTATTGCACTTGCTTTAGCTTCTTGTGCTTGCAGTTCGGCCATGGCTATCACCTGGGGTGCGCCGGATAACGGTGAGCATCCTAATGTTGGTACCCTGCTGTTTGTGCAAAATGGCGTTGGGTTCTTCAGTTGTACCGGCACCATGATCGCACCGAGAGTTATGCTTACTGCCGCTCACTGTGTATCCGAAGCCGGTAATACCAACGATATTACTTATGTGCGTTTCGAAGAAGAGGCGCTTTCTGGTATAGGTGATTACGCTAGTTTGCAGGACTGGTTCAATAATGAATGGATGTCAACGACTGCGGTTATCGCTCACCCCGATTGGACTGACTATGGCGAGTTCCCTATGACCTATGATATTGGCGTGGTGATACTCGACCAACCTTATTACCCATCTAACGGTTTTGGACAACTGCCCCCAGAAGGATTTCTCGAGAACCTAAAAGGTCAGGATCGCCGCTTCTTTGAGTCTGTAGGGTATGGACGTCAAGGCACCCTACCACCAACTGAAATGAGCGACTATGAACGCTATAAAGGTGACGTAAGGCTCTTGGAGGTCAATAGCTATCTAAGTGGGCAAGGCGAAGCCAGTGCTAAATTCTCCAACAACCCTGGCGTCGGAGGTGGAACCTGTTACGGAGACAGTGGCGGCCCGACCTTCTATAAAGAGACCAACCTGGTCGTTTCCGTTACGTCTTTCGGTTGGGCAAAAAACGGGAACTGTGTCGGTAATGACTTTAATTACCGGACTGACACCACTGACGCCATTAGTTTTATTAATGATGTTTTAGTCCAGTACGGCAATTAGTGAGTAAGGTGCCTGCAATCAGGCACCTTTTCCAGCCTTAAGGCTGTTTGACCCAGCCTGCGCACCAGCCATTGTTGTTCACTAAATGATTTGGGAATAACGCACATGGCCGCCACTCATTACCGGCGTCGCCCTGAATGTGCATGCAGTTGGCGCACGTCTGCCCTTCTTTGTCAGACTGATGAGTGTATTTCAAGGCCTTAGCGCTGGGGTTGTCCAGTGGCAATTGTTCTTTGGCCAAGGCTTGCAAAGAAACACCGCCGGTTGTTACTCCAATAAGCGCAGAACCTGTCACTTTTAAAAAATCTCGCCGCGATAGTGCTTTCATTTCGACCTCTCTTAAAATAAGAATAGTTGCGATTTACACCTTGTTAAAACCAGCAAGGCCCGCCGCGTGGCGAGCCTTGCTTTGTGAAACCGGATGATGTGGGCTTGATTCATTCATTTTCAGCCCTGGCATCAACGTAATACTCGTGTCCATCATCGGTAACTCTGATAACAATAGGTTGGCAGCATACTTGGCAATCGACAACCTGCGATTGATCCACATCATTGATGGGGTCAACCTCAAGATCATTGATTGCCATGCAATACGGACATTCAAAGGATTGGGCGTCGGATAAACTCATTTTCTTCTTAATTATCTTCTTACTAAGTTATTTGTACACTAAGGTAGCTAACTCGTTGCTATATTTACAGTTTTTATGGTTACGCGTAACCTTTTCATCCCCGTATAGTGCTATTTTTTTCCAGTTCACACCCTTTATACGAGCACTGGGTTAAGCCGGATCTTGTTTGTATAACACTTTGGTTTAAATCAATTTTTAAGAGACTTTTTAACTAAATCCTTTGCCGTACAGGGCGTTTGCTCGCTATCCTTAGCAGCAATCTGGATTCATAATCAATAAAACAGCTTAATACATGGATTACGTTTTTATTATCTTTGCCTTTATATGCGGCCTCGGCGTGCGTTTGCTTAAGCTTCCGCCATTGATTGGTTTTTTGGCTGCAGGCTTTGTACTTCATTTTCTCGGCTTTGAGGCCAATCAGAGCCTGCACGCTCTGGCCGATCTGGGCATCACCCTGTTGCTGTTTACCATTGGCTTAAAACTTAATGTCAGAGGCTTGCTGAAGCGGGAAGTCTGGCTGGGCTCGACCACCCATATGGTACTGTGGACCAGCATTGCTGTTGGCCTGGTCAGTCTGGCAGCGGCGATCGGTCTACCTTACCTGGATAGCGTAAGCTTGCAGGAAGCTGCCCTACTGGGCTTTGCGCTGAGTTTTTCCAGTACCGTGTGTATTGTTAAAATCCTGGAAGAAGCGGCAGAAATGCAGACTCGGCATGGCCGGCTGGCGGTAGGCATCCTGATTATGCAGGATATCGCCGCAGTAGTATTCCTGGTATTGGCCACCGGCAAGGTGCCTTCCATCTATGCGTTGGGCCTGCTGGCATTAATCCCCCTGCGCCCGTTGCTGACCCGATTGCTACAGATGTCCGGCCATGGTGAACTTCTGCCTCTTACTGGCTTTTTCCTGGCGCTGGGCGGTTATGAGCTGTTTGAGTTGGTTGGCGTAAAAGGCGATCTTGGTGCCTTGATCGTCGGCGTATTGCTCTCCGGGCATACCAAGTCGGCAGAATTGAATAAGGCGCTGATGAACTTTAAGGATCTTTTCCTTATCGGCTTCTTCCTGACCATCGGATTTACCGCCATTCCTAATCTTCCCATGCTACTGATGGCGCTTGGTCTTACTCTGGTACTACCAATAAAATTCTGGCTGTTTTTCTTCTTGTTTACCGGTCTGCGACTAAGGGGACGTACCGCCTACCTATGTGGCATGGCACTGGCAAATTTCAGTGAATTCGGGTTAATCGTGGTCGCACTGAGTGTGGATATGGGGTGGCTGGCCAAAGAATGGCTGGTCATTTTGGCACTGGCTGTGTCGCTGTCGTTTATATTGACCAGTGTAAGCTACCAGTTTGCTCACAGCGGGTACAGCCGCTGGCACAAGCTGTTGAATTTCTTCGAGCGTCGCCGCCGACTGCCCGAAGACGTTTATCAGCAGCCAAAAGGTGCGCGCGTCTTGGTACTGGGTATGGGACGCGTAGGTAAAGGGGCCTTTATGGCGCTTAGAAACGTATTGGGTGATCAAGTCTGGGGGCTGGATGCCGACTCTGAACGGGTAGCACGGCAGAAAAAGGCCGGATTACAGGTAATGCTGGCCGATGGTGAGGATGCCGATCTCTGGGAAAACCTCGACCTCAGCGAAGTAGAAATGCTCCTGATCGCCCTACCGTCGGTAGATGACATCAAACACGTTCAGGATCAACTTAAGTCCATTGGTTATTCTGGAAAATCTGCCGCTATTGCCCGTTATGAAGATGAACGCAGAGAGTTATTAGACTACGGTATTGAGCACGTATTTAACTTCTATACCGAGGCCGGTTCAGGCTTTGCCGAAGAGAGCCTGAACCTGATTGAGAAGCGGCCTATCGCTGCGTTGTAAAGTAAAGCTCGCGACTAATGGTGGCGTTTTGGTCTTGTTGTTCTAACCTCAGGGCTAGGCGCCACTGCATGCGAGGCTCAGAGCAAGCCCCCAAAAAAGTGATGCCACGGTTGGGCCCTTCAAAGATAACGGGGATTTGGCCCATATACATATTAACACCTTCGATAACCGCCGAGTTCAGCTGCCACCCTTCGGGTAATTCAAATTGCAGCGTTAACTCTTCTTCGAGGGGAATGGGCTGAGGTGTCAGCATGATACGACCTTGACGTGGACCAAGCTGAATAGGACAGCTTCCTTGATCAAGCTGACACGGTTCGTCGTTTAGGGTGGTGACACCGGACCAATCTGAAAAAATAAAGACGCTCGCCATCAGGGCGGCAAAAGAGAGAAACAGAGGCCATAGAGAGTGCTTCATTGAGGCTATGGTGGATAATTCGACGAACTTGATTTAGGCGGCAGTGTGCAGCATTGATACGGATCAATCAAGCCGGCATTAGGCTATCTTTTAATGCCCAAAAAACGTATCATTCGCAGCCACTGTACTCGTATTTTTGGCTAATTATCAGTTAATTAACCAGGCTGTAACAATTAGTTAAAAAATCAGAAGCATTTAAAACCAGCAGCGGAAAAATGACAATGAGTGAAACCAGTCAAGCACATACTGACTACAACTATAAGGTGGTGCGACAATTCGCCGTGATGACGGTGATATGGGGGATTGTCGGCATGAGTGTAGGCGTTCTGCTTGCGGCTCAGTTAATCTGGCCCGAGCTTAACTTCAACACCCCCTGGCTAACCTATTCCCGTCTCAGACCTCTTCACACCAACGCGGTAATCTTTGCCTTTGGCGGCAGCGCTTTGTTTGCTACCTCCTATTATGTGGTGCAAAGGACCTCTCAGGTGCGTCTGTTCAGCGACAAGCTCGCAGCCTTTACCTTCTGGGGTTGGCAAGCGGTGATTGTGGCGGCAGCCATTACCCTGCCGTTGGGACTGACCTCATCTAAAGAGTACGCTGAGCTGGAATGGCCCATCGATATTCTGATCACCCTTGTCTGGGTTGCCTATGCCATTGTGTTTTTCGGCACCATGATCATTCGTAAAGTCAGTCATATATATGTTGCGAACTGGTTCTTCGGCGCCTTTATCCTGACTGTAGCGGTGCTGCACATCGCCAACAGCATGGCGGTGCCGGTATCCTTCTTTAAATCCTATTCGGTGTACGCCGGTGCCGTCGATGCCATGGTGCAGTGGTGGTATGGTCACAACGCCGTGGGCTTTTTCCTGACGGCGGGCTTTTTGGGCATGATGTACTACTTTGTGCCTAAGCAGGCCGGTCGTCCCGTGTACTCTTATCGCCTTTCTGTAGTGCACTTCTGGGCACTGATCGCCTTGTATATCTGGGCCGGTCCTCACCACCTGCACTATACTGCTCTACCTGACTGGACTCAGTCACTGGGAATGGTGATGTCGGTCATCCTGTTCGTACCGTCATGGGGTGGCATGATCAATGGTATTATGACCCTGTCCGGTGCCTGGCATAAACTGCGTACCGATCCTGTATTACGCTTTTTGATTGTATCCTTGTCCTTCTATGGTATGTCGACCTTTGAAGGTCCGATGATGGCGATCAAGACCGTGAATGCCCTCTCCCACTACACCGACTGGACCATTGGTCACGTGCACTCCGGTGCCCTAGGCTGGGTTGCTATGGTGTCGATTGGCTCTATTTATCACCTGATTCCGGTGTTATTCGGTCAGCCGCGTATGTACTCGACTCATTTAGTCAATGTGCACTTCTGGCTGGCAACCATCGGCGTGGTGCTGTACATCGTAGCTATGTGGATCTCCGGGGTAATGCAAGGTCTGATGTGGCGCGCGGTTAACTCCGACGGCACCCTGACCTACAGCTTTATCGAAAGCATTGATGCCTCCAAACCGTTCTATATTGTCCGCTTCCTGGGCGGCTGCTTTATCGTCGCCGGTATGTTGCTGATGGCTTATAACTGCTATCGCACTATTCGCGCGCCCAAAGACAGCCTGCAGGCCGAAGCTCAGCCAGCATAAGGAAACAGATTAATGAAGAACGTACACGAGTTAGTTGAAAAGAATACCGGCCTGTTGGCCATCATGGTACTGGTGGTAATTAGCTTTGGTGCCTTAGTGGAAATCGTGCCGCTGATGTACCAGAAGCAAACCACTGAGCCGGTAAAAGGTTTAGAACCATACACAGCCTTGCAGTTGGAAGGACGCGATATTTATATCCGTGAAGGCTGCGTAGGTTGTCACAGTCAGATGATTCGCCCCTTCCGTGCCGAAACCGAGCGCTATGGTCATTATTCGGTTGCTGGCGAGTCTGTTTGGGAACGTCCTTTCCTGTGGGGCTCCAAGCGCACTGGCCCTGACTTGGCCCGCGTGGGAGGTCGTTACAGTGACGAATGGCACCGTGTTCACCTGATCAACCCAAGAGCCGTGGTACCAGAGTCGAATATGCCTGGCTTCCCCTGGTTGGCAGAAAACACTCTGGACGGAGAACTGACGGCTAAGAAGATGAAAGTCTTCCGTGACTTCGGCGTGCCCTACACCGATGAGCAAATTGCCGGAGCCAAAGACGCCGTAAAAGGCAAGACTGAGATGCAGGCGCTGATCGCTTATCTGCAGTCACTTGGAACGGCGCTGAAATAATGGATTCGGTAACCATCAACATTATTTGGACGGTTGCCGTCTTTGTACTATTTATCGCAATCGTGGTGTGGGCGTACAGCAAGAAATCCAAAAAGGGTTTTGACGAGGCGGCAAACCTAGTGTTTGACGACGAGAACAAGCCGTCCAAGCGCGAAGCACAACAAGAAAAGCGGGAGTCATCGAGCAATGAGTAGCTTTTGGAGCATCTGGATCTCAGTGATCACACTGGGCACCATCTTAGGCTGTTTTTTAATCTTACGTTGGTGTCTGAAAAATAAAACTGGCGTTAAGGAAGGCGACGATATGCATCATGAATTTGATGGTATCGTTGAGATTAATAATCCCCTGCCCCGGTGGTGGACCATCATGTTCTACGCCACCATCGTATGGGGACTGATTTACCTGGCACTTTACCCTGGTCTGGGTAACTTTGCCGGTCTGCTTGGTTGGCAGAGCTCGATTCAGGATGCTCGCAGCGTCGAGGAGGTTCAGCAGAAGCGCCAGGCAGCCATGGAAGAAGGTGGTTTGCTGCAATACGCCCGTGAGATGGAGCAGGCTGAAGAACGCTTTGGCCCGATCTTCGAAGCCTATGCCAAACGGGACGTAAAAGATCTGGCTACTGACCCTGAGGCATTAAAGGTCGGTCAACGCCTGTTTATTCAAAACTGCTCCCAGTGCCATGGTTCGGATGCCCGCGGAATGAGAGGCTTTCCCAACCTGACCGATGATGATTGGCTCTATGGTGGCAGCCCCAGCGCGATTAAGACGACCCTGCTGCAAGGCCGTCAAGGTCAGATGCCAGCATGGAAAGACGCATTCGGTGAGCAAGGGGTAAAAGAAGTAGTGGCCTATACCTTGAGTCTGAGTGGCCGTAAGGTGGATCCCAAGTTAGCTGAAGCCGGTGAATCCCGCTTCGCAGCCTGTGCGGCCTGCCATGGCCAGGATGGCAAAGGCAAGTATGCATTTGGTGCGCCTAATTTGACCGACAACACCTGGTTGTATGGCGGCAGCGAAAAAGCCGTTACCGAAACGTTGATGTACGGCCGCAATGGCGTCATGCCTGCCTGGAAAGATATTCTGGGTGAAGACAAGGTTCATGTGCTGACAGCCTATGTATACAGCCTGTCACAGGATACGTCTGAACAAGCGCAACAATAATTGTTGGCAAAGGAACGCCCCGCTCCGCGGGGCGTTGTTGTATTTTAACCTGTATTTTATTTAACAATGTCTGACTCTCGCCCTTGGTATAAACAATTCTGGCCCTGGTTTTTGATCGCCATCCCAGTGCTGTCCATCATTCTTAGTAGCCATATGCTGTATCTGGCTGTCACCACCAAAGACAGTCTGGTGGTAGACGATTATTATAAAGAAGGTAAGGCCATTAACCGCCAGTTGGCAGCGGTACGCCGGGCACAAAAACTGGGCATATCAACCGAGTTAAGTGTCTCTGAAACCGTCCTTAGTTTGGAGTTTATCAGTGGCCAACCTGAGAGCGGAACGGCGCTGGAACTCTTTTTCCAACACCCGACACTGGAGAACAAGGATTTCCGCGTTTTGTTAACCCGTGATGCTGGCGGCATCTATCGTGCCGAGCTGCCTCATCAACTTGAAGGTAAGTGGAAGCTGAACTTGCACCCTTTAAACGGACAATGGAAAATCCAGCAGCCACTAAGCTTTAACGGTCAGCAGCAGACACAGCGTTTGCTCCCTTAGGGAAACCAACTTGACCCAGTGTTACCACTGCCATGAGCCTGTGGCTCAACAGAATCAATACACCGCCGAAGTATTAGGTCAGTCTCGTGCCATGTGCTGCCCCGGCTGTCAGGCGGTGGCACAGTCGATCGTCGATAACGGCCTGGAAGATTATTACCGATTCCGCACTGCCCCGGCAGAGACACCCAGTGAACAGCAAAGCCTGCTGGACACACTGAGGCTGTATGACTCGCCCGAATTACAGCAGGAGCTGGTTGCTGACGAGGGCAACAGCAAGCAGATACAGCTGACGCTTGAAGGCATCAAGTGTGCGGCCTGTGCCTGGCTGATTGAAAAGCAGCTGTTAAAGCTGGATGGCATTATCCAGGTGGCGGTTAATGTCAGTGCCCATCGGGCGACGGTACGCTGGCAGGCGGATAAGCTCAAGCTAAGCGCGTTACTGCAGCAATTCGAACGTATTGGCTATCACGCTCAACCTTTCCAGCCAGAAGTCCATGAGCAGGAATACCAGCAGGTCGGACGCTCGTTTCTGAAAAAGCTTGGTCTGGCCGGACTCATGTCCATGCAAGTGATGATGATCGCGGTGGCTTTGTATTTTGGTCTGTTGGGCAATCTGGATGAAGACACCAGACACTTCCTGCATTGGGTGAGCCTGGTACTGACGACCCCTGTAGTTGCCTATTCCGGAATCGATTTTTATCACAGTGCCTGGCGCGCTATGCGCGCCAGATCGGTGAATATGGATGTGCCTGTAAGCCTGGCTATTCTTATTCTTTTTAGTGCCAGCGCCCTGGCAACATTAACTCAACAGGGCGAAGTCTTCTTCGAGTCAGTATGCATGTTCATCTTTTTGCTGCTGATCAGTCGCTACCTGGAGCATCGCGCCAGGCATAAAGCCAGTGAGATGTCGGCCAATATTACTCAGTTCATTCCAGTAGCCGCCACCGTCATCGACGATGGCGAGCACCGTCAGTGTCTGGCTCGCTCTCTGACTCAGGGCCAGAAGGTATTGGTGAAAGCCGGTGAAACCATACCGGTGGACGGCCGGATTATCGACGGCAACAGCTATATCGATGAATCCATGCTAAGTGGTGAATTCGAGCCAGTGCATAAATCCACTGGCGATGTGGTCTATGGTGGTAGCCAGAATCAGTACGGAGCCTTGGTGATTGAAGTCAGCCGACCATTAAAGCAAGCCCTGATAAGCCAAATTATGGCGCTACAGGATAAAGCACTAGCCAGTAAACCAAAGGTAGCGCTGATGGTGGACAGGTTGGCTCGTCATTTTGTTACCGTCGTGCTTATCACTGCCCTGTTAACCTTCGTGGGCTGGCAATGGGCCGGACATCCCGATGCGCTTTGGTTCGCTGTGTCGGTATTGGTAGCGACCTGTCCCTGCGCTCTGGCTCTGGCGACACCATCCGCGCTGACGGCAGCCATGGGGGCGCTCAACCAGAGAGGGATTCTGCTAAAACGCTCTGACTTGCTCGAAGGTGTAATAGGCGTACAAAAGGTCGCCTTCGATAAGACTGGCACCTTAACCGAAGGCCACTTTCGTTTGGCTGACATCCATACAGCCCCGGGCTATGATGCTGCTAAGTTAAAATCTGTTGCCGCCAGCCTGGAGGCGTTTTCTGAACACCCCATCGCCCGGGCTTTTGCCGGGCTTCCGCGCGTTCAAGCGGAGCGGGTGGAAGTGCATCCGGGGATGGGCCTAAGCGGGTGGGTCGAGGGGCAGTTCTACCGACTCGGCGCCCCGAGATTCATGCGCCATACCATCAATAGCCCTCTCAAGGACTGTCATATTCTTGTGGAGGATGAGCATCAGGTACTTGGCGGCTTTGTGCTGGAAGATCCGCTGCGGAAAGAAGCTGCTGCGGTAGTGGCTGCACTGCCTTGTGACAGTCTGATTATCAGTGGTGATCACGCCAAGCACGTAGCAAAGGTCGCCCAACAGCTGAACATTCAGCAGTATTTTTCTCAGTGTACACCTGAACAAAAATTACAGCAGCTCAAGCAATTACAGGAACAGAGTAAAGTCATGATGATCGGCGATGGCATTAACGACAGTCCGGTTTTGGCGGCCGCCGATATTTCCGTGGCGGTGGGCGGAGCCAGCGACTTGGCTAAAAATGCCGCCGATGTTATTTTGGTTGGCCGCTCATTGACCGCCCTGCCGGATCTACTGGAACTGGCGAGGCGTTGTCGCAATAAGATTCGTCAGAACATCGCCTGGGCTCTCGGCTACAACCTGCTGGCGATGCCCCTGGCTGTCGCCGGCATACTTACACCCTGGATGGGGGTGATCGGCATGTCTGCCAGTTCCATCATTGTGGTGGTTAACTCGGTTCGTCTGTTAACAGGAGACTCGACCCGATGAGCATTATCTATGTGTTGATTCCTCTGGCAATACTGCTGGTAGCCGTAGCCGTGATGGTATTTTTCTGGGCAGTAAAGAGCGGTCAGTTCGACGATCTGGAGCGTCACGGCTCGAGCATCCTATTTGACGAAGACGACACACCCTCTCAATCAAAGCGCAAACCGAACGACGATGGCCCCAGAGATTAGCCTGCTATCGGCGCTTCTTATCGGTTTAGCCGGCGGTATACACTGCATCGGTATGTGTGGCGGCGTGGTCGGTGCACTCAGTTACGCGATTCCCCGGGGCCGTTCCCACTGGCCCTACGTGCTTGGTTACAACGTCGGCCGGATTGCCAGCTACACCCTGGCAGGCACCTTAGCGGGCGCCTTAGGTAGCACCGCGGGCGCGCATCTTCCTCTGGGACCTTATATTCTTAATACCATAAGTGGTTTATTACTGTTGGCCATGGGTCTGTACTTGGGCAACTGGTGGCGAGGACTGACGTATTTAGAACGGCTGGGAGGCAGAGTCTGGCGGCACATTGCCCCGCTGTCTAAGTCTTTGTTGCCATTTCGCTCACCGCTGGCTGCCTTGCCCTATGGGTTAGTCTGGGGATGGCTTCCCTGTGGATTGGTATATTCCACCTTAAGTTGGTCGGTCGCTTCTGGTTCCGCTATTCAAGGCGCCCAAATTATGCTGCTTTTCGGACTCGGTACGCTACCGACACTCATTGCGCTGGGAACACTCGGTCAGCAACTTCGGCAATGGCTAGGATTTCGGTGGGTACGTTCGACCTTAGCCCTGATATTAGTAATTTTTTCTTTGTGGGTACTTTTAAAGCCCTGGCTAGATTCGATATAGTGTGGAAAGAATAATATCAAGGTATAAAATCCGGTATGTCCAAGTTTTCCAGCGGTACCATTCACTGTCAGAACTGTAGCTTCAGTCAACTCTGTTTGCCCTTCTCGTTAAGTGAAAACGAAATGGCCAAGCTGGATGATATTATTCAGCGTAAACGCCCATTCCAGAAAAACGACACCCTGTTTCAATCGGGTGACCCGCTGACTAACTTATACGCGGTGCGAACCGGGACCTTCAAAACCTATACTGTCACTCCCGATGGTGAAGAACAGATTATTGGCTTTCATCTTCCCGGCGATGTGGTGGGTTTTGATGCCATTCAAAATAGTGCCCACCGCAGTACGGCTATGGCGTTAGAGACCGCCATGGTTTGTGAAATCCCCTACTCCACGCTGGAGAACCTCAGTGGCGATCTACCGCGATTGCGCCAGCAGGTAATGCGCATGATGAGCCAGGAGATTTTCGCCGATCAGGAGATGTTCCTGTTACTGAATAAACGTACCGCCACTCAACGGTTGGCTTTCTTCCTGTCACAGCTGGGTCGACGCTATGGCGAACGAGGCTTTTCGGCAAAGGAATTCAGACTGACCATGACCCGTGCCGAGATTGGTAACTTCCTGGGGTTGACGGTAGAAACCATCAGTCGCCTGCTAACTCGCTTCCAGCAGGAAGGCTTGATCCAGGTGGATGGCAAGCTTATTACCTTGCTGGACCCACGGCGACTGGAACAGAGTGTTGAGAACGTGGCGGCGCTGAAAAACCCCAATACACAAGCGTCCTAGTGTTAAGGGGTTTTTTACCCCTTTAATCATCTTTTTTGATGCCGTAAGAGCCACTCAGCTGCATTTAGCGCAGTCAGTGCGGCTTGTCACCGTAAGATACAGAACGGTGTTCTGGCATTCGCGCTTGCTTGGTTGAAATCACTTTCCCGCTTACGGCGCCTCTGAATTTCTCCTCCGCCCTTGCCCGCAAAGAACACGCCCAATCACCATGGCGACGCCGTTCTTAAAGCTCTCAGGCTTGATCCACCGCAAATTCAGACTATTGGCGAAAACTCCCTTTTGAACATACACTTAATGCCAGTTGTTTAACTTGCTATTAGCTGAGTAAGGTATTTAAAGGATGCTGGATTTCAATAATATTTTGGTGGTGGTCGACCCGACTGTCGAGCAGCAAAAGGCACTAAACCGAGCGGTCGAGCTGGCCAAGAAAACCGGGGCGGACATCACCGCCTTTTTGACCATTTATGACTTTTCTTACGAGATGACCACCATGCTGTCGGTGGAAGAACGAGAAACCATGCGACAGGCAGTGGTAGATGATCGCACCGAGTGGTTGAGTGAACTCATTACCAGCCAGGTTCAGGACGACAGTATCACTGTTAAAGCAAAAGTGGTTTGGCATAACCGTCCCTATGAAGCCATCGTTCATGAGGCTCTGGAACATCAGTATGATCTGATCGTTAAAGGCACTCACCAACACAGTGCACTTAAGTCAGTGATCTTCACGCCTACTGACTGGCATCTGTTGAGAAAATCCCCTGTTCCGGTACTGCTGGTTAAGGATCATGACTGGCGTGATCAGGGCCATATCCTGGCCGCAGTGAATGTGGGTACCGAGGACGAGGAACATGCCAAGTTAAATGACAAAATCGCCACTACTGCCAAGGCTTATGCCGATACACTGAATGCGGATATGAATCTGGTGAACTCCTATCCGGGAACACCAGTCAATATTGCCGTGGAGATCCCTGAGTTCGATCCGGCCAGTTTCAATCAATCGGTCAAAGAGCACCATGAACAAACAATGCGCGAATTTGCCGATAAGCACGGCATCGGTCAGGAACACTGTTTTGTGCGCGAAGGCTTGCCAGAAGACGCGATACCAGCCGCGGCTCGTAATGTGGATGCCGAGTTAGTCGTATTGGGTACCGTCGGTCGCCAGGGCATTTCTGCTGCCTTGATTGGCAATACTGCCGAGCATGTCATTGATGAGTTGGACTGCGATGTACTGGCACTCAAGCCAGATGGTTTCGTCAGTCCCTTAAAGCAATAACCAGCTTGCCATCGCCCCTTTCCAGGGGCGATTTTTTATTTCGCTTTCGCTATAATCGCCGCCCTTATTGTCGGGTCAACCAAGGTGGCGAAATGAGCCAGATAGACACACTGTCAGCCAAGCAGAAATACGACTTCAACAAACTGCATAAACGCTTGCGCCGTGGAGTTGGCAAGGCCATTGCTGATTTTGCCATGATCGAAGAAGGCGATAAGGTAATGGTTTGCCTGTCCGGCGGTAAAGACAGCTACGGCATGCTTGAGATTCTGCGCTCTTTACAGCGCTCAGCCCCGGTGTCGTTTGAATTGATTGCCGTTAACCTGGACCAAAAGCAGCCCGGCTTTCCCGAGCATGTGTTGCCCGAGTACCTCGACGCCATTGATATGCCTTACCATATCGTCAATGAAGACACTTATTCCATTGTTAAGGACAAAATACCCGAGGGCAAAACCACCTGCTCTTTGTGCTCACGTCTGCGCCGCGGGATTCTTTATCGCACTGCCAGTGAGCTCGGTGCCACCAAGATCGCTCTGGGCCATCACAGAGACGATATGATCGAAACCCTGCTGTTGAATATGTTTCATGGCGGGACCTTAAAGTCCATGCCGCCGAAGCTTGTAAGCGATGATGGCCAGCATATGGTGATCCGCCCGTTGGCCTACTGCTCAGAAAAGGATTTGGCCCGCTTCGCGGAGGTCATGGCATTCCCCATCATTCCCTGTAATCTCTGTGGTTCGCAGGAAAACCTGCAGCGTAAAATGATTAAGCAGATGTTGCAGGATTGGGATCAGCGCTATCCCGGTCGCATTGAAAATATGGCTCGCGCCTTACAGCACGTGACGCCCTCCCATTTGGCCGATACTGAGTTGTTTGACTTTGCCAACCTGAGAACGCAGGACAGTCCCTTCGAAGGCGGCGATATCGGCTTTGACGCCCCGGAGCTGCCAAGCGGTGCCCCAGAGCATCGTGATGATGTGCAGATTGTGGAGCTGTCTTAGTCAGACTGCTCCACCCAGGCCGTGATACGCTTGGGCGCCTTTGGCAGGCTTAATTCGCCCCCCTGTTCAGTTAACCAGCTACTCGACAGCCTAATCTGACGGTCATGAACCGGCAGGTCAACAGGCTTGCCATTTAAGGTCACCTCGCCCGGCATTGGAGCGACATCAAACTGCAGCTGAATCCCTTGCGTTCCAGGCATTAAAAACGACAGGAAGCTCCCCATCTCATCAAAAAACACCTGGTACTGCTCAGATAAGGCCCTTAACTCGGCAAGGTCGTACTGCGTCTTGTTATATTCTGGCTTGGCTTCCAGCTGCACTGACATATCACAGTGCTCGGCAGACTCCGTCAATTGCAGTTTTACCTTGGCCTTTGCCATTTTTAAGGCACGCTCTGCCCAAACCGTAAACCGCCCTTCCTCAGTGACGGGCAGCTCGAATTTTTTTTTCTGAGTTACCAGAGTGGCCGATTGGATCTGACACAACTGACCGCCGGTAGAGCGATTATCGAGCAGGCCAAAAGCAAACTGCAGCGCTGGCATGGTGTCGTCGTCCAGCTTACGTACATGGCTGTAGAGACTTTTGTAATCGAGTTCAAGGGTGTTGGCGTTGACGGGGCAGCATAAAGCCGCGAGCACGGGGATAAGTAATATAGAACGCATTAGCTAAAGTATTTCCGGTTGATTCGAATCATCAATAAAAGTTCATCAATATAAGCCTGCCCGCGTTGAGAGTATCGCATCAGGCCTTGTGCCAGGCGCTCGGCCTTGACAGAGCGTTGCAGCTGACGCAAACGGGCGCGGATGGTGCGTAAGTCAGCGTAAGCACTGTTGGTATTGATATTATGCAGATAGGCGGCTACCGCCTGTTCCAGGCTGTCGAACTTAGCCACCTCATGGCTGGCTCCCTGGTTGCGCTGTTTTGGCACAAAGCCACAGCCGCGGCTAAAGCACCACATCCCAAAGAAGTTGTAGCCCTGACGGGCAAAGCGTGAGGTTCCCCAGGCAGACTCATTGGCAGCCTGAACCAAAACCAAAGCTTCTGGGACGATATCCAGCCGTTCGAGTAACGGTGTCAGGCCGGCATCGGTATCAGGTACTGCGACTTCATAGTGTTCAGCGAGTGTCTCCAGTCTGGAATTCTGTATCGGGGTCAGGGTTTCACCGGCTCGCCAGATTTCCCGAACCGCCAACACAAACAAGCGCTGCTCCAATATACGCTCATTTTGTTTTTCAATGACTGGCTGCAGATATTGGAAGAAGGCGCGCTTTTTTTGCTTAACATCACTGAATCGGTCAAAGTCCGGAATTCGGCTGACCGGTGATGGTGCGTCAGGAGCCACAGCATCTGGCTGTGGCGTCTTGGGCCAAAAAGGATACAGCACGGCCGAAACACCAATAACGGTGATCAGAAGCCACTTGGCCCGTTTACGCCAGCGTTTAAGCCTTGAATACGGACTCGCCTTCATTCGAGCCTCCTGAGCCTTGAATATACACTGTAACCCCAAATAACTCGCGGTACAGTACGCCTTTGACATTATAATAAAACGGCAGCACCCAGATAGCCGCAATGCCGAAACTGGCCACTACCAATAACATTAGCAGTGCAAACAGAAAATACAGCGCGATAAATTGTAGCCACAACTGACTCACCGATAGGATTGAGTACCAGATGGCTTTCAGTGGCGTCAGTTTCTTTTCGATGATGAGTGGCAGTGCGAAGCCAGTGGCGATCATCAGATATATCCCTGGCACAATGAGCAGCATTAATCCCAGCTCCACAAGTAAACTGACGACCAGTGCGGTTACCGACAGGTACAGCGTTTTGGGAATAAAATGAAACAGATGATCCAAGCGAGATACACCACCAACGCTATGGTTAATGCCCATCATAAGCAGGCCAGTGATCAACGGCGCCATTAACAAGGTTAAGACTAAGTTGGTGGCTAACTGTACATTAGGATCGGTGAGTGCCAAGCCTCGGGTCTCGGATAACCAGGTTGTTGTCAGCACGACGACCAAGGCCGCAACAAACACCACTAATATCGCTTGTAATAATACCCACTTGGTAACTTGGGTTAGCTGCCAAGCCTCCTTGAGAAGGGATTTCACATCAAGGCTGATCTCCCCTTTCAATGCCTTTTCCAGGCTTCCACCAATTGTCAGTGCTTGTTTCTGGGTCACTGCTTAAACCTTCGCTGTAAAAGTGGCGACATAATACCAGCCACACAATGAAATGTCGGTACTCCCTTCGTTTCCAAAGTGGTCAAAATGTTTACTTATTTAGTAAATTAGCCAATAAAAAGTTACGCGTAACAGACCTAATTTTATTAAGTTGTTGATATTGAGGCAGTTATTATTTGGCCCGATGCTTGCTGAATCAAGATCTGTTCATAGCACTAAGAAGGAAGAATTATGCACATCCCTGCTGTATTACTAACAACTCTGGTTATTAGCACCTCCGTGGTGGCCTCTGAGAAAGTATCACTGAGCGATCAACATCCTGTGAGCGCCAATAGCCAGGTTGAGCTGGATATCCCTGTGGGTGAACTGGATATCCAAGTTCATGACCAGCCTGAAGTTCGCTACGAGGTGAAAATCGAAGAACAGGATGGTAACTGGTTTGGTAGCGTTGACCTGTCCGATGTTGAGGTGAATGTTAAACACAATGACCAGCGTTTATATCTGTCGATTGATGACGATGACATTCACCAGCACTGGATTATCTGGCTACCGTCCGATGCAAACCTTGAGGTGGATCTGGGCGTTGGTGAGGTCAATATCGCCGGCGTACAACAGAACCTGATGATGGAAGTCGGCGTGGGTTCTGTGGATGTATCACTGGGGGCAAAAAATTATCACTCTATTCGTTTAGAAGCTGGTGTGGGTGACGCCGATCTCAGTGGTTTTAAAGATGTTGAGCAGGAGCGGAGTATCGTGTCTCAAGATGTGCATTGGCGCGGCAACGGCCAATACGAAGTCGATATTGAAGTCGGCGTGGGTGATGTGGATGTCCATTTCTAAAACGGATTCCGCTGAACTCAGACGTTACTAACCCGCGGGCCAGACCAGTTTGATTGCCAGGGCGATTAATGCCAGGCCCATAAGGCGGTCAAACCAATGGCCCCGACGTTGCAGCCAGTCACGCACCTTACCCGCGCTCAACAACAGAGACAAACCGATAAACCAGATGCCGGTGGCCAAGGCCAGGTAACCACCGTACATCAGTTTAATTGCGATAGGTGTTTGCTGTGAAATCGCCACTGCGAAAAGGGATAGAAAGAACAGTGTTGCCTTTGGGTTAAGGCCATTAGTGATAAAGCCAATGACAAAAGCGCGCTTGTCCGAGATGGATTTTACCGCTGTAGATGGCGAGTCTTCTGTCCCGGGCTTCGCGGGTTGACTGCGTAGCGCTCCCCAGGCGATATACAACAAGTAAACCGCTGCGACATAGCTCAGTAACTGAAAAAGCCAGGGAGTCGTTTTGATGATAAGGCCAATCCCGAGTAACGAATAGGCCACATGTAGCAAGATAGCGACGCCGATTCCTAAGCTGGTCATAATTGCAATGCGCCGGCCAAACCGGATGCTGTGGCGCACCACAATCGCAAAGTCCGGTCCCGGGCTGGCTACCGCAAGTAAGTGAACCGTGGCGATAGTGATAAATTCCAGCCAGTATTGTTGCATGATTACCGCAGCTCCAAGATCTCATTCACCCAGTCAGGCACCAATTCCGAGGCTCGTCCCCGGCGTTTTTCCTTAAAATCGCTATCGCTGGACTCCAGGTTTAACTCAAGGGTATGTGCGCCATTACGGTTGGCCTCAGCAACCAGCCCTGCGGCGGGATAGACGGTGCCAGAGGTACCAATAGCCACAAAAATATCCGCTTGCCAGAGCGCTTCATAGATTTCGTCCATGTACAGTGGCATCTCACCAAACCAGACGATATGGGGCCGCATTGAGCTTGGTGGCTCACAGCACCGACAGTGGTTTGCGCGATCCAGCTCTCCCTTCAGAAGCATCAGTTTGTCGGTACGGCAGCAACGGGCCTTGAGCAACTCTCCGTGCATGGGAAGCAATCGTTTGCTGCCAGCGCGCTGATGCAGGTCATCCACATTCTGAGTAACAAGGGTAAAACGTCCACCCAGGTACTGCTCCAGTTGCACCAGAGCGTGATGGGCCGCATTCGGTTGCACCTGACCGGACAGTAACGCCTGGCGTCGCAAGTTATAGAAGCGGTACACCAGATCGGGATTACGGGCAAAGGCTTCGGGGGTTGCCACCTCTTCGACCCGGTGCTCTTCCCACAAGCCGTTATTATCGCGGAACGTTTTCAGTCCTGACTCGGCGCTGATACCTGCACCGGTCAAAACCACAACATTAGGTTTGCTCATAGGGTTGTTGGGTAGATTCGCGGATGACCAGCTGAGGCTCAAAGTGGAAATGGCCAATGCGGGTATCTTTCGCTCTCGTCCCCCGCTGGGCGGCGATATTATTAACCAACATGGAGGCTGCTTCCCGCGCGATGTCATTAGTAGGTTGCGCAGCTGTAGTCAGCTTGGGCCAGGTCTGGCGTGAGAAAGGGCTGTCCTCAAAGCCTGCAATCGCCAGTTGGACCGGCACATCCACCCCCAGCAAGCGGGCGGCAAATAAGGCGCCCGCAGCTATTTCATCGTTACAGGCAAAAATTGCAGAGGGCGGATTGTCCAGCTGCAACAGTTGCTTCGCTCCCTGTACTCCGGTTTCGAAGGAATAACGCCCCTCATAAACATAACCAGGCTGAAAACGGATGTCATTGTCGGACAGTGCAGCCTTATAGCCATTTAAGCGTTCAGTCGTAGAGCGGTGATCTTTATCACCACTGATAAAGGCGATCCGGGAATGTCCCTGACAGGCCAGATGTTGCGTAATGTTATAAGCCGCCTCATGGTCGTGCACATAGATGCTGGCGTAATTTTCTTTACTCTCAAATGAACCGGATATGATACGCACAAAGGGAATAGCCATCTCAGTCAGGCGCTCCAGTACGTGCGGCATCTCCGATAATGGCGGCGAGATCACCAATCCGGCCAATTGAGATTTGCGGACCATCGCTCCCAGTTCGTCACAGATATTTGCAGCACTGGCGTCACAGGGATGGATCACCAGTTCATAGCCTTGCTCACGGCATTCATCCAAAATACCGTTTTGCATCCCAATTACGTAATAGGCATTTGGGTTATCGTATACGTAACCGATAGTGTAAGAGCGGGTCCCCGCCAAATTACGCGCGGCCTTGTTGGGCTCATATCCTAACTTTTCAATAGCTTGGGTAACGCGTTTAACCGTTTCATCCTTAACGGAGTTTTCCTTGTTAATAACCCGGGAAACGGTCTTGATGGAAACGCCGGCTTCATGAGCGACGTCCTTTATGGTTGCTTTCATTAATTTTTCCACCGCGATGAATAAAGGATAAATAACATGAATCCCCCAACTAAATCCAGCCAAGTCATTGAGCTTACGTACTTCGGCAGGAACAGCGAGCCCCGGCCCTGTAATTTTTTTGTAAACGCCAGGTTGCAGAGGTAAATATAATGGTGTAAGTTGTGATTCATGACAACGCTGTCATGGCTGATGTACCCTACTGCTGGGATTGCCAACTTTAAAAAACAACAATAATGACAACGCTGTCAGTATAAACTTAAAACGCGAGAGGGCATCATGAAACAACTCAATAAAATAACTCGAAGCTTGAAACTGGCATTGATGGTGGGTTCCACCTTAAGTGCTCAGCAAGTCTTGGCTCAACAGGAAGATAACAACGCTCAGAACAATAGTGCTGATGATGTGGAAGTTATCCAGGTCAGTGGTATTCGGGCATCCCAGGCCAAGAATCTTAATCAAAAACGCTTTTCTGACTCCATTGTGGACGCCATTACCGCAGAGGACATTGGCAAGTTCCCTGACAAGAACGTTGCCGAATCCTTGCAAAGGATTCCGGGAGTTACCATTCAGCGCCAGTTTGGTGAAGGGGCTGCGGTTTCTATTCGTGGTGTAGGTAATGAGCTAACCAAGACTACCCTAAATGGTCAAAACGTTGCCTCTACCGGTTGGTTTGTTCTGGAACCGGCAAAACGAAGCTTTAACTATGAACTACTCCCTTCTGAACTGGTTGGGGATCTGGAAGTTTATAAGAGTTCACAGGCGGACATCGCCGAAGGTGGTGTCGGGGGTACGGTTATTGTTAATACCCGTAAGCCGCTGGATCTCGATCCTAATACCGTTTATGCGTCGCTCGAAGGCTCCTACCAAAGTGACTCTGAAGAAACTGATCCTCAGCTTTCCGGCCTTTACAGCTGGAAAAATGACGATGGCAACTTTGGCGTATTAGTGAGTGCCGTCGCTCAGAAGCGCAACCTGGCTCGCCAGGGGAACGAGGCGTTCTGGCAATGGGGCGCAGGCCCTGTAGGCTTTGAACAAGAGCGTGAGCGTAGTGCCTTTACCACGGCAGTCCAGTATTTGCCTACCGACAACCTTGAGTTGGTAGTTAACTATATGGACATGCAAATGGAGGCTGATAACACCAACTACGCATTATGGTTAACTCAGGCTGATACCACCTGGGGTGATACCAGTGCCACCGAGGAGTTTTTGGGTTCCGGGGACAACATCACACCGGTAAAAGGTCCCATTGCAAACGCTTATTATCAGGCTCGTCCTCGTGAAGCGACCATGAATTCTGAAGTGTTTGATGTGGAAGCGAACTATACCGGTGACGGGTATGAGCTGCATCTTCAGGCTGGTAAAACAACCTCCGATGGTGGTACCGATTTTGAAATGGTCGTAGACGATGCCTTCTTCCCTGCGTCTGTGGTGAACAATGGAACGTATGACTTTACCAATGGTAACCAACAGTGGATGTTTGACAGCATTGAAAGCGCAAATGGCGCGGTCAGCGATATCTCGGATTACGATCCTGGGCTGTTAGCCATGGGTACTGGCCCTAATTTCAACCGTACTCCCAAAACCGATGAAGAGACCTATTTCCAGGGTGATATTGAGTTTAATGTGGATTACGGCCCCATCTACGCCATCAAGACCGGTGCCAAGTTTGTCGACCACGAGAGTACCAGTCTGCGTTTTGAGTACACACAGACAGACGGCTTTGATAACACCTTCGCAACATCAGAGTATGGTCAGGGTCTGGTAGACGTTGGCGTTGAGGATCAGTCCATTTTAGGACTGAATGTGGATGCGGTGAAAGATTGGGCCAAGGCGAGTATCACGGGTCAGGTTGAAGATCTTGGTGCTCACAGTGAAATCCAGGAAGACAACTTCGCCGCCTATGTGATGGCCAAATATCAAGGCGACATGATCCGCGGTAACTTTGGCTTGCGCTATGTTACCACCGATGCGACGTCAACCTTCTATGTGGATGGTCAGCGTACTAACGAGAAAGCGGATTACTCCCAAGTATTACCAAGCTTTAACATGGCGATGGACTTGGCCGATGATGTGATTCTGCGCTTCTCTGCATCACGAGCCATGGCGCGCCCACAATACATTGATATGTATACTAACCCGGACGTGCGCGGCACTAACGACGATTTGCCCAACAACCAAATGTGGATCAAAGGTAACGTCGGCCTGCTGCCCTTTATCTCCGACCAGTTTGATTTGGGCATAGAGTGGTACTTTAATGATTCTTCTCTGTTGTCTGCGGGTTTATTCCAAAAAGACGTAAAGAACTTTGTTAATTTCAGCGAATACAGTGCCCCCGCTAGCGAGATTCCGTTCGACTTAACCGGTGACGAGGCCGCCAATGGCTGGACCGTTCAGGAGAAAGACAACGGTAAGACCGCTAAAGTCAGAGGCCTGGAACTTCAGTATCAACAAGATTTTGGTAACGGGTTTGGCTCAATTCTGAACTATACCTACACCGACACGGATACCGATAATGACACCTTCGTTGATGGCAACGGTGTTCTGAGTGACAGCTCACCTCATGTTGTGAACGCCAGCGCTTACTATGAAAATGATTCGTTCCAAGTACGAGTCTCATACAACTGGCGGGATGAATATATGATTCGTGAAACCGGTTCTTACGGTAACCGTCTGCACGATGACTTCGGTGTTCTTGACCTTAGCGCCACCTACCACGTCACTGACAATGTGGATGTGAAGCTGGATGTGAATAACCTGACTGAAGAACATGCTAAGCAATTCGGTAACAACGCAGTGCCAACCTTCTACAGTGGCTTCCAGGATGGATTCCCGTTGTATGAGTACGTTCTGGCCCGTCGTATTACCGCTGGCGTGTCCGTTCGCTTCTAAACGGCGAGAAAGTAGACTGAGTGTATAACGTAAAAGGGGGCTTGCCCCCCTTTTTTGTCTCAGGCTTACTATAAGTCGCTCTTCACTTTTTAGGATAAGAACAATGACAGCATCCATGACTCCTCTGACTCCCGAACAGCATGGCCACTTGAAAGTAGTGGCACAGGTCACCCCCAGCGATTATTGTGGCGAGCAAGCCATTCCCGTCACAGCCCAGGAGTTTGCAGCCGTGGCGAGCCAATGGCCCGTGGTTTTTTTAAAACACGGTCAGACCGGTGACTTTCAAGCCGTTGCCCTGATGGGGCTGAACCCAGGGCAGAATCTGTATTGTCAGAATAATGACTGGTCCCTGCCCTACATGCCTCAGGCAATGCGCCATCGTCCCTTTGCCGTCACCCGCGAAACCCCGGACAGTGAGCAACTTATCATCTGCATTGATGAATCCCATCCCAAGGTCAGCGCACATCAAGGTGAGGCTTTATTTGACAGCCAGGGTGAGCAGACGCCGTTTCTAAAACAACGAGCACAGAGTTTGGTGGACTACCTCCATCAAATAGATGCCACTCGGTGGTTGGTAAACTTTTTCAAACAACATGATCTGCTAATAACCCAGGAATTACGAGTTAATGATAAAGAGCAGAGCACTAAGCCTATTGCAGGTTTGTACATGGTGGATGAACAAAAGCTCAAACAATTAGACGATGAGGTTGTGAACGAGCTACGCCGACGCGGTTTTCTCGGTGCTATCTATAGCCACTTAACTTCATTGCACCAGATCCAGCGGCTGACTCACGACTTTATCCAATACAACCGCTAAACTATGAGCCCGATTCATAATATCGTAGTCCTCGGTGGTGGAACCGCAGGCTGGTTGGCCGCGAATCATTTAGCTAAGGCTCTCAATTGTCGGGACTCCGATGAAATCAGTGTCACCCTGGTTGAATCGCCGGATGTGCCCACCATTGGTGTGGGCGAAGGTACGGTGCCACACATTCGCCATACCCTAAAGTATCTGGGCATCTCAGAAACTGATGTGTTAAGACATTGCCAGGCCACGTTAAAGCAGAGTATTCAGTTCATCAATTGGAATGACTCGCCGTCTCACCGTGGTAAACACAGTTATCATCACCTGTTTGATTACCCGGATATGAGCCGAGGTGATCTCACCCCCTATTGGCTGCTATCCGAGACGAAAACACCTTATGCCGATTATGTCTCGGTACAGAGTCACCTTATCCATCAAGGCCTGGCGCCTAAAAGTATGATGCATCCGGAATACCAAGGTGTCACCGAGTATGCCTATCATATGGACGCTCTAAAGTTCAGTGAGTTACTGGCTTCACATGCCACCGAAAAGCTTGGCGTAAAGCGGGTATCGGGCCATGTGACTCAACCTCTACTGCACCCAAATGGCGACATTAAGGCCCTGCAGTTCAAAGACGGTAATACCCTCGAAGGTGACTTCTTTGTCGATGCCAGCGGCTTTAATGCCAGGTTGTTGTCCGACGCCTATCAAATCCCGCTCATAGATAAACGCCATGTTTTACTGGCCGATACCGCCCTGGCACTGCAAGTGCCCTACTCCCAGCCTGATGCCGCCATCCCGTGTTCAACATTGGCGACAGCCCAGGAACACGGTTGGATCTGGGATATAGGCCTGACTCAACGCCGGGGTGTCGGGTACGTATATTCGTCTGCTCATACCAGTGAACAACAGGCGGCAGACACCCTAAGTCAGTATTTGGTACAAAGCGGTAATGCCGCCGATCTTGATTACCGTCGTATCCCGATGCAAGTCGGCTACCGACAACAATTCTGGCATCGGAACTGCTGCGCCATTGGTCTCTCACAAGGGTTTGTGGAGCCATTAGAGGCAACGGGTCTGTTGATGTTCGATCTTACAGCCCGAATGCTCGCGGACACCCTACCGGCGCGCCGCGACCAGTTAGCCCATGCAGCAAAACGTTATAATCAACATGTCTGTTATGCGTGGGAACGGGTCATTGACTTCATTAAGCTGCACTACTGTATTTCACGACGGGATGACTCAGATTTTTGGCGGGATAACAGAGAACCAGCATCCATTCCTGAGCATTTATCGGACAAGCTGTATCGCTGGCGCTACCAGGTTCCCTCGGCCTACGACTTTGCACAGACAAACAGTATTTTCAATTTAGATAACTATCTTTATGTCCTATACGGCATGGAGTATCACACCGACATCAGCGCGGGAGCCTTTCGGTATGCTCATTCACAGCAGGCACGACAGCAGGCCCAGTTTCTTAAGCAAATGGCCGACCAACAAAGCAAGCAGCTGATGTCACACCGAAAATTTCTGGAGCTCGCCGGTCAGCACGGATTACAACGGATTTAGAGACTATGACAACATCCAACACCCTCCCTGTAATTACTATCGTTGGCGGCGGCTCTGCCGGGTGGATGAGCGCCATTTATTTAAACCGCTATTTCAACAAAGATCACAAGCAATACCACATACGCCTGATTGAAAGCCCGGATGTGGGGATCATTGGCGTCGGTGAGGCAACAGTTCACAGCATCCGCTACTTTTTTGCCGCCATGGGGTTGAATGAAGCTGAGTTAATACGACAGTCCCAGGGTACGCTAAAATCCGGAATTTTATTTCGTAACTGGATGAAGCCTAAAGATGGGCGCACCCATGAGTACTTTCATCCTTTTGAGTCGAATTTCAGTGGGCCGGGTATTGATATTTCCTCGCTTTGGATGCAATCCAGTTCCCCCTTCCAGCGCTATGATGAGGCAGTTTGCACCAGTGCTCACCACATCCGGGATGGGTTGTGCGCCAAAGGTAAAAACTCTCGCCCCTATACCGGACTGGTCCCCTATGGCTATCATCTAGACGCCAACCTTATGGCACGTTATCTGCGTCAACAAGCGACCGCAGCGGGTGTCGAGCACATCGAAGCCCTGGTCGATGATGTGATCGTTGAAAATCATCGTATTCGGGCAGTACACACCGACCAGGGCACCTTCAGCGGCGATATTTTTATCGATTGTTCCGGCTTTAAGGGCCTGCTGATCAATCAACTGGAGCCGGACAACTGGCGCTCCTTTAAAGCGGAGCTTCCTTGTGACCGCGCCGTTGCTGTGCAGACCAAATACGAAGAAGACACCGTGCCCAAGCCTTATACAGTAGCGACCGCTCTGTCTAATGGCTGGGCCTGGGAAATCGATTTAGTCAACCGACGGGGCAATGGCTATGTTTACGACAGCAACAGGCTGACACCTGAGCAAGCTGAAGCCGAGTTACTGCGCCATATAGACGTGACGAGTGACGATATTATCAAAACCAATCACTTAGCTATGCAGGTGGGATGCCGAAATAAGTTCTGGAGCGGTAACTGCATTGCCATCGGGTTGTCTGGCGGATTTATTGAGCCTCTGGAGTCCACCGGATTACATGTGATTAACCTGGGTGTGCGCCTGCTGGCAAGCCACTTAAGTGGCTCTGAAGCTGAGTCTGTCGCCCAGGCTTACAATCAGGCCATGAATGGCATTTACGACGACCTCAAGCAATTCATTGTGCTGCACTACTGTCTAACCGACAGGGATGATACGCCCTTTTGGCAACATGCTCAGACTACCGCATCCGCATGCCCCGGCCTGGAGCGTAAGCTTGAGCTCTGGCAGCATAAGGTCTGTGAGTACTTTGATTTGGCGGGGGGCTACTCCAGCACTTTCACCGACGAAAACTATCGCTATGTGCTGTATGGGATGGAGCGCTCCCCTTCTCTGAGTTTACGCATTGATCCGGCAACCGCCGCGGCAACATTTGAACAATGCCAGTCACGTATCCAAACGATGGCAGAACAGTTGCTACCGCATCATGATTATCTAGCCAGTATCCATCAGGCCTAATTGGTTATAGATAGGTTCAAGTTGCGATTCAAAGCGACGCCAGTTTTCTATGCCAGTGGCATAAAGAGGCTGGCGCACCTGCTCGCTGCTTAAAGTGGCCATCGGCCGGCCTGCAAGGTGAAAGCCGCGCCAGTCAAAGTCTGATTCACAACCAATAAACTCAGAGAGTTCCTGAAGTACAGCATCTGTCTGTGTTACCAACCGCTCATAGTCGAGGTGGTAGATCCTTCCGGGTAACTGTAAGTCCCACAGGGTCATAAGCTTTCTGTAACTCTGATAATACTGGTGCATCCGGGTAAAGTCGTAGGTGTATTCATGCCCATTGGCAAATAGCTGTCGAAAGCACGCCCAGTAGAGGTCCCGGGGCTGACGCCGACAGTGGATAATTCGGGCGTTAGGTAATGCCCGGGCTATGATGCCAAGGGATTTAAAATTATGGGGCATCTTATCCGTTATAAATTCATTATTGCCTGCTTGTTGTCGCTCAAGGTAGTTATCGCCAATCGCTTGCCACTGCCTAGCGTCAAGTTGGTTTACCCACTGATATCCGAACTTTGAAATGCCTTCATGCTGCAAAACGTGCTGAGTCGCCTGAGCCAGAGCGAGTGATTCGCCTCTTGGCAGTATCTGTTTGTGAGTCGCCAGTATCGATTCCAGTAAAGAAGTACCACTGCGGGGTAGCCCACAAATGAAAATTGGTCCCTTAGCCTTCTGTTGCCGTTCGGGCGACTTGATGTCTACTGTTCCGGCACTGCAAAATACCGAATGCAAAAGCGAGAGTTCACGCTGCTCTGAGTGCGCTGCTCGTGATAACCTATCCCTCATTTTTTGAGCGCCGACCTGATACCATTGAAAACTGTCGGCGCGCTTATCTGGGTAAGCTTCCAGGGCTTTGCCAATGGCATAAGCCAAAGGAGCGGGGTTGCGTGATTCTGGCAGCTCCTCAAAGCGCTGAATCATCGCCTCGATATCAGTCATCGCAAGCGTTCTGACCAAGGGAGCCCGGGCCCAATAACTGGCCACTTTGTCTGGGGCGAGTTTGATGGCCTGATTGAGTGCTGTAAGCGCTTCGTTTCGGCGACCCAGCTCGGATAACAACAAGCCGTATTGATGGTAGAGTGATGCCTGCGCATCCCCTTTTGATATGAGCTCGTGCATCAGTTTACAAGCTTCCTCGTGCTGCCCGTAGTAACGCTGAGCCGTTGTGATTGCCATTACTACCGCGCTCTGACGATCACCCAACGCCCAACGCTCATGGGCATCGTTAAGCAACGCCCTGAAATCACCCAGTTCAAATCTGGCTTTGAATAAATAACCACAGATCTTCTTTGCTAACGGCTGCCCGGGATCGATCTGTGCGGCAACATACGCCAGTTGATTCCAGTTTCCCTTTGACTGCCAGGTAAATAAACGCTGAATGAGTTGCTCTTCATTCAGAGACACGACGTCCTGGTTGGGACTGAGCCTGACGTGGATTAATGACCGTTTATCCATAGGTTCATTCCGACAAAGTATTTGCAACCATAATAACCTTTAGTTAACATTAATGACAACGTTGTCATTTGCAGCAGAGATCTTTATGAAAACCATCGTTTATACAACTGCTCTTATCGGTGCTATGAGCATATCTGGCTGTGCACCACAAAACGAGGGGCTGTCTCAACAGCAGCTGCATCGTTTTGCCCAGCAGTTAGACCTGACCTTCAGGGTTAATGATAACCTGTCTGCAAAAGACTGTTCTGAAACACTCGGAGGTGGCCAATGCTTTTCAGGCGAACTGGTCTTACGGTCACCCTTGCCTTTTGAAAGCAACAACTGGGCTATTTATTTTAGCAATACCAAGCCGATTCAGTCGGACAGCAGTGATGCGTTCGACATTACCCATATCAATGGCGACTTGCATGCACTTACGCCCACTAAAAATTTCACCGGTTTTGAAGCTGATGCAAGCCTGGAGATTCCGTTTAAAGGAACCTTCTGGTCGATCAGTCAAACTGACGCCACACCGAATTATTTTATCGTCAGTGGTGAGCTCGAACCTGAAATAATCCAGTCTACTCAGGAACAAGTGAACACCTCGACCGAAGAAGCCTACCTGCCCTTTGTAGCCGAATTTAAACGACCCGAGCAATATAAGCGCAGTGAGCAGGACAACAGCCCGTTGGCCGATGCTGAGCACCTCTATCAGTACTACCAGAACCTGCAGGCAAGTACCGCTGCCGAGTCACAGCCGCGTATTATTCCTAAACCTGCGCAGAGCAACTGGACCGGGGATACTATGAGCCTGGACAAGGGCTTACAGCTACCGGCGGATTTTTTAAGCTCAGCGCTGGGTAAGCTGTTCAGTCTTGAATCATTGCCATTGAGTCAGACGGGCTTGTTGGTGCAACTGAATCAGGATGACGATATTGCAAAGCAAGGCTATCAATTGGATATCGGTGATACGATCCAACTGAGGTATCGGGACACTGCCGGACAGTTTTATGGCTTAATCACCCTGGCTGGTCTATACGATCCAGACTCCAACAGCCTACCCAAGGGCCAAATACAGGATCAGCCCCGCTATGACTTCCGCGGCGTTCATCTGGATGTAGCGCGTAATTTTCATAGTAAGACCTTCATTGAAAAACTGCTCGATCAGATGGCTTTGCTAAAGCTCAATAAACTGCATTTGCACCTGGCTGATGATGAGGGCTGGCGCCTGGAGATCCCCGGCCTTCCCGAACTGACCGACATTGGTGGCTATCGCTGCTTTGATCTTACTGAACGTCGCTGTTTACAACCCCAGCTTGGCAGCGGCCCTTTTAAAGACACCTCCGTCAATGGTTATCTGAGTGTTACTGAATATCAGCAGCTATTGCAATATGCGGCCGAGCGACACATTGAGATTATCCCATCGCTCGATATGCCCGGTCATTCCCGGGCTGCTATTAAGTCGATGGAGGTCAGGTACCAGCGCCTGATGGCGGAAGGCAAAACTGAGCAGGCCCAACGCTATCGCTTGGTAGAGCCAGAAGATAAGACGGTCTATTCATCGGTGCAATACTACAATGACAACACATTGAATCCTTGCATTGACAGCACCTATCGCTTTGTTGAGAAGGTTCTCAGTGAGGTACAGGCCATGCACCAAGCTGTTGGTGTACCTATTCAGCGGTATCACATCGGAGCCGATGAAACCGAGGGAGCCTGGGTGGACTCACCGGCCTGTCAGGCTCTGATGCAACAACAAGGCATTAATGAGGCGGATAAACTCACCGGCTACTTTATCGAGAAGGTGACCGCAACTGTGGCTGGCATGGGGGTTACTGCCGGTGCCTGGAGTGACGGCCTGAGTCATGTAGACGCACAAAAATTGCCAGAACAAATTCACGCCAATGTATGGGGAACTCTGTACTGGGATGGAGCAAAGACCGCTCATCAGATGGCCAATACCGGCTGGGATGTCGTGTTGAGTATCCCCGATGTACTTTACTTTGACTTCCCTTACAGTGCCCACCCAGACGAACCAGGCTATTACTGGGCCACTCGCAGTACTGACAGTTTTCAGGTATTCCAGTTTATGCCGGATAACCTGCCGGTCCACGCCGAAATTTGGCGCGACCGAATGGGCAATGCATTTCGTGTAGAGGACAATACCCCACTGCAAGACGACGCCCGAGCTTATGGCATTCAGGGACAGCTTTGGAGCGAGACGCTCAGACTGGACTCTCAGGTCAGCTACATGTTGTTTCCTCGCCTCCATGCTCTGGCAGAACGTGCCTGGCATAAAGCCGATTGGGAGCTGGCCTATACAGCCGGACAAAGCTATGGTCCGGATACAAATTATTTTGATCAGGCCCATCGTCAACAACAACTTGCTGACTGGCAGGGGTTTGCGGGCACACTGGTCACCGGATATTTACCTTTGCTGACCCAACAGGAATTGATGTTCCGCTTACCTCCCCCCGGGGCCGTGATAGAGCATGGCGTATTGAGTATCGCCCTGCCCTGGCCCCATTTGGAAGCAGAGTACCGAACTCACAATGGTAAGTGGCAAACCTATAAGGCGCCTGTCGAGACTGATACGCCGATCAATGTACGTACACGTTTACCGGGAACGGATAAGGTAAGTCGAGCGTTCTTCTTGAATAATGATTCCAAATAGACCAAACTTAGTTCGGATAAAATATTCCAATAACATTAATGACAACGCTGTCATCAGTCTGCTAGGCTAGGTGGATACGATGGCAGGCAAGGCCAACAAGTGAGGAAACCATGACAACGCAACAGCCTCTCTATTACATGGGCATCGATGGTGGCGGCAGTAAGTGCCGAGCCCTGCTCACCGATGCCGAGGGCAAGGAACTGGGAACCGGACAGTCAGGTCCCGCTAACCCCAATCAGGGGCTGGATCAGTCACTGAACTCGATTCTCGATTGCGCGACTCAGGCCATCGATAACGCAGGCTTACCCGCAAGTACCATCGATAAAGTTTATGCAGGAATGGGGCTGGCTGGGTTGAATCTACCCAAATACTATCAATGGATGGCCAACTGGGATCATCCGTTTGCCCGCCTTAACATCAGCACGGATTTACATATCGCCTGTTTAGGCGCTCACGGGGGGGGGGACGGAGCCGTCATCATTACCGGCACGGGATCGTGCGGCATGGTCAATGTCAAAGGTCAACGGCGTCAATTCGGTGGTCATGGCTTCACCGTCGGCGATCAGGGTAGCGGAGCCTGGTTAGGTATCAATGCCATTCGCCAAAGCTTGCAAGCCTTAGACGGCCTGTTGCCCAAAACCGACTTAGTGGAGCGGGTACTGGATCTCACACAATGCCAAACCGCTCGGGAACTGGCTCAGACCATGGCAGGCCAAAGTCCGGCCAAATATGCCAAACTGGCTCCAGTCGTCTTTGAACAGGCTAATGTGAAAGATGAGTTAGCCACTGAACTGGTGATCAAGGGTGCCGACTACATCAACCGTCTGGCCCGTCGCTTATTTGGCTACAACCCACCGCGCTTTTCCATGATTGGTGGCTTGGCTCCGATTATTGCTCCCTGGCTGGATGAAGATGTAAAGGAGCGACTCCAGCCCAGTCTGCACAGTCCGGAAATGGGTGCTGTGCTATTTGCTCAACAAGACAATCCAAAGCGAGATACCTTATGACCAGTATTATGTCCAAAGAAGCGGCAGAAGCACCTGTCCGCGTTAAAGAACAACTGACACAGAATCAAGCTGCCTGCGAACGACTAGGACACCAGATTCGACTTTTCGAGCCTGCTTTTGTATTGATGGTGGGACGGGGCTCGTCGGATCATGCGGGGGTGTTTGCCAAGTATTTGATTGAAGTCGAAACCGGCGTTCCTGTCACCGCATCAGCCCCATCGGTGGCGAGTATTTACGGCCAGAACCTGAAGTTAGACAAGGCACTGGTACTAGTGATATCCCAATCTGGCCGCAGTCCGGACATTCTGGCTCAGGCCAAGTCAGCCAAAGCCTCAGGCGCATTGGTCGTCGCTTTGGTTAACGACGAAAGCTCACCACTGGCGGAAATGGTTGATCATGTACTGCCGCTGAATGCGGGCGAAGAAAAAGCCGTTGCCGCCACCAAGAGCTACCTGTGCACTCTCAGCGCCCTCCTGCAGATGGTAGCGTACTGGAAACAGGATAAATCACTGATCGAGTCTTTAGATCATCTTCCCGAAGGCTTACAAAAAGCCGTCGATGCGCCCGCGCAATTGGACCGGGTGTTCATAAAACCGCTGGCCCACTGTGTCGTTCTGGGGCGCAGCTTCGGTTATGCCATCGCCCGGGAGCTGGCGTTAAAGTTAAAAGAGGTGGTGGCTGTCCACGCCGAAGCCTTCTCCAGTGCCGAGTTTTTGCATGGCCCGGTGACGTTGGTGCAAAAACAGCTTGCCGTAGTGGATATTGAAGTCACCGATGAATCGGTAGAGGCTCACCGAGAGCAAATTAAAGAGATCAAACACCGCGGGGCCAAGCTATGCCATCTTTCCAACCCTGCACCGGACCTACATCCACGCCTGGCGCCACTGGCGATCATGCAGCGTTTTTATCTGGATATTGAAAATGTTGCTCAGCAAATGGGACTGGACCCGGATAACCCAGAGGGCCTTAAAAAAGTCACTCAAACTCTGTAGAGGCACCTATGGCTATTACCTATCTTGCAGAGCGTTTCTTTGACGGTGACACTCTGCATACCAATACGACGGTCACCATTGACCAGGGCAAAGTTCTGGCGATCGGCAATCACACTGACAGCCCCACGCCACTGGCGGGAACGTTGGTGCCTGGTTTCGTAGACGTGCAGGTGAATGGCGGCGGCGGTGTGCTGTTTAACAGCAATACCAGTGCCGATGCTCTTAACCGCATTCGTCACGCTCACAGCCAGTTTGGCACAACAGCCATGATGCCGACGTTGATTACAGACAGTCTGGATACGATCACTCGTGCCGCCGATGCGATGGCCGAGGCCATCGCACAAGACAGCCCCGGTATTTTGGGGATCCATTTTGAAGGCCCCCACCTTAGCGAGCCTAAGAAAGGCATTCACCGCAGTCAGTTTATTCGCCCCATTACCGACGATGAGCTTAAGCAGTTTACCCGTCAGGACCTGGGCAAGGTCATGCTCACGGTAGCGCCGGAAAATGTCCCCGCCGATGTGATCGCCGATCTGGTGCGTCAGGGTGTCAGGGTCTGCCTAGGACATACCAACGCCGATTGTGATACCACCTTAAAAGCACTGGAAGCCGGTGCCAACGGTTTTACCCACCTTCACAATGCCATGTCCCCCATGACCAGTCGGGAACCGGGCGTAGTCGGCGCAGCACTGGCTGACGACAACAGCTACTGCGGCCTGATCGTGGATAACTACCATGTGGACAAGGTTACTGTTAAGGCGTCCATAAAAGCGAAAGGTATCGATCAGGTTATGTTGGTTACCGATGCGATGGCCCATGTGGGCTCGGACATTGATGATCTGGCCTTTTTCGACACCCGCATCATCCGCACTGGCGATAAGCTCACTATTCCGGCGGGCAACCTGGCCGGCTCTGCCCTGGATATGGCCTCGGCGGTACGTAACACCTGCCAGAGCGGTCTGTCATTAGAGCAAGCATTGATTATGGCGTCTCGCACTCCCGCTCGCTATTTGGGACTGGCGGATCAACTCGGTAAGCTCCAGCCCGGTTATCAGGCCGACATGGTGCTGCTGGACGATACACTTAACGCGACTCAGACCTGGATCCAGGGCCAAGTCGTGACTCAACAATAATAACAATCAAGAGGACAACCTGATGGAGACCACTATGTCTGACCAGCCTCAATACCGCAGTTCTGTGGTACCCATGATGATCATCGGTACCCTATTTTTTATCTTCGGCTTTGTTACCTGGCTGAACGGCGCCCTGATCCCGTTTTTACAGATCGTCTGTGAATTGAACGAGACTCAGGCACTGTTCATCGCATTTGCGTTTTACATCGCCTACACGGTGATGGCACTGCCTATGGCCTTTATTCTGGAACGTACCGGGTATAAGAAAGGCATGGCACTGGGTCTTCTCCTGATTGCCGTGGGCAGCCTGGTGTTTATTCCGGCGGCCTACTCCCAGCAATTTGTGGTGTTCTTACTGGCGCAGTTCGTAGTGGGCACAGGCCTGACCATACTGCAAACGGCCTCCAACCCCTATATCGTGCATATCGGTCCTCAGGAAAGTGCGGCGGCCCGAATTTCCATAATGGGCCTGCTTAATAAAGGGGCCGGCGTGGCTGCTCCTATCGTATTCACGGCCTTGGTTATGGGCGATTTCGAGGGCGTCACCGCCAAAACCGTAGAAGTCTTAGGTGCCGCCGAAAAAGCAGCACAAATCGAAGCGCTGTCGAATGCGCTGGTGATGCCTTACCTAGGGATGGCGATAGCTTTGGTCGTACTCATGGTAGGCCTGCTGTATTCGCCGCTACCGGATATCGAATTTGAAGACGATGACTCTTTGGCCGATCTGGCTGAGGGCGATGCCAAGACGTCGGTAACTCAGTTCCCCCACCTAATTCTGGGTGCCATTGCCTTGTTCTTCTACGTGGGCGTGGAAGTGATCGCCGGTGATACTATCGGTCTGTTTGGATCCAAACTGGGCGTCGCGAATGCCACCTCCCTGACCAGCTATACCATGGCCTTTATGGTACTAGGGTATCTGCTGGGATTGGCATTGATCCCAAGAGTGATCAAACAGGATCAGGCGTTGACGTTCTCCGCTGTACTGGGAATCATTCTGTCACTCGCGGTGGTCTTCTCCAGCCATGAAAGCACGGCGGTGTCGGCGGTTGCCTGGGGCTGGCTGGGCTTCCCTGAAATGCCGAACACCGTAGCCTATGTGGCACTGTTGGGCTTTGCCAATGCCATGGTATGGCCCGCAATATGGCCACTGGCATTAGCCAACCTGGGCAAATTCACCGCCAAAGGCTCGGCATTGCTGATTATGGGAATCGCCGGTGGTGCAGTGATCCCCATGATTTACGGCTTGTTTGCCGATCTCTTTACCAATCAGCAAGCTTACCTGATGATGATCCCCTGCTACCTTTACATTCTGCACTTCGCGTTGTCGGGTCATAAAAAACGTCAGTGGAAGTCATGAAACGTGAAGTCAGCTTAGATATCTTTCGCGGCCTGACCCTGGCCGCGATGATACTGGTTAATACCCCTGGTTCGTGGAGCCATATTTATGCTCCGCTAAAACACGCCGCCTGGCATGGTATGACTCCCACGGATCTGATCTTTCCTTTCTTCTTATTCGTGGTGGGCGCAGCCATGTTCCATTCCATGAGTAAGTTTCAGGGCCGGAGCATTCCCTGGGGCAAGATCGGCAAGCGAACCGCGCTGCTGTTTCTTATTGGTGTGGGGCTCAATGCCTATCCTTTTACCCACTCACCGGATGAATGGCGGATTATGGGGGTGTTACAGCGAATTGCCCTGTGTTATTGCGTGGCATCCATACTGATTCTGACACTGTCTAAACGTCAGCTATACGTATCCGCGGGTCTTATCTTGCTGGCCTACTGGGGACTCATGTTAACCGTCGATGCGCCCTGGCAGCTTCAGACCAACCTGGTGCGCACTGTAGATCTTACTTTACTGGGTAGTGGACATATGTACCAAGGCTTCGGGCTGCCTTTCGATCCCGAAGGATTGCTCAGTACCCTACCCGCCGTGGTTACCGTGCTTGCGGGTTACTTTACCAGCTCTGAGCTGGCGCGTTTGAGTGAGCCATTGCATAAGTGTCGCCGCTTACTAGTCTGGGCTTCTCTGTCCATCTCAGCAGGCCTGATCTGGTCGCTGGCACAGCCGGTTAACAAAGCGCTCTGGACTGGTTCTTATGTACTGGTCACAGCCGGTTGCGCCTGGCTCTTACTCAGCCTGATTATCTATGCCTACGATATCAAAGGATGGCAAAAAGGCTTTGGTTGGATGGCAATTTATGGCACAAACCCGCTGTTTATCTATGTACTCTCATGGATTTATGCCGCTAGTCTGGCTCAATTGATTCGCTTCGACATTAACGGACAGACTACCAATGCCTATCAATGGATCTTTGATGGCTTCAATCACGTTATGAGTGCCAAGAACGCCTCGTTGTTGTTTGCACTCATCGCGGTTGGTCTGTTCTACACCCTATCTCATTGGCTTTACCAGAAACGCATCTTTATCAAGCTGTAATGCTTTCCCTGGATCCCCTGTGCTGATTAGGTTGTACGGCACAGGGCTTCTACCTGTAGGTCCGATATTTACAAATACAAGTCCAATTGGATTGATTTATACCGAAGTTGTGCAATATTTAGCCATAAACCCACCACAACCTAAGGTATACAATGAAAATAATTCCAACCCTTTGTTGTCTTGCTGCGCTCTTTACCAGCACGTTACAAGCCCAGGACTACCGTGACGCCGATGCGATTCTCGCTAATCAGGACGAGGTCTATGTAAATTACAATTGCGGCTATCCGACGTTCGAAGTACCACCGTTAATCGTTGAGGGACGGACCTTCGTCGAGCTAAACACCCTTTTTACGGCGATGGGGATTGCTTTAACCTGGGACGGTGAAACCCAAAAGATTACCGGCACCAAGGACGGAACAGTCATTGAATTATGGATTGGGAGTACAACCGCCTATGTGGATGGTCAAAGCACGACTCTGGATGCCGCCCCTTTTATCGCCACGCCCTATAATCGAACGATGGTTCCTGTTGCCTTTATATCAGAGGCGACCGGCGCGGATACCAGCTGGGAAGGCAACAGCCGTACAGTGATCGTTAACGATGCGCCCTGCACGGTTGCAGCAGACTGGCAATCCGGGGCATTAAACAGTGATATTGTGGATTGGACTCTCCTGCGGAATTTATCAATAAAAGTAGACGAAAAAACCATCTGGAAGAGTAATAATCCAGAAGCCATAGAGGGCACTGGTTGGATGATGCAAAGCAGTCGTACCGATGGCGCCCGTGGTGGTCAATCCACGCCTTTACAAGGCTGTAACGATATCTATTTATTTCACATCAACAAATCCGGTTCGGATAAATATGTACACTTATTAGCATCCAACCCGAATGACGTATCTGCTTCAGTCACCTTGTCGGGTTCTATGTATAACAACACCGAAAAGCCCTTATATGGCAAAGGCACTGGTCTTAATTATCAGGTCGCCTATGACTGGCTGTATGACACACCTCGTACCAACATCCAACGAATCGTATCGCCTTATACGGCCCAAGAGCTGGTTAGGATTAAGCTGGATAGTATGATCGATGGACGCTATGAAATCTGTTCCGATGAAGGGGTTTACCTGTACACCGTTGCGACCAATACAGGGAGCAGCAGCGACGCCATTAACCTGTCTCAGGGCAATGTGGCACCAGGTTTTATCGCCGAGCCTGACGTTGATAAATTTGGTCGTGAAGCGGGAATTTATAGCGGCTCCGGAGTGAAAAGTGTCCAGAGCATCGTGCTGCCAGACAATCAGGGCTATATCGGCTTTAACTTTAATAGTACCAATAAAATCTATACCTATCTGCAGGATCAGACCTCTGATGCAATCATGAACCTATCTGACTCCTCAGCACAGACTCATGGTAACTATGGTCACCATTACAATGTAACGCTGCATTTGATTAATAATAACTCCGTCGATCGCTCAGTCACCTTTAGGTTTGGTTCGAATGTAACCAATAGCCCGGTGTCTTTTACCTGGAACAGTCCGGCTCTGGTTAACGGGAGCCTGGTGGATCTGTTTACCACACCGAGCTCCCCCTCCGCCGTGATTGATACCTATACTATTCCGGCCAATGGTAGTCGTAACATTAACCTTGAGCTTTATGTACCTGGACTGATTACCACCAATCAACAACTGATCTTAGAAGCCAATTGAGACAAACGGCTTACACATAAACAGGCCGGAATTTGGCCTGTTTTATTAGCGTCTGAAAGAATACTGTTTATGGCTGGTGAAAAATCTCAAAACCGTTCTTGGATGCCCGCTTTACCCTGTACATGGCCGCATCAGCCTGGTCGATGAGTTTTTTCACTTCCGTGGCGCTATTTGGATAAAAAGAAACGCCAATACTACACCCGACGGTAAGCGAAAATGCACCATCACTCAGTGCAATAGGTGACTCAATAGACTTCACTATGCGCTGTGCCAGCGGCTTCACTTCAACCGGTGCGATATCCTCCAGCAAAAACGCAAATTCATCCCCGCCCAACCGAAACACTGACTCACTCTTTCGGTTGACGTTGGCAAAGCGCTGGGCGACCTGAGTCAGAACTTCATCCCCTACGGAGTGACCGTAGGTATCGTTAATCTCTTTAAACCGGTTTAAATCCACCAGATAGAGGGCCACTACCCCTTCATTGTGGCGATCTGCCCGGGCCATCGCTCTGTCCAGCATCTCCGAGAAGGCTGCCCGGTTGTAAAGCCCGGTCAATGGATCATGCATGGCCTTATATAATATTTGTTCGTCATGCTTTAGTTGTTCAGTGATGTCCCTGGCGATCGCATAGAGATTGTTGACCCCCGGAGTTAATGACGGACAGACCCACGCAATATGATGCCAACTGCCATCCGCATGCCGGTATCGATTCCTGAAATCAACCGCATCCTGATTTCCATTAATCAGCTTTTCATACTCTTTTTGTGTCTTCTCGCGATCGTCTGGGTGAACAAAATCTATAATGGGACGGGAAAGCAACTCCTTCTCAGAGTATCCAAGCGCTTTGACAAAAGCAGGGTTTACTCGCCTAAAGTACCCTTGCTTCGTTGCGATACACAGCATTTCGCTGGAGTGCTGAAAGAACCAGTCCCACTCATCCAGTAATTTTTGGTAGATACCGACTTCTTCCCTGAGCTTATCTGAACTGTCTTTGTACTCACTACAACGCTTCTCAAGCTCCTCCAAACGGCTTTCAAGTTTGAAAAGGTGTTGGCTTTTGCTTCTCAGTTCTTCGAGCTCTTGGGCGAACTCATCCTCAGGAAGTTTATTCATAAGTTAACTGTGGCGAAATCTGAGCGTTAAGACTTGGAAAAATGCGAATTTGGTGCTGTTTCTCCTTCTAAGGACCCTCTTGTCTTACTCCTGTCTACCAAACTGGCACGCCGAACAGGAACAGCAACACACCCAGTGTTGCCAACCTTAACTAATACTAGATTGCACTTTATCACTGCACAAGTTTGTGCAGAAAACGGCAAGGAATTAACGCGATGGCCAGTCGGTATTCAAGGCGTCAGCAAACCAGCCTGTAACCACCTCGGTACGGGTAATCGCCGTTCCGACTGTCACTGCCCATGCGCCTAATGAGCGCGCCTTTGCGCAGTCCTGCGGGGTATTGAAACGCCCTTCTGCCATCACTTTAGGACAATGACTGACCAACTGTTCCAGAAGCTTGTAATCAGGCTCTGTGGGGGGAGGGCCGCCTGTGTAACCGGAGAGCGTCGAACCGACAATATCGGCGCCATAAGACATCGCACTTAAGGCATCTGACAGGCAAGAGCAGTCAGCCATTGCCCATTTGCCCTGCTGCTTAATCGCTTCTATCAAATCCTTTACCGGCACTGGGCGGTCACGGTCTGTCGCGTCCACAGCGATCACATCGGCGCCTGCCGTTGCCAGTGCTGCCACATCCTCTAAGTATGGCGTTATCCGCACCGGGCTGTCATCCAAATCGCGCTTCACAATACCGATAATAAGCGCTTCAGGCATAGCCTCTCGCACCTGAGCCACACGGCGGGCATTCTCGATACGAACCCCGTCGGCACCACCGGCAATAGCCGCCTGAGCCAGACGCTTGACCACATCGTCATTATCCATGGGACCATTGTCCACTGGCTGACAGGATACGATAAGCCCCCCGCTCAGTTTCTCATCCCGTACCTGCATGACATCTCCTTTACTGTTCATAAACGGTGGCAATCTGAGTGCCACTGCGCTCTACAGCCACATCGAAGCGGTACTTATCGGCCCGGTAAATGCTCTTGGCGTATTCAATAGTACGTCCCTGTTCATCACTGACCGTACGCTCCACCAGCAACGCAGGGCTGAATGGCGGAATTTGTAAGAGCTCGGCTTCCTCTTCGGTAACCACCGTTGCCTCAATACTCTGTCTGGCGCTATGGGCCAGGGTTTCATATTGCTCATACAGCAGTTCATATAAAGAGCCGCTGGCCAGTTGCTTGGTTTGAAGCTGTGGGAAAATAGCCCGGGGCAGGTAGACGCGTTCTATAGCGACAGGGGAATTATCGGCGAGTCTCAAACGACGCAAAAGAAATAGCTCTGCACCTGGCTGGACATTGAGCTTTCTGGCCACCTTAATCGCAGCCTGAACCATATCGTTAAACAGCATCTCACTGGATGGAGTCAGGCCACGCTGGCGCATTTCTTCCGTGAAGGACATCAGACGCAGTTTCTGTGAGAGCGGCTTAGGCCGGATGAAAATACCTGCTCCCTGGCGGATTTCAACGTGCCCGTCCTTTTCTGCCTCTTTCAGGACTCTTCGCAAAGTATCCCGAGAAACACCCAAAGTGTCGCTTAGCTCCCGTTCGGCGGGCAAACGAGTGCCGGGCGCCTGTCTGTCGGCAATCCGAATAAGCTCTGCCAATAAGCGCTGTTGTTTTGCTGTTCTTGCCACTGCGTCTCACCCTGTAAAAAATTGGACTACAAGTATACCAAATCAGGCATTAAGGTCGCCCCTGATAAAAATAATATACCAATTGGTTTGATTTGCAAAAAAAGATTGGCTAAATTGTTAATCAGTTGTCAGTCATTCTCATGGGGTTAACTATGCGCCCGTTACGTTTAATCTGCCGCCCGTTGATAATGGGATTGTTACTGTGCAGCGGACCCGCTTTAAGTGCTGTACAGATCCAGTTTTGGACCATGCAGCTCTCCCCTTTTCACGATGAATATGTCAACGGACTCATTGAACGCTTCGAAGCAGATCACCCTGATATCCGGGTAAAGTGGGTGGATGTTCCCTGGAAGGAGATGGAAAAGAAAATGCTGGCCTCGGTAGCGGCCAGGACGGCCCCCGATGTGGTCAACCTCAACCCGCAGTTTTCTTCAAAGCTCGCCTCCTATGGCGCTTTAGCAGATCCTGAAGACTACCTGACCCAATCGCAGGTCAACCGTTTTCTGCCCGCCATCTGGAAAGCGAATCGTTACCATGGCCAGACGTTTGCCATTCCCTGGTATTTGTCCACCACTATCACTATTTACAACCGCCAAATGATGCAACAAGCGGACGTCTCGGTGCCCGAAACCCATGAAGGTATTCTGGAAGCGGCTAAAACCATTAAGAAAAAGCTGGGCAAGTACACCTACTTCCCGGCTATGGACGGCAGTAAGCCACTGGAAGATCTGGTCACCTCAGGTGCCAAACTGGTCAATGATAGTCAAACTGCCGCAGGTTTTAATACCGGGCAAGGCCGCGAGTTTTTCGAACTCTATCGTCAGCTCTATCAGCAAGAGCTGATCCCAAAGAATGTCCTTACCGAGGGACATCATAAAGCCGTAGACCTGTTTCAGTCCGGACAACTGGCGATGATCAGCACGGGTATGCAGTTCCTCAACACCATTAAGATCAATGCGCCGGATCTCTACCAGCAGATAGACGTCGCTCCCCAGCTTGGAGCCCAATCGGGTCGATTTAATGTGGCCGCCATGAATCTGGCCGTCCCCATGCTCTCCAGGCATAAACACGCCGCATTTGAATTTGCCGCCTTTGTGACCAATGCTGAAAATCAAATGGCACTGGCTAAACGAGTGCCCTTACTGCCCTCTACAAAAGCCAGTTACCAGTCTGACTTTTTCCAACCCAAAGACAGTCAGGCACCCAAAAGCCTGTTCGAGAAGGCGCGCTACGTATCTGCCGAGCAAGTGTTAGAAGGCCACGTACTGGTACCACCGCTGCCTAAATACAGCAAACTCAGAAACAGCTTCGTTCGCAACCTGCAATCGGCCATGGTGGGCAAGCTCTCGGTGGATGAGGCGGTACAGCAAGCCGCCGATACCTGGGCTCTGTTTTTAGGAGATCGCTCGTGAATCAGGTTATTGGCATCGATATTGGCGGCACCAAGGTGCGGGGGGCTTGCTTTGATAAAGCCCTAACGCCCTCTCATATGCAGCAGTTGCCTGCCAACGCCGCTGAGGGTCGAGAGGCGGTACTGGAAGCCATTAATAAGCTCCTCACTGAGTTGTTCGCCGTCTCCTCAACCCCTGTTAAAGCCATTGGCATTTCCAGTGCAGGTATAATCGACCCGGCCACAGGCGTTGTGATAGATGCCACCGACGCCATTCCCGGCTGGTCTGGCACGCCCCTGACCGCCGAGGTAGAAAAGGCCTTTAACATTCCCGCAGTCGCCGTCAATGATGTCAAAGCGGCGTTACTGGGCGAATTATCGGCAAATAACGCCTTACAACAGGGGCGCTGTTTTATGTTGACCCTGGGTACCGGCTTGGGTGGCGCACTGGCAGAACAAGGGCAGATCGTTCACGGCCGGCACCAGCTCGCCGGACACATCGGCCGCACGCGTTTACCCCACCCCTGGAAACCAAGTGAGTGGCTCACCCTGGATAGGCTGGTGTCTGGCTCTGGTCTTGCTTTTATTGCCAATCAGTTAGCTTCTGAAGCGCTCTTTGCCGATGGCAAAGCAGTGACAAGAGCGCTGGATCAAGGTAACCACTTGGCCTCTCAAGCCATCGAACTGTTTTGCCAGCACCTGGCCGCTACTATAGAAAACCTGTACTGGCTGTTGGACCCCGACGCCATTGTTATTGGGGGCGGTCTTATCGACGCTCGCCAGTACTGGTGGTCACAAGTACAGGAGCGTCTGCAACAGCGTGATCTTGATATCAATCTGCAGGTGGCCCAATTGGCCAACGATGCTGGCGCCGTCGGCGCGGCTAAGCTGGCATTGCAATCTATAGGAATTCGCCATGTTGAATCGTAACAGTCTGACTCCATACCTGTTTCTAATTCCGGCCTGTGCCATCATCGGTGCCTTTGTGCTCTACCCGATGTTGCACGCGATCGCCGCCAGCCTGACTGATTACAATATGATCACCGAATCCCGGTTTGTGGGATTGGATAACTATGCTCAGCTGGCCGAAGATCCCTTCTTCTGGAATGCACTGCAAAATACTCTATTGTATTTGGTCATTGTAGTACCGGTCTTGGTCATTGCGCCCATCTTCCTGGCCATTTTAGTCAACCGCTCGCTGCCGGGAATCAAACTGTTTAGGGCCATTTTCTATCTACCGGTAATCACATCACTGGTGGTTACCGGTCTCATCTGGAAATGGTTGTACGAAGAGCAGGGGCTGCTTAATTATTTTCTGATGGCCACCGGCATTACCGATGATCCAGTTGCCTTTCTCACCGATCCGGCTAACGCCCTGTTTTCGGTGATGGCGGTAACCATCTGGACCGGTATGGGCTATTACATGGTGATTTACCTGGCAGGATTACAATCCATCCCACGAGATCTGTATGAAGCCGCCGAGGTAGAAGGCATCTCCAAGTTTAAACAGACCCTGTATATCACCATTCCGCTGTTAAAGCCCTCCATCGCCGTGGTCAGTGTGATGTCCTCCATCGCTGCCATGAAAGTATTTGAAGAGATCTATGTGATGACTCAGGGTGGGCCGCTGGATGCCACCAAGACGCTGGTGTACTTCATTTACCAAAGCGCCTTTGAGGAGTTTGAAATGGGCTATGCCTCCGCCGCCGGTGTGGTGTTATTCCTGATGACGCTGTGCTTTTCCCTGATTAACCTGTTTATGCTAAGGAAAGACAAATGAAACACCCCGCGTTTGCCGTGTTAAATCGTTACCTTGGCCTGCTATTGATGGCAGTAGTCACCATAGGGCCTTTCCTATGGCTGCTGTCCACCGCTCTCAAATCCGGTGACGAAAATATCTTCCAGTATCCGCCGTCGTTGTTGCCAGAAGATCCAACCCTGGACAACTTCTGGCGGGTGATTGAGAGCCAGCCCTTTATGCTGTATTTAAAAAACAGTGTGCTGGTGGCCATATTGTCGGTTACTGCCAATCTTATTTTTGCTTCTCTGGCCGCTTACCCGCTGGCCCGGATGGAGTTTAAAGGTAAGAACCTGATCTTCATTGTTCTACTTAGCTCCATGATGATCCCCTTTCAGCTGCTGATGATCCCAGTCTACAGCATCGCCATTTCCCTGGGACTGCAGAACTCCTACCTGGGGCTCATATTGCCCCATGCCTGCAGTGCCTTTGGGGTATTTTTAATGCGGCAAGCCTTCTTAGGCATTCCCCGGGCACTGGAAGAAGCTGCCATGGTGGAAGGCTTAAACCGCTTGCAGATCTGGTGGCATATTCTGCTGCCGCTGGTGAAGCCGTCGCTGGCAACCCTGGCGGTATTCAGCTTTATCGCCGTATGGGGCGACTTTCTCTGGCCCCTGATTATCCTGGATGATCCGGGCTACTACACCCTGCCGTTGGGCGTGAATCGCCTGGCCAATACTTTTTCCATGGATTGGCGCTTAGTGGCCGCTGGCGCGATCTTCTCCATCGTCCCCATATTGATCGTATTTATTTTCAGTCAGAAGTACTTTATCGAAGGTGCCATGAAAGGGAGCGTAAAAGGATGAGTCAGTCCGTTGCCGTTGTTGTACAAACCCATTGGGATCGGGAGTGGTATTATCCCCACCAAACCTTCCTGGCCCGCCTGCTACAGGTTATGGAGCAGGTGGTAGAACAGCTGGACGCCGGGGAACTAACAAGCTTTTTGTTCGACGGCCAGGTATCGGCCATCGACGACTTTTATACCGCCGCCGAGCCTGAGCTGGCCGCACGGGTTCAGGACTATGTACGCCAGGGCAAGATCGTCATCGGCCCCTGGTACATCATGGCCGACGAATTTCTCTGTGCCGGTGAGTCGCTGATCCGCAACCTGGAACTGGGCCGGACGCGTGCCGATGAACTCGGCCAGTGTCAGAATGTGGGCTATCTGCCCGACACCTTTGGTCACATCTCCCAGATGCCGCAGATTTTAAAAGGCTTTGGCATCGATAATGCGGTGGCCTGGCGCGGCATCGATCACAGCGAATCGGAAATGATCTGGCAGGCCGCCGATGGCAGCGAGGTGTTTACCGTCTTTCTTACCGAGGGCTATTACCAGCACCCGTTCAATACCGACAACTGGCAGAGAAACCTAACCACTTACTTAGATAAAATTGCCACGCGCTCCACCGGTCAGCGTCTGCTACTGACCCAAGGGGGCGATCATCTGCTGACCCGGGAAGGCTTGCAAACGCGCATCCAGGAATTTAATCAAGGTCAAAACACCTACCAACTCGAGCAGCAACGCCTCGAAGACTATGTGAATGAGCTTAAAGGCAGCAGCGGTCAGTTAGGCCGACTCACCGGCGAGCTCAGAGGCAATGACAATATTTTCGTACTGCCCGATGTACTCTCCACCCGCCAGTATCTGAAACAGGCCAACCAACACATTGAAGACCGCCTCACCGGCTTGATTGAGCCGCTGCTGGCTATTGCGCCTCTGGCCCGCTATCCGGAGCACTATCTGAGGCAAACCTGGAAGCTGCTTATTGAGCAGCACGCCCACGATTCTATCTGCGGCTGCAGCGTGGATGAAGTGCATGAAGAGATGCAGGTGCGCTTTAAACAGCTTAATCAGCGCCTGGATGCCTTGCAGAAGCAAGCCCAGCTGGCATTGGGGCTGTCCAATAACCGCATGACCAAACACCGCGAGCAGGGTTTATCCAATCCTTTTGCCGATGACAGCCGGTTCAGCCTATTTAATCCAAGTCCCAAACCGGTCAGCGGCTGGCAACCACTGAGCCTGTTTTTGGCCGGTGAAGAGGCCCAGATGCTGACCATTACCGACAATAAGGGTAATACCCTGCCCTGCACGGTAATAAGCTCCGAGCCAACGGCGGATTTTCACTCGCCAATTGACGACTTTCCCGACCAGGTGTCAGGTATTCGTTACCAGGTATTACTCAAGGCCGACTTAGATGGCCTTGAATTAAAACCGCTTAATGTTGAGGCTGACCGCCAATCCGTTGCTGGCCCGACGAACACTGAGACGACTTACTTTGAAAACGCGTATTATCGAATCGAGCCGACTCAAGATGGCAAGCTGCAGTTTACCGACAAACAAAGCCAGAAACGTTACGACAATTGGCTGAGCCTGACCTCCGAACTGGACGCCGGGGACAGCTATAATTTTTCGCCGGTGGATGGGGTGCTACGCCATAGCCAAATTACCCGAGTGCGTCAGTGTCGACACTGGGACAATGGTTTACAGCAGTTGGTGCTGGAAATCACACTGACCCAACCGGCAAGCCTTAACGACGATCGCCAGGGTGCCCACGATAAGACCGTCGACAGCCAAGGCCAGCTTTGCCTGACCCTGCTGCCTGACCGCCAGCATATCGACGTGAGTCTAAGTTGGCATAACCGGGCTCAGGATCAGCGCCTTCGTATCAACCTGCCGCTTGGCGAGCGCGTCGCGCACTCTTACGCCGACAGCGCCTTTGACTGGGTCAAACGGCCTAAGGTCTATTTCGA